>NZ_JBSGJZ010000006.1:0-305826 GCF_053605825.1 Saccharopolyspora sp. NPDC003752 | reverse complement strand
GTCGACGAGGCCGTCGCGGAGACCCCCAGCGTCCAGCACGTGGTCGTGGTGCGCCGCACCAGCGGCGAGGTGGCCTGGGACGACTCGCGCGACAAGTGGTGGGACGACGTCGTCGCCGGCCAGCCGGACGTGCACACCCCGGAAGCCTTCGACGCCGAGAACCCGCTGTTCATCCTCTACACCTCGGGCACCACCGGACGCCCCAAGGGCATCCTGCACACCTCCGGCGGCTACCTCACCCAGGTCGCCTACACGCACCACAACGTCTTCGACCTCAAGCCCGAGTCGGACGTGTTCTGGTGCACCGCGGACATCGGCTGGGTCACCGGCCACAGCTACATCGTCTACGGCCCGCTGGCCAACGGGGCGACGCAGGTCGTCTACGAGGGCACCCCCAACGCGCCGCACGAGGGCCGGCACTGGGAGGTCGTGCAGAAGTACGGGGTGACGATCTACTACACCGCCCCGACGACCATCCGCACCTTCATGAAGTGGGGCGCGGAGATCCCCGCCAAGTACGACCTGTCCTCCCTGCGCCTGCTGGGGTCGGTCGGCGAGCCGATCAACCCCGAGGCCTGGATCTGGTACCGCAAGAACATCGGCGGCGACCGCACGCCGATCGTGGACACCTGGTGGCAGACCGAGACCGGCGCGATCATGATCTCGCCGCTGCCCGGCGTCACCGCCGCCAAGCCCGGCTCCGCGCAGCAGCCGCTGCCCGGCATCTCGGCCAAGGTCGTCGACGAGACCGGCACCCAGGTCGGCAACGGCGGCGGCGGGCTGCTGGTCCTCGACCAGCCGTGGCCGTCGATGCTGCGCGGCATCTGGGGCGACGACGAGCGCTACCGCGACACCTACTGGTCGAAGTTCGCCGACCTGGGCTTCTACTTCGCCGGTGACGGCGCCAAGTACGACGACGACGGCGACATCTGGCTGCTGGGCCGGGTGGACGACGTCATGAACGTCTCCGGGCACCGCATCTCCACCACCGAGGTCGAGTCCGCCCTGGTGTCGCACCCCAACGTCGCCGAGGCCGCCGTGGTCGGGGCCTCCGACCCCACCACCGGCCAGGGCATCGTCGCGTTCGTGATCCTGCGCGGCGGCACCGACGACACCGCCAGCGGCGAGGCCGCGCTCAAGGAGCTGCGCGAGCACGTCTCCCACGAGATCGGCCCGATCGCCAAGCCCCGCCAGATCATGGTCGTGCCCGAGCTGCCCAAGACGCGCTCCGGCAAGATCATGCGGCGGCTGCTGCGCGACGTCGCGGAGAACCGCGAGGTCGGCGACGTCACCACGCTCGCCGACTCGTCCGTCATGTCGCTGATCTCCAAGGGCCTGAACAAGTCCAGCGACGACTGACCGGCACGCCCGACGCGCCAGGGGCGCCCTCCCGCACGGAGGGCGCCCCTGTTGCGTTCGCGACCTCTCCGATTCGGAAATGGCGCTTTGACCTGGGAAGACGCCTTCCCGATCTTGTTTGCGCCGACAATCACGCGCGCCGCGGATGTTAGGATTCCGGTAAAGGTGTGCCGGGAAGACTGGTCGGCGTCGCAGTTCGTGCTATCCGCGATCGGAGCCGCCAGTGTCAAAAGCCGCCCGCAACCAGCCCCGCCCCGCCAAGTCGGCTCGAACCTTCGACTTCGGCTCCTACCTGCGGACCGAAACCGTCGGCGGCATGGTCCTGCTGGCCGCGACCGCCCTCGCACTGCTGCTGGCGAACTCCCCCGCCGCCGGGATCTACCACGCCGTCCGCGACTTCGAGATCGGGCCGCAGTCCCTGCACCTGGGGCTGTCCGTCGGAGACTGGGCCAAGGACGGCCTGCTCGCGATCTTCTTCTTCGTCGCCGGGCTGGAGCTCAAGCGCGAGCTCGTGGTCGGCGAGCTCTCCAACGTCAAGAACGCGCTGCTACCCGTGATCGCCGCGATCGGCGGCATGATCGTGCCCGCGGCGCTCGCCTTCGCGATCGGCCACGGCGCGCCCGGCGCGCACGCCGCGTGGGCGATCCCGGTCGCGACCGACATCGCCTTCGCCCTGGGCGTGCTGTCGCTGACCGGCTCCTGGATGCCCACCGCGGCGCGGGTTTTCCTGCTCAGCCTCGCCGTCGTCGACGACCTCGGCGCGATCGTCGTGATCGCCGTGCTGTTCACCGACGGGCTCAGCGTGCTCGCGCTGCTCGCGGCGGTCGTGCTCTGCGTCGTCTACTGGTACCTGCAGCGCAAGCGGGTCACCACGCCGTGGCTGTACGTGCCGCTGGCCGTGGCCACCTGGATCGCGGTGCACACCAGCGGCATCCACGCGACGATCGCCGGCGTGGCGCTCGGGCTGCTCACCCGCGTCCGGCGCGACCCGCACGAGCCTGCTTCGCCGGCGATGCGCCTGGAGCACCGGCTGCAGCCCTGGTCGGCCGGGCTGATCGTGCCGGTGTTCGCGTTCTTCGCCGCGGGCGTGCCCGTGGACGGCGAGGCGCTGGCCGCGATCGGCGAGGACCGGGTCGCGATCGCGATCATCGTCGGCCTGGTGGCCGGCAAGCTGATCGGCATCTTCGGCAGCTCCTTCCTCGCGGTCAAGCTGGGCATCGGCGCGAAGCCGGAATCGGTGCAGTGGCGCGACATGGCGGCGCTGGCGATGCTCGGCGGCGTCGGCTTCACGGTCAGCCTGCTGATCGCCGACCTGTCGCTGACCGGCGCGGCGGCGGAACGGGCCAAGGCCGCGGTGCTGATCGCCTCCGCCATCGCATCGCTGCTAGCAGCGGCGGTGCTGCTGCGCCGCGGTCGCAAGCTCAAGAACGGCGACGTCTCCGACGACGCCTGACCTCCACGTCCAGCCCCCGGGAGACCGCAGTTTCAATTGAAACTGCGGGCCCGAGGCCCGGCACGAGGTTTCAATTGAAACTGCGGAACACCTGGCGTCGCGGGTCACTCGCGGGTAACGCACCGCGAGTCGCCCGGTGGCGTACTGATCGCGCGTGGCACGATGGGGCACGTGAACAGCGCCCAGAAGAGCACCAACGGCAGCCGTGACGGTGCGGGGTGGACCGCGGTCACGTCCATCCCGCTGTCCGAAGAGGGCACTGCTCCCGACGGGCAGTCCATCGGCGAGTTGGTACGCGATGCCACGACGCACCTGTCCACATTGGTCAGGTCCGAGGTCGAGCTGGCCAAGACCGAGCTCGCCGGCGAGATGAAGAAGGCCGTCAAGGGCAGCGTCTACTTCGTCCTCGCGCTGACCGTGCTCGGTTTCAGCCTGTTCTTCCTGTTCTTCACGCTGGCCGAGGGGCTGGCCCAGCTCGGCCTGTGGCGCTGGGCGGCCTTCGGCATCGTGTTCCTGGTGATGCTGCTGGTCGCGGGCCTGCTGGCGCTGCTCGGCTACATGCGGGTGCGCAAGATCCGGGCGCCGAAGCGCACCATCGAAACGCTCAAGGACACCACGAAGATCACCAAGCGCAAGCACGACGAGGAAACCCCGGCCGCGTCCTGACGCTCCCGCCGATCACCGGGCCACGAGCCCGTCGATCGGCTGTCGAGCTGGTCGGAAGCGCGGTACGCGAGGCTCCATGCGTCGTGGCGGCGAAGCCCCTTGGCGCGCCGTTTTCGCGCGAAAAGCGCCTCCGAAGCACTCTGCCCGCAAGACCTCCCGCTCGCGCGGGTCAGCTGGTGCAGGGGCCGGTGTCGACCTCCGCGGTCAGGTTCGGGGCCGCCGCGACCTCGTCCGCCACTTCCTTCGCCGTGAGCGCGAAGCCCGTTTCCGGGTCGTCCACCGCCGCTCCGAAGACCACGCCCACGACCTTGCCGGACGGATCGATCAGCGGCCCGCCGGAGTTCCCGCTCTGCACCCGGCCGCGCACCGTGTACACGTCGCGGACCACGGTGTTCGCGTCGTAGATGTCCGGGCCGCGCAGCCTGATCTGCTCCCGGATGCGGCCCGCCGACGCCGTGTAGGGCCCGTCCAGCGGGTAGCCCAGGGCGATCACGTCGTTGCCCGGGCTGGCCGGTCCCGGCACGAAGGTCATCGCGTCCGCGTCCAGGTCCGGCACCGCCAGGATCGCGACGTCCACGTCCGGCTTGTAGAGCACGACCTTCGCGTCGAACTCGCCGCGGCCGATCTCGATCGCCACCCGATCGGTACCCGCGACCACGTGCGCGTTCGTCATCACCCGGTGCGGCGAGATCACGAAGCCGGTGCCCTCCAGCGCCCGCGCGCAGGACGTGGCCCGGCCCCGGACCTTCACCACGCTGGTCCGCGCGTTGCGCACCGCCTGGCTGTTGGCCAGCGCCATGTCCGGCGGCGCGATCTCCGCGACCGGGGTCTCCGAGAAGGGCTCCAGCGCCTGCGGAAAACCGGACACCCCGAGCATTTCGCGCAGGTCGTCCGGCAGCGCCTTGGCCGAGGCGGGCATCACCGAGTTCACCGCGGTCAGCACCTTCGACCGGCTTATCGCGGCCGCGAGGCCGGGCAGCGCCGACGCCGACGTGAACGGCAGCGCGATCAGCCACGCCACCACGAGCACCGCGATGAACTGCAGGACCGCGCCGAGCGCGTTGTCCACGCCGGTCAGCTTCGGGGAGGTGATCCGGTCCCGCAGTTCCCGGCCGGCCCACATGCCGAAGGTCTCGCCGAAGGCGACCAGCAGCACCACGATTCCGACGCCGAAGGCGAGGCGGGCGACCGGGCTGTCCAGGCGGTCCAGGATCAGCGGCGCGACCTTGAGGCCCACCACCGCGCCGATGAACACGCCCAGGAACGAGAACAGCGCGGTGACCAGGCCGCTGCGGGCCCCCGACACCGCGGCGAGCAGCGCCAGAAGCACCACCAGCAGGTCGACCCAGTTCACCCGCTCACCTCAATCTCGCCGACGATCGGCGGCGCACCACGGTCCCACAACCCGTCCTCGAAGCGGTCCCGCGCGTGCTGGAAGACGAGAACAGGTTCCCAAACCGTTCACGAACGCCCGAAGCCGATGTCCTCGGCCTCCTCCGCGGCCCGCCACGCCTCGTCGAGTTCTCGCACGTCGGCGCGGTTCCAGCGCCGCGACCAGCCGGCCAGGTCCAGCAGCCCCGACAGCAGGCCGCCGGTGAAACCCCACACCAGCATCCCGGGCACCAGGAACGCCGGGCTCGCGTGCCGACCGGTCAGCTCCACCCGCAGCCGGTTCGCCGGATCGGTGAGCCAGGAGATCGGCACCCTGGCCACCGCCGCCGTCTCGCCGGGATCCACCGGCGCGACCGGGGACGGCTCGGCCCAGTGCGCCAGCACCGGGGTCACCCGGAAGCCGCTGTGCGCCACGTGCAGTTCCGGCAGCGTCGCCACCGGGCGGACGCCCTCCGGCCGCAACCCCACCTCCTCGACGGCTTCCCGCAACGCGGCGTCGACCGGCCCGCGATCAACATCGTCGAGCGAGCCACCCGGGAAAGCAACCTGGCCGGGATGCGAGCTCAGCCCGTCGGCGCGGCGCAGCAGCAGCACGTCCGGGCCGTCGGCGCCCTCGCCGAAGAGCACCAGCACCGCGGCCGGGCGGGCCTCCGCCGGCGGGTTCTCGCGCGGCCAGCCGAAGTGCCCCGGATCGAGGTCGGCGGATCGCTCGACCAGGCCGCGCAGCCAGTCCGGCAGCTCCGCCGGGTCGACCAGCGGGCCCGTTCGCAGCGGGTTCACCGAGCGCTCCCCAAGGTCCGGTCGACGGCCGCCCGGATCTCCTCCGGGCTCTTGAACGCGACTGGCGGATCGATGCGGCGCACCTCGCCGGAGGCGGTCACCACGTAGCTGATCGGCAGCACGTTCGGCGCCTTCAGCGCGGCCCTGATGCGGTTGTCCCCGTCATGCACGTTGGGGAAGTGAACGCCCAGCTGGGTCAGGAGGTCAAGACCGTCCGCCGGATCGCTCTGCACTTGGACGCCCAGCACCCGGATCGCGCCCGGCTGCTCGGCGTAGGCCTGCAGCGCGGGCAGCTCGGTGCGGCACGGCGCGCACCAGGTCGCCCAGAGGTTGACCAGCGTCGGTCCACCGGCGACGGCGGAGCCCGCGTCGGCGGGCCGCCCGTCGGCCAGGCAGCTGCCGGCGATCCCGGCCAGCTCCGCCGGGCCGCCTTCGGCCGCCGGGCAGGGCTGGAGCGCCGCCGCCGCTCGCTGCGCGGGGTCGATGGCGCGGGCCGCCGGCGGCGGAGCGGGCGCGGCGGTCTGCTCCTGCTGCTGGTCGGCGTCGCGCGGCCAGAGCGCGATCACGCCGACCACGGCGAGCACGAGCACTACGATCGTCCAGCGGATCTCGTTGCCGTAGGCGCGCAGGTTCACGCCACCGGCTCCTTCGCCGCGGCCTGTTCGACGGTGCTCTCCGGGACCTCGTCGACGACTCCGGCCAGCGCCAGCAGCCGCGGCGTCTCCGGGCCGCGGACCAGCTTCGCCGCCGGGACGGCCTCGGTCGGGCCCAGCCCGTACGACGGGCAGTCCTTGGCCAGCAGGCAGGCGCCGCAGGCGGGCTTGCGGGCGTGGCAGACGCGGCGGCCGTGGAAGATCACCCGGTGCGAGAGCATCGTCCACTCCTTGCGCGGGATCAGCTCGCCGATGGCGTGCTCGACCTTGACCGGGTCCTCCTCCGCGGTCCAGCCCCAGCGCCGGACCAGCCGTCCGAAGTGGGTGTCCACCGTGATGCCCGGGACGTCGAAGGCGTTGCCGAGGATCACGTTGGCCGTCTTCCGGCCGATGCCCGGCAGCTTGACCAGCTGGTCCAGCTTCCGCGGCACCTCGCCGTCGTATTTCTCCACCAGCGCCGCGCCCAGGCCCATCAACGACGCGGCCTTGTTCCGGTAGAAGCCGGTGGAGCGGATCATCTCCTCCAGCTCGGTGCGGTCGGCCCCCGCGTAGGCGGCGGCCGTCGGGTACCGCCGGAACAGGGCCGGGGTGACCTCGTTGACCCGCTTGTCGGTGCACTGGGCGGACAGGATCGTGGCGACCGCCAGTTCCAGGGGCGTCTCGAAGTCCAGCTCGCAGTGCGCGTCCGGATACGCCTCGGCCAGCGCCCGCAGCATCCGGCGGGCTCGCCGGACCAGCCCCAGCCGGGTCTCACCGCCCGAGCCGGCGGCGGCACTCTTGCGCTTGTTCCGAGCCAGGTCTGACACCCCACCAGACTACGGATCCGATCGCCTCGGCCCACCGGCCGCACCGGCGCTGCTCCCGGCCGCCGAGGTGTGTCGGGCGCAGGGGGCCTTACGCATCCGGATAGGCTGCGCTGCGGACACGGTCCGGGCACCCCACCGGACCATGGGCACCGACCGTCACCAGAGGTGGTCGGATCGTCACGCTCGCCGGGAACCCGACCCCGGTTGCACCCGCCCCGAAGGTATGAGCGAGGATTTAACTCATGATGGCTGCCTGGTTCGTCATCGTCGTGCCGCTCGTGATCATGTTCTTCACCCTCTTCATGGAGCGCGTGGAGGCTCGCCTGCGGCACGTGGCGGTGCAGGAGAACGAGGTGGAGGAGCTGCTGGAGAACGCTCGCCCCGACGAGGTGCGGGCGCTGTTCCGGCAAGGTATTGGACGCGCGCTGGAGTTGTTCCAGCTTCGCAGGGTGGGACGCGCCGGTAGGCTGCGTACTCGCCGTTCCCGCGACCAGTCTTAGAATTACTGGTAGTGATCGGCGGCACACCGCTAGATTCGCACTCGCGGGTCCGGCACCACAGACAGCCGCCGCGTCTCAACATGGAGGGACGAGGTGGACGAGACACTGGCCCGGGCCGGCATCTTCCAGGGCGTTGAGCCGGCCGCGGCAGAGGCACTGGCCCAGTCGCTGGAACCGGTCGAGTTCCCGCGAGGACACGTGATCTTCGCCGAGGGCGAGCCGGGAGACCGGCTTTACATCATTCAGTCCGGCAAGGTGAAGCTCGGACGCAAGTCGCCGGACGGCAGGGAGAACCTGCTGGCGATCATGGGCCCGTCGGACATGTTCGGCGAGCTGTCCATCTTCGATCCGGGGCCGCGCACCTCGACGGCGACCACGGTCACCGAGGTCCGCGCGCTGAGCATGGACCGGACGGCGCTGCGGCAGTGGATCGCCACTCGCCCGGAGATCGCCGAGCAGCTGCTGCGCGTGGTCGCTCGCAGGCTGCGCCGGACCAACGGCATGCTGGCCGACCTCATCTTCACCGATGTGCCGGGCCGGGTCGCCAAGGCGCTGCTGCAGCTCGCGCAGCGGTTCGGCAGCCAGGAGGCCGGCCTGCTGCGGGTCACCCACGACCTGACGCAGGAAGAGATCGCGCAGTACGTCGGCGCATCGCGGGAGACCGTGAACAAGGCGCTGGCCGACTTCGCGCACCGCGGTTGGCTGCGGCTCGAGGGCAAGAGCGTGCTCATCCTCGACCCGGAGCGGTTGGCCCGCCGCGCCCGCTGACACCAGCGACGCCGCGAACTGACGCGCGTCGGCCGACGGGTCCGGGGTTCCTTCCCGGGCTCCTCAGTCGACGCGCGTTTTTTTTCGTGTCCGAAAGACAACCCATCGGACACCTGCCCCGTGTAAACCTTGATCGGTTGACCGACAGGCTGGGGGCGACATGCACTGGATCGGCTACGTCGGGGCAGCGATGCTGCTGCTCCTCGGGATCGCGATCATCTGGGACCGGATCCAACGCCGGCCTTCGCGGCGCCGCGCGCGCATGCAGCGCAACCGCAACTACGCCGCGCGTCGGCGGCACGGCTCGACGGACAGCGGCGGCGCCGTCGATTCCGGCACCACCTGGCACCACGGCGACTCGAGCTGGGGGCACGACTCGGGCTGGGGGCACGACTCGGGTGGTGGCTGGGATTCCGGCGGCGGCAGCGACTCCGGTGGGGGTGGCGACTCCGGTGGCGGCGGGGGCGACTGAGATTCCTTCACTTTTCGTGTCCGGGTCGCAACCCTGAGCTGGCGACGCGCGTCCAACCGTGGACCTAGGACCGGACCGAGCCGAGGGGATCGAACAGGTGGAACCGGCCTTAGTCCGAGCATTGGTCCTGGTCGCCGTGGTCGCGGGCGCCGGATTGGTCATGGCGGCGATCATCGCCTCCACGTCCAGGGACAACGGGCGTCGTCGTTCTTCCGGCGCGACCGCGACCTCCGCGACCTACATCGACTCGAGCAGCGATTACGGCAGCAGCGACAGCGGGAGCAGTGACAGCGGGAGCGGCTTCGGCGGCGACAGCGGCGGCGGCTTCAGCGGCGGCGACAGCGGGGGCGGGTTCAGCGGTGGTGGCGACGGCGGCGGTGGCGGCTTCTGACGCCCGCGCCTGCACTTGGTGCATGTGAAGGGGCTGGGCGCCGCCCCCGACGCGGCGCTCCAGCCCCTTCACATGTGCGTGGTTCGTCCCCCGACGACCAACCACGCTCCCCCGATCCTCCGATGCGTCGGCCCCGAATCCTTGGCACCAGAGGAAAGCTCTCTTGTCGAAGATGCTGGACGGCCGGTGCCACCAGCAACCCCTCTCACCTTCCAGGACGCAGCCACCCTCAGCCCGGTTGCAGAGTTCACCCGGATTGCGTAGCCGCTCTTTTATGAGTGTGCCCTGTTTCGGCGCCGAACGAACCGGGTAGAAGGTCCTTTTCCGGCGCGCGTGAGGCGGATTACCCGAAACCGAGTTGGTACTGTCGTACCACAATTGGAATACTGGTTCGCGTGTCCCAATCCACGTCCCTCACCGACTACCGCACGGCCCTGACCGCCCCCGGCGCCCGCGGGCCCGTCATCACCTCGCTGCTCGGCCGCCTGCCGATCGCGATGGTCGGCCTCGCCCTGATGCTCTACGTGCAGCGCCAGACCGGATCGTTCGCGGCGGCCGGAATGGTGTCGGCGGGCGCGCTGATCGGCGTCGCCTGCGGCTCGGTCGCGCAGGGCCGGGTGATGGACCGGGTGGGACCGACCATCCCGCTGTACGTGATGTCCGGCGTGTTCGCGACGCTGGTGGCCATCGAGGTGGTGGCCATCGAGCTGCACGCCCCGGTGGCGATGATGACCGCACTGGCGTTCCTGGTCGGGATCAGCGAGCCGATGGTGGGCCCGGCGTCGCGGGCGCTGTGGGGGCGGCTGCTGCCGCCCGGCCCGGCGCGGGACGCGGCCTACTCGTACGAGGCGATCAGCATGGAGGTCTTCTTCATCCTCGGCCCGGGCCTGGCCGGGCTCATGGTCGCGATGCCGTGGCCGGGGACCGGGGTCGTCGTCGGTGCCACGTGCATGGTCGTCGGCAGCGTCGGCTTCGCCTCCACCCGCGCCGCGCGCAGCCACCGCCCGGAGCCCCTGCCCAGCGGCGGCGGCAGCCTGCTCGGGGCGATCGCCAGCCCCGGAATGCGGACCGTGGCGCTGGCCGCGCTGGGCTTCGGCATGCTGATCGGCTTCATCGAGGTCGGGGTGCCCGCGGCCGCGGTGGACGCGGGCCACCCGACGGCCGGCGGCCTGCTGCTGAGCCTGCTGTCGGTCAGCTCGGTGATCGTCGGCGTCGCCTACGGACTGCGGCCCTGGCCTCGACCGATGCACCTGCGGCTGCCCGCGCTGCTGTTCGGCTTCGCCGTGCTGCTCACGCTGCTGGCCGTGCCGTCGACGCTGTGGGGCCTGTGCCTGGCGCTGCTGGTGGCCGGCAGCCTGATCACGCCGCAGTCCACCGCGCACTCGGTGGCGATCGAGATCGCGGCGCCGGCGGGCACCGCCACCGAGGCGTTCGGCTGGGTGGTCACCTCGGTGACGCTGGGCGCGGCCATCGGCCAGTCGATCAGCGGGCAGCTGGTCGAGATCAGCGGCCCGGCGGCGTCGTTCCTGACCGCGAGCGCGGTCGGCGTCATCGTCGCCGCGGTCCTCTGGCTGCGCCGGGGCACCCTGGTCCCCGCCACGTCCCGCGCCGACCTCTCCCTCGCCGGCAAGTAACCGTTCTGCCTGGTCAGGACTCGTGAACGGTTTGGAGTGCTATGGCGCTCCAAACCACTCACGAGCCATCACCCGCGGAAACGTCGTGCGGCTCGGGCTGTCGGTGCTGGTGGCTAGCTTGCGCGCATGGACCTCGACGTCACCTCGGCGACCCGGACGCTTGCGTCCGCCGCCAACGATCTTGTTCGCCTGCTGCGTGGCCGGGTGCTCGACCCGGTGCTCAGCGGCATCGTGCTCGAAGCCGACGCACACGGCTTCGTGCTCGCAGGCACCGACCGGGAACGCAGCATGCGGTTGAGCCGCGGGGCGCGGACGCACGCCGAAGGCCGCGTGCTCGTGCCCGGCCGTCCCTTCGCCGAGACGCTGCGCAACATCGACAGCCCTGAAGTGCGGCTCGTCGTCGAGGGCCGCAAGCTCGCGCTGCGCACGCCGAATGCGCGCTTCGCGCTCCCCCTCCTCGACCTGCCGTCCCACCCCGGCATCCGCGAGGCTCCGCCGCGCGTCGGCGTGCTCGGCACCGACGTCCTGCCGCTGGCCGCTGTCGCGGCGTCCACCGCGTCGCGCGACGACGCGCTCCCCGTGTTCACCGGCGTGCACGTCAAGCAGCTCGGTGAGCGGTTGGTGTTCGTCGGGACCGACCGGTTCCGGATGGCGGTGGCGAGCGTGCCGTGGGAATCCGAGGTGGCCGAGCTCGACGTGCTGATCCCGGCGAACCTGCTCGCCGAGATCGCCAAGCAGGCCGACGACGCCGAGGTCGTGCTGCACGCCGACGCGGACCGGGTCGGCATGAGCTGGCCGACGACCGAAGTCAGCAGCACCGTGCTGGACGCGCCGTTCCCGAGCGAGGCGCGCCACCTCGCCGACGCCTTCGACGGCACCGTCGACGTCGCGGCCGCCGAGCTCGCCGGAGCCGTGCGCCGGGTGACGCCGTTCGCCGGGGCGCAGGGCACGCTGCTGCTGGAGGTCGGCGACGCCGAGGTGCGCGTGCGCGCGGCAGACCAGCAGTTCGGCGACGCCGAGGAGGCGGTCAAGGCCACCACCAGCGGCGATCGCATCACCACCGCCTACCAGCCCCGATACCTCTCGGATGCGCTGCAGGCGTTCGGCGCGCAGACCGTCCGCATCGGTCTCCGCGCGGGCAACCGCCGTTCGACGGTGATCACCGGCGCGGAGCCGGACCCGTCCGGCGCCGAACTGCACTACGTGCTGATGCCCAAGCGGACCTGACGGTCAGCCCCGGAGCTCACCCTGTTCTCGCAGGTAGGCGAGTTGGGCTTGGACCGTCCACTCCGCCGCTGGCCAGACCGAGCGGTCGACGTCCGCGTAGACGACCTCCACCACCTGGCGCGGCGTGACCTCCGGCCCGTGGTCTCGGACGGCCGCGCGGACCTGGTCGAGGCGCTGTTCGCGGTGCTCCAGGTAGGCCGTCGCGATCGCCCGGGCGTCGGGCAGCTCCGGGCCGTGGCCTGGCAGCACCCGCAGGCCCGGCGGCAGCTCGGCGAGCAGGCGCAGCGATGCGAGGTAGGAGCCGAGGTGGCCGTCGGGCTGCGCCACGACCGTCGTGCCCCGGCCCAGGATGCTGTCGCCGGTGAACACGGCCGGTTCGTCGTGGTCGGCGATGAAGCACACCGAGTCGGCCGTGTGGCCAGCCGTGGCGACCACCCGGAGCTCCACGCCGCAGGCCTTGATGGCCTCGCCGTCGCGGAACGCCTCCGCGCCCCGGCACAGCGCCGGGTCGAGCGCGCGCACCGGTGCCCCGGTGAGCTCGACGAACTGCTCGACGCCGTCGGTGTGGTCGCCGTGGTGGTGCGTGAGCAGCACCAGCGACACCGGGCCCTGGTCGGCGACCCGGCGCAGGTGTTCGGCGTCGTCCGGGCCCGGGTCGATCACCACGCAGTCGCCCGCGCCCGGGTCGCGCACCACCCACGTGTTGGTGCCTTCCAGGGTCATCGGCGACGGGTTGTGCGCGAGCAGCACCGACGCGTACGGGGTGACCTGGCGCAGCGTTCCGTAGGCCGGGTGCTCCATCACTTCGCCTCCTCGAATCCGGGTTCGCCCGGCAGCACCGCGTGCCACCGGCCGTTGCGGCGCACCAGCTTCGGCATGACCTTGGCGAGGGTGCGCTCCGCGGCCAGCGCCGCGGGCAGGCTGCCGCACTCGGCGAGCTCGCCGAGCGTGACTTGGGTCGGCGGGAGCAGGTGGCAGCGACCCGCCTCGAAGTCCGCCAGCGCCTGCTGCGGGGTGGACCAGTACGCCTCGGACGCCTCCGAGGTGACCGCGTCGGCCCGCTGCCCGGCGGGCATCGCGGCGAGGAAGAACCGCGTGTCGTAGCGGCGCGGCTCGCGCTCGGGCGTCACCCAGTTCGCCCACGGCCGCAGCAGGTCGGCGCGCAGCACCAGCCCTTCGTCGGCGAGGAACTTCGCCAGCGACATCTCGCGGGAGACCAGCGCGGCGCGGGCCCCGGTGTAGTGGCTCGTGTCGCCGACAACCGTCGCCGGGTCCGGCCCGGCCAGCAGCACGCCGGATTCCTCGAACGTCTCGCGCACCGCCGCGCACACCAAGGCGCGGGCCACGTCCTGGGTGCAGCCGAACCGCTCGGCCCACCAGTCCGCGTCCGGGCCGCTCCAGGCCACCGAGGCGTCCGCGTCGCGCTGGTCGACGCCGCCACCGGGGAACACCGTCATGCCACCTGCGAAGGCCATGCCCTTCACCCTGCGCTGCAGGAACACTTCCGGGCCCGCGGAGCCCTCCCGGAGCAGCATCACGGTGGCCGCGTCCTTGGGCGCGGCCGGCTGCGCGGGGAGCTCATCGGGCACGAATCCCGTTGGCAGGACGCGATCTTCGGGCAGTTGCTCCATGCGGGCCACCCTATGCCGGAAAACCACTAGAAAGTGATTCCAGAATTGATTTTTCGCACGGAGAGCGCAGCGCCCCCGCCATCCGATCGTGGCGTTCGGACCCCCAACTGCAGTAACCGCGATGGGTCAACGGCACCATTGCGGGCATGGACGAAGCACTGCGAGTCGGCGTGGTCGGAGCGGGTCCCTGGGCGCACCGGGCGCACGGACCCGGCTTGTCCGCGCACCCGGGAACGCGGTTGGCGGCTGTGTGGGCGCGGCGACCGGACGCGGCCAAGACCTTCGCCGAGCCGTACGACGCGGCCGTCGTCGACGGCTTCGACGAGCTGCTCGAATCGGTCGACGCGGTGGCCTTCGCGGTTCCGCCCGCGGTGCAGGCCGAGCTCGCGCCGAGGGCGGCTCGCGCGGGCAAGCACCTGGTGCTGGAGAAGCCGCTGGCCGCGGATCCGGCCGGTGCCCGCGAGATCGTCGAGGCGGTGGACGAGGCCGGGGTGGCCGCGCTGCTGATGCTCACCCGCCGGTTCGCGCCGGAGGTGCAAGAGTGGCTGGCCGGCGTGCGCAGTCTCGACGGTGTGCAGGGCGGCACGGGACGGTGGCTCGCGGGCGGGCTGCTGGCGGGCGACTACGCCGCGTCGGAGTGGCGCCAGCAGCAGGACGGCGCGCTGATCGACGCGGGGCCGCACGCGATCGACCTGCTCGACGCGGCGCTCGGCGAGATCGAGCAGGTGCACTTCGCGCACCGCAGCAGCGACGGCCTCTGGCAGCTCGTGTTCGGCCACGACGGCGACCTGACCAGCACGTTGACCCTGTCGCTGCGGATGCCGGTGCAGCCGGCGATGGTCGACTTCGCGGTGTACGGCGAGCACGGCCAGGCACCGCTGGTCGGCCGCCGGACCGCCGCGCGCGAGTGCTACGCCCGGATGCTCGACGACCTCCTCGCGATGATCCGCGAGGAGCGCACGGAGCACCCCTGCGACGTCCGCCGGGGCCTGCACCTGCAGCAGATCATCGCCGATGTCCTGGCAGCGGTGTAGCCGCCGGGACGCGGTTCGCTCACGGCTGGTTCGGAGCGGCGTTTCTGCAGGTGAGCAGCCAGACAAAACGGCGCCCCTGGCGGTTGGCTAGGAGCGCTGCTGCTGGGGCGTGTAGGCCTGGTTGTTGGCCGGGGCCGCGCCGATCGGCGGGAAGCCGCCGGTGCCGCCCGGCATGGTGGACGTCCAGCCCTCCTCGCCGTTGTTCGCCCCGTTCTGCCGCCGCGACCCGCCGGAACGGTCCTGCTCTCGCTGCGCGAGCTCCTCGTGCAGCTTGCGCAGCAGGTTGCGCTCCCGGTCGGTCAGCTTCGCGTCGACCGCCGGCGGCACCCGCATGGCGTTCGCCTCGGCCTGCGCCTCGGCGGCCTGCGCCAGCGCCGTCTCGTGCTCCGGCTGGCTCACCGGCTGCGCCGGCTGCGGGATCGAGCGCTCCGGCTCCGCCGGCCGCTCCTCCACCGCCCGCCGCTGCGGCTCCGCCGCGCGCTGCTGCTCCGCGGGGCGCTCGACGGGGCGTTCCTCCCGGGCCGGGCGCTCCGCCGGCGGCGCGGGCGGCGCGTCGAGGCGGACGCGGTGCGCGGCCGCGAGGGCTTCCCGGTGGTATTCGGGCAGTTCGGCGCCGCTGTCGAAGACGTCGACGGAGCAGTTGATGCCGGCCCGGCGCAGGGCTTCGATCAGCTGGTAGGCCACCGCCGTGGTGGAGCCCTCCGGGCTGACCTCGGCGAGCAGGATGCGCCGGGGCACCGCGCCGTAGCTGACGCCGGCCGGCGTCGTCCGGGAGGCGCACCACAGCCCGCGCACGCCCTGGAGCCGTGCCGCGACCGGCGCGAGCGCCGCCACCAGGTCTCCGTCGTCCTCGGCCGGTTCGCCGAACCGGTGCGCGTCGACCGGCACCGAGTCGACCACGTTCACCCGGTCCGCGAGGACGTGCGTCGAGCGGGTCTCGTCGAGGACCCGGCGCAGGTGGTACTGCTCGCTGGAGGTCACCGGGATGCGGCCGGCCAGCAGGCAGCCGGTGAGGTATTCGGCCGCGGCGCCTGGCTGGCCGATGCCGAGCAGTTCGCGGACCGAGTTGATCCCGTCGTCGTCCACCCGGCCTGTCATGGCCAGCAAGAGGTTGTGCAACCGGTCCACCGGCCCGGCCCCCTCAGCCACGTCCACCACGCACGCCTCCTTCAGGATGTCGGCCGCTCAACCGCGGCGGCCGGCGAATTCTTCGGCCCCCGTGCACACCAGCGCCGACTCGGCGAGCGCGGCGTGGTGGTACGCGGCGGGTTCCAGGTCGGGCGGGAGCACCTCGACGCAGGGTTCGGGTTCGCCGAGCGCCCGCAGAACGCGCTGGATCTCCCCGGTCAGGCCGACGACGTCGGCGGACGCGGTCACCAGCACGACCAGCTTCGCCGCGCCGCCGTCGGCACGCCGCCAGCTGCTGCGCACCTCGCGGACGCCGGGGCGGCCGCGCAGCGTGGCGCCGAGCACCAGCACCGCGGAGTCGGTGGCGCTGTCCGCCGGCCGTTCGCCGCTGAAGGTGTACTGCGGGGCTTCGGCCGGATCGACCGGGAGGACCGCGTTGACCATCGCGGGGTCGGCGCCCAGCGGGGCCAGCGCGTTGGCCAGCAGCTGGTGTTCGGCGTCGTCGAGCGCGATGCGCTCCCGGACGAGCGTGCCCGGCAGCATCCGCGCGACCACGTCGGCGGCGTCTCCGGCCAGCCAGTCGCGGAAGCGCCACAGGTGCCGGTCGGGCAGTCGGCCGGCGAGTCGGAGAAGTAGTTCGTGGCACAGCAGATCGGTTTCGCGCACCGCCACGTCGGCCCCTCCCAAGGCTCGTACTCCATCGACGCGGGTGTCGCTCGCCGCCCCCCGACCAGCTACACCCGTCCAGGTGAACTTTGGCCGCGATAACCGGATCAATCAAGCCCTTGAACGGTCTTTTCGCGACACACTGGAATCGATCTACCCCTATTCGGGTTACGCCAGATCTGACGAACCCGAGCAGGAGATGATCGCAGCGTACTGGTCGAAGGCGGCGCCGCGTGTCCGAGCCGCCGAATTCGGGGCCGGCGGTATTCGCCGACGACCCGCCGTGACGTGTACGAAACGCGGCGTCACCCGAAATCGGGCAACGCCGCGCAAATGACGTGGCGAGCGGCCGGCTGGCCGCGCTCCGCCTATTCGACCTCGACGATCAGCTCCACCTCGACCGGGACGCCGAGCGGCAGCTCGGCGACACCCACCGCCGAGCGGGCGTGCTGCCCGGCCTCGCCGAAGATCTCGCCGAGCAGTTCCGACGCGCCGTTGACCACCCCGGGCTGCCCGGTGAAGCCCTCGGCCGAGGCCACGAACCCGACGACCTTGACGATCCGCACCACCGAGTCCAGGCCGACCAGCGCGTCCACCGCGGCGAGCGCGTTGAGCGCGCAGATCGCGGCGTGCTGCTTGGCCTCCTCGGCGCTGATCTCCGCGCCGACCTTGCCGATCCCGGCGGGCTTGCCGGCGACCATCGGAACCTGGCCCGCCGTGTAGACCAGCGAGCCGGTGCGCACCGCGGGCACGTAGGCCGCGACCGGCGGCACCACCTCCGGCAGCGGGACGCCCAGCTCCGCGAGGCGATCCGTCCAGCGCCCCATGTCAGGCCCCCTTCGGCCGCTTCAGGTAGGCCACCATCTGCTCGCCGGTCGGACCGGGCAGGACGGAGACCAGCTCCCAGCCGTCCTCGCCCCACTGGTCGAGGATCTGCTTGGTCGCGTGGATCAACAGCGGAACCGTCGCGTACTCCCACTTCTGCATGCGTGCAGCTTAGGAGACCGGCCGCCCGCCCTCCGCGCCGCCGCGCTCACGCTCCGGTCTTGACGGGCAGGCCAGCCTCGACCCAGTCCTGGATGCCTTCGCGGTACTTTCGGACGCCGGTGTAGCCGAGCCGCTCCAACCTCGTGGCGACGGCCTGGCTGTTGCCGCAGGCGGTGTTCGAGCAGTAGACGACGATGGCGGCGTCCTTGTCCGGCAGCAGCTCGCCCGCCTCCTCCTCGACGCGGTCCTCGGTCAGCGCGATGGCTCCGGGCAGGTGCTGCTGCTCGTAGTAGGCCCCGCCGAGCGCATCGACGACGGTCACCTCCCCGGCGTCGATCCGCCGCTTGAGCTCTTCCCTGCTGATCAGCTCGGTCATGACAGCCTCCTCGGTTTTATCCGGACCGTGGTCCGATTACTGCGTCGAAGTTACCGGACCACGGTCCGGTTGTCGAGTACGATTGCCTCCGTGACCGATGCGACCGACGAGCTGCACCAGATCGCGAGCCGACCACCGCAGGAGCGCGCCGACGCCGCCCGCAACCGGCAGCGCGTGCTGTCCGCCGCCGCCGGCCTGTTCGCCGAGCACGGCGTGGACGGCGTGACGATGGACGCGGTCGCGCAGGCCGCGGGAGTCGGCAAGGGCACGGTCTTCCGCCGTTTCGGTGACAAGTCCGGGCTGGTGGCCGCGCTGCTCGACGAGCGGGAACGAGCGCTCCAGGACGCGGTGCTCAACGGACCGCCGCCGCTCGGGCCCGGGGCTGCCGACGCGGAACGCGTGCTGGCCTTCCTCGACGCCTACGTCGACTACCTGACCGAGCACCTGGAACTGGTCCGGCTCTCGGAAACCGCCGCGCCGGGCGCCCGGTACCGCATCGGTTCCTACCGGTTCTGGCACCAGCACCTGACCCTCCACTGCGGCGCCGCAGCGGATCCGGAGCACCTCGCGCACGCGCTGCTGGCAGCGGTCGACGCGGACCTCAACTTCGCCCTGCGGGAGGCGGATTACAGCTGGGCGCGGCTGCGCGCGGGCGTCCGCGACCTGGCAGCGCGCGCCCTGCGCTGATCGGCGCCGATCCCACGGCGTGGCGGGAGTTCGCGGTCGGCAGACATCCGGGGAACGCGGCACTTACGCTGATCGTGTGACCGACTGGGACGGGGAACTGAATCACGCCCGACTGCACGTCGTCAGCGGCAAAGGCGGCACCGGCAAGACCACCGTCGCCGCCGCGTTGGCCCTCGCCTTGGCCACCGGCGGTCACAAGGTGCTGCTGATCGAGGTGGAAGGAAGGCAGGGCATCGCCCAGCTCTTCGACACCGCGCCGCTGCCCTACGCCGAGGAGTGGATCGCCGCGGCGCCCGGCGGCGGCGAGCTCCGCGCGCTGGCCATCGACGCCGAGGCGGCGCTGCTGGAGTACCTGTCGATGTTCTACAACCTCGGTTTCGCCGGTCGCACGCTGCGCAAGATGGGCGCGATCGAGTTCGCCACCACGCTCGCGCCGGGCCTGCGCGACGTGCTGTTCACCGGGAAGATCAAGGAATGCGTCGGCCGGACCGACGAGCGCGGCCGCCACGTCTACGACGCGGTCGTGGTCGACGCGCCGCCGACCGGCCGGGTGGTCAAGTTCCTCGACGTCACCCGCGCGATGGCCGACCTCGCCAAGGCCGGGCCGATCCGCGACCACAGCGACGGCGTGGTGCGCCTGCTGCACTCCAGCGACACCGTCGTGCACCTGGTGACGCTGCTGGAGGAACTGCCGGTGCGGGAGACCCTGGAGGCCGTCGCCGAACTCGACGCCGCCGACCTGCGGCCCGGCGGCGTGGTGTGCAACCGGGTCCGGCCCAACCGGCTGCCGGCCCGCTCGGCCGCCGCGGCCGCGAGCGGCCGGGTGGACGCGGAGCGGGTGCGCGCCGGGCTGGCCGCCGCCGGGCTCAAGGTCGACGACGAGACGCTGGACGGGCTGGTGCACGAGACGGTCGAGCACGCCATCCGGACGCAGACCGAGGACGCCGCCCGCGCGCAGCTCGCCGACGCCGACCTGCCGACCGTCTCGCTGCCCGACCTCACCGGGATCGACGTCGCCGAGCTCTACGAACTCGCCGAGATACTCAACGAACACGGCATCCGGAGCCCACGATGAGCGAACCGCTGCGACCCGCGCAGGTCGACGTCGACGCGTTGCTGGACGACCCGAACACGAACATCGTCGTCTGCTGCGGGTCCGGCGGCGTGGGCAAGACGACCACCGCGGCGGCCCTCGCGGTGCGCGCCGCCGAGCGCGGCCGCAAGACCGTGGTGCTCACCATCGACCCCGCCAAGCGGCTGGCCCAGGCGCTCGGCCTGCGAGAACTCAGCAACCAGCCCAAGCAGGTGGTGCTGGAGGACTTCGAACCGGCCGGCGACCTCAACGCGATGATGCTGGACATGCGCCGCACCTTCGACGACATGGTGCTCGCGCACGCCGGCCGGGAACGCGCCGAGCAGATCCTGAACAACCCCTTCTACCAAACGATCTCCACGTCGTTCTCCGGCACGCAGGAGTACATGGCGATGGAGAAGCTCGGCCAGCTCGCCGCCACCGGCACCTGGGACCTCATCGTGGTGGACACCCCGCCGAGCCGGTCGGCGCTGGACTTCCTGGACGCGCCGCAGCGGCTGTCCACCGTGCTCGACGGGCGCCTGATCAAGATGCTGTCCAGCCCGGCGCGGGTCGGCGGCAAGGGCCTGCGCAAGATCGTCGGCGCGGGGTTCGGGCTGTTCGCGAAGGCCGTGTCGACCGTGATCGGCGGGCAGCTGCTGGCCGACGCCGCCGCGTTCGTGCAGGCCTTCGACTCGACCTTCGGCGGGTTCCGGGAGCGCGCCGACCAGACCTACCGGCTGCTGCGCTCCCCCGGCACCGCGTTCCTGGTGGTCGCCGCGCCGGAACCGGACGCGCTGCGGGAGGCCGCCTACTTCGTGGAGCGGCTGGCCGGGGAGGGGATGCCGCTGGTCGGCCTGGTCGCCAACCGCACCCACCCGGTGCTCGCCGGGCTCGCCGGACCCCGGGCGGCCACCGCCGCCGAAGAGGTGGAGCAGGCCGGCTCGGCGCCGCTGGCCGCGGCGGTGCTGCGGGTGCACGCCGACCGCGTCGCGGTGGCCGAGCGGGAGAAGCGGATGCTCGCCCGGTTCACCCGGGCCCATCCGGAGGTGTCGCTGATCGGCGTTCCGGCGCTGCCGTCGGACGTGCACGACCTGGCCGGACTCCGGGAGATCGGCCGGCGACTGGCCGGTGAATAGCAGAAGTCGGTTCGGTCAATCCGCCGTGGCGAATTGACCGAACCGACCTCGAACGGACTAGCTCACTTGGTACTCGGTGAAATCGGCGTAATCCTGCCGGGCGGCTTCCAGCAATTCCCGCCAGTTCCGGACGTCGGGCCGGCGCCGCAACAACGCACGCCGCTCCCGCTCCGTCATTCCGCCCCACACACCGAATTCGATCTTGTTGTCTAGTGCCTCACTGAGGCACTCGGTACGGACCGGGCAGCCGAAGCAGACCATTCGCGCCTTGCGCTGCTCGGCGCCCCGGACGAACAATTGGTCCGGATTCTGGTCACGGCATGCGGCGTTGACCCGCCAGTCCCCCTGCTCGAACATAGAGTTCCCCCAGCTCCTCACTGGATCGTCGGCGACCGTTTTCGTCCGGAGCCCCCCGGCACCGGATGTTGTGCTCAGAACTGCTTCAACCACAACAGTGCTGTCGCTGGACGTAGACGGACTGTAGAGCCCGCTGGTTCCACAACCAACCAACGGTTGTCGCTCCGTTATCTTTCTTGCTCATCACATCGGGCGGATCTACGCCGTGACACTCCGTCACGAAGCAACCTCGATTTACTCTGGCGAAGTGCGTGTCCGAGACGGCTTGCTGAAGTTGTTCGGCCTGTGTGTGCTGGCCGGGGTCCTGGTGGCCGGCCTGCTGTTCCCGGCAGCGGGGTCACTCGGAGTGGTCTCCAACCGCGCCAGCGACGCGGTCAACAGCATCTCCACCGACCTGATGACCAAGGAACCACCTCTTGTGACGACCGTCACAGACCGGGATGGGTTGCCCATCGCGTACCTCTTCGACCAGAACCGGTCCCCGGCCCAGCCGGACCAGATCGCCGACACCATGAAGGCGGCGATCGTGGCGATCGAGGACCGCCGGTTCTTCGACCACCACGGCGTCGACTGGGCGGGCACCGTCCGCGCCGCGGTGACCAACCAGATGTCCGGCGCGATCGCCCAGGGCGGCTCGACGCTGACCCAGCAGTACGTGAAGAACTACATGGTCCACGTGGTCGCCGGCGGCGACCCGGTCAAGCAGGCCAAGGCCATCGAGCAGACCCCGGCGCGGAAGCTCCGCGAGATCCGGATCGCGCTGCAGCTGGAGAAGCAGCTCAGCAAGGAGGACGTGCTCACCCGGTACCTCAACGTGGTGCCCTACGGGAACCAGGCGTACGGGATCGCCGCCGCCTCGCGCACCTACTTCGACACCACGCCCGACCAGCTGACCATCGCGCAGGCCGCGCTGCTGGCCGGCATGGTCAACAGCCCGAGCGCGCTGAACCCGCAGAACAACCCCGGCGAAGCGCTCAACCGCCGCAACCTGGTGATCAAGGCGATGGAGGACCAGCGCCGGATCACGCCGCAGGCCGCGGAGGAGGCCCGCAACTCGCCGCTCGGGCTCGTGCAACCGCTGAACAGCCCGCCCAACGGGTGCGTCGGCGCCGGGCCGTCGGACGGCTTCTTCTGCAAGTACGTGATCGACTACCTGGAGCGCTCCGGGTTCACCGAGGAGCAGCTCAAGCGCGGCGGCTACACCATCCGCACCACCCTCGACTCGCGCGCCACCGACGCGGCGAAGGCCGCCGCCGAGCGCGGCGTGCCGAAAACGACCAAGGGCGTCGCCAACGTGATGAGCGTGGTGGAGCCCGGCAAGGACAAGCACCGGGTCCGCGCGCTGGTCGCCAACCGCGACTTCGGGCTCGACGCCACCAAGGGCCAGACCGCGTACGCGCTGCCCAGCGGCGTGGTCAAGTTCGGCGCGGGCTCGATCTACAAGGTGTTCACCTCGGCGGCGGCGCTGGAGAAGGGGATGGGCATCTACAACACCATCCAGGCGCCGGGTTCCTACACGTCGTCGGTGTACAAGAACGGCACCGCGCCCTACACCGTCGGCAACGCCGAAGGCGTGCGGCCCGGTCCGCGCACCCTGCAGATGGCGCTGGCGACCTCGCCGAACACCGGTTTCGTGGCGCTGCAGGAACGCGTCGGGCTCGCGCAGACGGTGGACATGGCGGCGCGGCTCGGGATGCGCGAGACGCTGCTCAGCCACACCGCGGGCGGCGATCCGCTGGCGCCCGGCGGCGCGAACGGGCTGTCCCAGGCCGACCAGGTCAAGCAGCGCAACATCGGCGCCTTCACGCTCGGCTACGCGCCGACCAGTCCGCTGGAGCTCAGCAACGTCGCCGCCACGATCATGAGCGGCGGCGTGTGGTGCCCGCCGACGCCGATCGAGCAGATCCTGGACCGCAACGGCAACCCGATGTCGATCACCGAGGACCCGTGCGAGCAGGCGGTGGACGAGGGCCTGGCGAACGCGATGGCCGTCGGGATGAGCCGCGACGACCAGCCGGGCGGCACCGCCTACGCGGCGGCCAACGGGGCCGGGTGGACCCGCCCGCTGGCCGCCAAGACCGGCACCACCGAGGCCCACCAGTCGGCCGGATTCCTGGGTGCCACCCCGCAGTTCGCGGGCGCGGTGCTGACCTTCAGCGACGGAACCTCGCCGCAGGGCATCTGCGACTCCGATCCGCCGCGGTTGTGCGGGGTCAACGGCGGGAACATCTACGGCGGCAAGGTGCCGGCGCGGACGTTCTTCGACGCGATGAAGGTCATCCACGAGGGCCTGCCCGTCCTGCCGCTGCCGCCGACGACCGACCGGTACGAGAACGGCGGCGACGAGTTCCAGGTGCCCAACGTCGTCGGCATGGACCGCAAGCGGGCTTCGGAAACGCTGCAGAAGGCGGGCTACCAGGTCCAGGAGCGCGCGGTGAGCAGCACGCGCAAGCAGGGCACGGTGACCAGCCAGACGCCCCGCGGCTTCGCGTTGCCGGGCGAGATCGTGACGATCTCGGTGAGCACCGGGTACGTGCCGCCGCCATCGCCGGAGAGGCCGCCGCCCGGCCCGCCGCAGCAACCACCGCAGCCGCCGGGCGACCGGCCGCCGCAGCAGCCGGAACAACCCGTGCTGCCGCCGGGCATCTTCCCGCCGTGACCAGCTGCTCGTGACCGGCTGCTTCCGCCGTGACCAGCCGCAATTTCCATTGAAATTGGACCTTCGATTTCAATGGAAATTGCGGATCTCCGGCGTGTCGGACCCCGACACGCCGGAGGCCCGAGGCACCGGGGGCCCGACGTACCGGGGGTTCCCAGTTTCAATTGAAACTGCGGTCGCGCGATCGGCCGGACCGGCGGTTCTTAGACTCGGAGGTGTGACGAACACGCAGGCGAGCACCAGGCGCGCGCGATCCCGATACCGGTTGCTGGACGTGCGGTCGACCGAGCGCATCACGCCTCGGATGGTGCGCGTCACGCTCGGCGGCCCGGAGCTCTCGGACTTCGTCAGCAACGGCAGCGACCAGCGCATCAAGCTGTGCCTGCCGCAGCCCGGCCAGCCGATGCCGCTGGGCCGGACCCGTGCCGAGGTGTTCGCGCTGCCCCGCGAGCAGCAGCCCCGGCAGCGCACCTACACCGTCCGCTGGTTCGACCCGCAGCGGCAGGAGCTGGCGATCGACTTCGTCGTGCACGACCACGAGGGGCCGGGCAGCACGTGGGCGACGCAGGCCGCGCCGGGCGAGCAGATCGTCACCGTCGGCCCCAGCCCCGCGTACCGGCCGCAGCCGGACGCCGATCCGCTGGTGCTGGTCGGCGACGAGACGGCGCTGCCGGCGATCGCGGCGATCTTGGAGGAGCTGCCCGCCGAGGCCCGCGTGCAGGTGTTCGCCGAGGTCGCCGATGCGGCGGAGGAGCAGTCGCTCGGTTCCGCCGCCGATGTCACCTGGCACTGGCTGCACCGCGACGGCGTTCCGGCGGCGGAGAGCACGCTGCTCGTGGATGCGCTGCGGTCCGCCGAGCTGGGCCCGGACCCGCACGTGTGGATCGGCGCGGAGGCCGACGTGGTGCACCAGCTCCGCGAGCACTGCCAACGGGAACTCGGCCTGGACCGGCGCCGCCTCTACGCCCTCGCCTACTGGCGCCACAACGCCGCAGGCGAATAGAACGTTCAGGTAGTCCAGGCCGTCGGCGCTGGGTAGGAACACAAGCGGCGGACCGCCGGTGCCCGAGCGGTGCAGGAACAGCCGCCGCCCGTCGACCTCGTACCGGCGGTGGCGCGGCGCCCTCGTTCGGTTCGTGCTGCATCGTGGCTCCTCTTCGCGTGGAACGGACCGAGGTCCATGACCACGCCGAGGATGCGGGTTTCACCGCGGTGTCACGACGGTTTCAGCAGGCACGGGGCTGTGAGTGCTTTGGGGCGCTATGCCACCCCGAAACACTCACGGCCCCGTGACCAGCGCAAACATGACCTCGGGAGTCAGCCCGCCAGCTGGGCCTTGACCAGGGCCGCAACCTTGCCGCCCTCGGCGCGGCCCGCCACCTTGGCGTTCGCCGCCTTCATGACCTGGCCCATCTGCTTCATGCCCGGGCGCTCGCCGAGCTCGCCTTCGACCTCCGCGACCGCGTCCCGCACGAGCTGCGCCAGCTCGTCGTCGCCGAGCGGCTGCGGCAGGTAGCGCCGCAGGATCTCGGCCTCGCCGACCTCGGCGTCGGCCTGCTCCGCGCGACCGGCGCCGCGGAACGCCTCGGCGGCCTCGTCGCGCTTCTTCGCCTCCTTGTTCAGCACGCGCTGCACCTCTTCGTCGGTGAGCTCGCGCGCCTGCTTGCCCGCGACCTCCTCCTTGCCGACGGCGGCCAGCGCCATCCGCAGGACCCCGGTGACGACGGTGTCGCGTTGCTTCATCGCGGCGGAGAGGTCCGCCCGCAGCTTGTCCTTGAGCTCGGCCATGTGGTGATTATCCCGCTGCGCGCCGGGCAGCCCGGCGTCAGGCCGAACGCCACCCGGGCCGGTGTCGTCGTAGGGTTGGTGGGGTGAACAAGTTCGGGCGGATTCTGCTCAGCACGGGCGCCCTCGGCGCCGCCGCGGTCACCTACTCGGCCGCGATCGAACGGCGCCACTGGACGCTCCGGCAGGCGACGCTGCCGGTGCTCGCCGAGGACGCGGCACCGCTTCGCGTGCTGCACATCTCCGACCTGCACATGACCCCGAACCAGCGGTCCAAGCAGCGGTGGGTGGCCGAGCTCGCCGACCTGGACCCGGATCTGGTGGTCAACACCGGCGACAACCTGGCGCACCCGCAGGCGGTGCCCGCGGCGCTGCGCGCGATGGGACCGCTGCTGGACAAGCCCGGCGTGTTCGTCTTCGGCAGCAACGACTACTACGGGCCGACCAAGAAGAACCCGGCCCGCTACCTGGTGCCGTCGTGGAAGGCGAAGCGGCTCCACGGGGAGCCGCTGCCGTGGCGGGACCTGCGGGCGGCGATGACCGAGCGCGGCTGGCTGGACGCGACGCACCGCCGGCACGAGATCGAGGTCGCCGGGATGCGGATCCACCTGGCCGGGCTCGACGACCCGCACCTGCACCTGGACCGCTACGACCTGATCGCCGGCCCGGTGCCGTCCGACGCCCACCTGCGCCTGGGCGTGACGCACTCCCCCGAGCCGCGAGTGCTGGACTCGTTCGCCGAGGACGGCTACGACTTGGTGATGGCCGGCCACACCCACGGCGGGCAGCTGCGGCTGCCGGGCTACGGGGCGCTGGTGACCAACTGCGAGCTGGACCGGTCGCGGGCGCGCGGCGCGTCCACCTGGGGCGAGCACATGCACCTGCACGTGTCGGCCGGACTGGGCACCTCGCCGTACGCGCCGGTGCGCTTCGCGTGCCCGCCGGAGGCGACCTTGCTGACGCTGCTGCCGAGGACCCAAAAACCGGTTCCTACCAGTAATAACGCCGCTAAGAGGACCCCGTTCGGAGCGGGTGAAAGCGTCCGCTAGACTATGATCCAGCGGTTGAACGAGCACCCGAGATGTTCACCGCTGGAAGATCGGGGTGTGGCGCAGCTTGGGAGCGCGCTTCGTTCGGGTCGAAGAGGTCGTGGGTTCAAATCCCGCCACCCCGACAGGTGAAAGGGCCTGGTCAGAGCTTCGAGAGAAGTTCTGACCAGGCCCTTTCTTCGTGCCTGGATCCCGCCGTTGGGAGAATTCTGGGAGAAGATCTTGGAATCGTCTCCCCTATCGGCTGCCTGCCCGCGCCCGCAAGAGCTCGTCCAGAACTGCCACTGGTGACCCTGACGACATGGCCAGTCGAGCGTCCAGCGCCGCTTCCCAGTGCTGCGTCAAGCCCTCGGCCAGTCGGGTTCGCATCCCTGCCGTGACGTGTGTGTAGCGCCGTTGAACCGAACCGTCCGTGTGCCCGATGCGTTCGTCGGCCAAGACCGGGGGCGTACCCAGCTCCTCCATCAGCGTTTTGTGGGTGTGGCGAAGCCCATGCGGGGTCAGTCCTGGCGCAATCGGCAGCCAGCAGGCGTCAGCCCGCCCGTGCGCGCCTCGCCCACGTGCGGGCACGCCCGGCCATGGCTCGGCCAGCACCGGGACGGGCCGCGCTGGCTGTGGGCTTTTCTTCGGGTACCACCCCGTGGCAGCAGGCTGGAACAGCCAGGTGGCGAAGCCGGTGCGCCTCCAGTGTGGCGCGGGCGCCGGCGCGCCAACGCCACGCACGTACCCGAGATCGGCAATCGCCTTCTCCACTCGCGTCCGGGTGTCCTCGGCGACCGCTGTCGGCCGGTTCAGCACGTTGGACACCGTGCCCGTGGACACCCCGGCCCGGCGCGCCACATCAGCCAATCTCGCCCCCGGTCGGCCAGTAGCGCCGTTCGCAGTGCCGAAACCACGGAACACGTACGTCCGGCCGTGGCATGGACACGGCGCCGGCGCAGTTTGCGCGATGTGGTCGGACACCAACCTCGACAACCACGGCGGTGTGTCGATCGTGCGGTAGGAGTCGTCCTTCGGTGGGCAGCGCAGCAGCTCGCCGGTGTCCAGCTCGTAGAGCTGCCACTCGATCCGCACCGACGTTGAACGGACGAAATGCGTTTCCAGCCCGACGAGCTCACCCCACCTCAGTCCGGTAAATCCGGCCAGCACGACGGCGACGAACTCATCATCGCGACCAGAGAGCAAGGCGGCACGCTCGGCGATCAGCAACAGCCCGAGCGGCGTCGTGATGACCTTCTCCGGGCCTCGGTCGCTGGAACGGCCAGCGCGCTTGCCTCGCCCCCGTCGCTTCGTGGCCGGATTCGCGCCGATCAGCTTCTCCTCGACCGCGTCGGCCAACATCAAATGCAACGTTCCCCGCCAAGTCTTGATGCTGGACACCGCGTAGCCGCGCTCCCGCTCCTTGCGCTCCCATCCATCTACGTCCGCAGTCGAGATGTCGGCCAATGCGTGGTGCTCGAACTCCGGCAGCAGGTGTTCCTCAATGTGTCGGCGGTAGTTCTGCATCGTTGACGCTGCCAAGTCCTGGGTGGCGTACCAACGCCGCACGTAGGCACCGAAGGTGATCCGGCCGGCCGACGGGTCGCGCCAACCACCCGATCGAATCTTCGCCTCTTCGTCGTTCGCGGCCGTCTCGGCCTCACGCTTGGTGCGGAACTTCGCTGTCACGCCGGACGCGTCCCGGACGGTGCCGTAGCGTCCAGACGCGATCTTGAACCTGGCGCGGAAGTAGTTACCGCGGTTCTCCGCGTAGCCCATGACGTGGGGTTGTTCCTCTCTTGCTGGTCATTCTCTTCGCTGTTGTCCTGTTTGGACTCGAAGCCTCACGCCGTGCGGCCAACGTCCGCCGGCGCAGCCGCAGACCGAGCCCTACGCGGCGGGCGAGCTCGCAGCTCAACGACCGACGTCCCCGAGGTGGCCCGGCGACTAGGCCGCCGAGCGGCCGACCGGCCCTGCTTCGGCTGCTCGGGTCGACGTTCCAAGAGTTGGAGGATCTCCTCGAACTGCGCGCGGGTGAACCGGATAGCGCCTGCCGCCCGCGTATGGGGGAAGCGATCGCGTCGGCACTGCTCCTTGACCCACCACCCGGAGCGGCCGAGCGACCTGGCCACCTCTTCCGCCGTGAACAGGATCGGCAGACCGCCGACCGCGCGATCGGTGCTCATACATACCTCCTGCGGATCCCCTGAGGTTGGGAGCTATGGATCTGGACTGGCTACGGCTGGTGACATCCGAGGCGCTGGTGGTGCACGGGAGGGCCTCGCATCTCCTGGAATTTCTCTCAGGCTGAGGAGTTGCGATTTCAAACCCGCAAACCCGGGACGGGTCGATGACCTGGGGATTTGGCTCCGGCTTTGACCCGGGTTTCCGGGTTTGCAGAACCGGAAGTTCCGGGTTTGCCGGTGTCCCCTCCGGGTTTGAACGCTGGGACGATTTGGCGACGTTATCGCAGCTCATCCTGGGTCCCTCCGGGTTTCCGGGTTTCCGGGTTTGAAAGGGAGGGCTTCGATGCTCCGGTTGGGCGTTCGACCCAGTAGGCCCGCGCGTTGGTGTCCGTATCCATCGCGCTGCGTAGAACGATGTCGCCGCGCCACCGTCCAATCTGGCCAGTTAGACGACGTCCGAGGGACTTGGCGCTGGGCAACTTGCCAGTGTTGGTGGTGGGGAAGCTCCCAACCCAGGGGTCGGTGCCAAGCTCGGGTTCGGCGCTGGCCCGAAGTTCGTTGGCGGTCAACCGCTTCTGACCGTGAAGTGCGTGCCAGCGCAGCAGGAACGCGCGCCATTCGGCGGCATCGTCGTCGAGCTCGCGTGAGTCCTCGGCGTTGGCCAGGAACCCGCCGATGCCGTGGTGTTCCAGGAACCCACCGATGTGCTGGGCCCAGCGGGTGAACTGCCGCATCTGCGGAACGCTGGTGGAGATCGGTGCGCCGGCGGCCGTCCAGTCCAGGATCAGCGTGAGTACGTGGCGCAGGACGGTGGCCTGGTTGGCGGGGTCGAGGATCCAGTTGTCGAGGTTGGGAATGGTGAACCCGCTGCGGGCTTCGGGGCGGGGGCAGTCAGGGTCGAGGCGTACCCACACGGTGCGGCTGGCCATGTCCCCGCCGACGCGCAGGTTGTTGCCGGTGGCCAGCCACAGCCGGTCGTTGGGGAATGTCGAGGCGGTGTTGGAGCCGAGCTTGCGGTCGGTCCAGGTCCGTTCAGTCACCAGCCGCGCGAGCACGGCGGAGTTGATGACGGCGCCCTCTTCGAGGTTGTCGTAGACCACCACTCCGACCTGGTCGGCCAGCACGGTGGTGATGGCCTTGCGCAGCTCGTCCTCGGAGTCGGTCCAGGTCATCACCCGCTGCCCGACGAGCAACCCGACACAGCCGGAGAGAATAGTTTTGCCGCTGCCGGGCATGGTCGCGTCGATCACCCCGAATGGCGACAGCGCCCGGGTGAACGGCCGGATGATCGGAGTCACCAGGAGTCCGAGGTAGTTGGCCCGGTCCGCAGGGGTGCGCCAGGGGAAGTCCCGCAGGAACCGCTCCAGCAGGAACTGCCGCGACTCCTCGACCTGCTCCGCCGTCGGCCGTTCTGGGACAGGGTCGAGATGCGCGCGAGTGGCCAGCAGGAACCCGGTCGCCGGGTCGTATCCGGGACGCTGCAGCAGGGTGCCGTCCGGCCGCAGTACCGGGGTGGAGATGATCCGCCGCAGCACCGGCAGGTCCGGCCACGAGCGGCGCGAGAGCACCGCATTGAGCACTGGCCCGGCTGGGGAGATCTCGACCTCGGTAGGCACGCCTTCTTTGTCCATCTCTGGTCGCACGACGTGGGCGTGCTCAGCCAGCAGGCTGGCCAGCAACGGCGCCCGCAGCGACGTTGCCGCCAGCGGCAGGGCCACGTCGTCGTCACCGGCGGTCGGGTCCCCCGCGCCGGACACGGCCTCGACGACGACCGGCACACCGTCCTGGACGTAGGTGTCGGGGATGATCCGGGAGCCCACCGCGTTGGTGAGCACCCGGATCGCGTCCGGGTTCGTCTTGACCCGCACCGTCGGCCGGCCGTCGTCACCGACCGGCCACAACGACCGGCCGGTGCTGCTGTGTGCCTCGGTCATGCCGCACCGCCCAACCCGCGCAGCGAGTCCGGGCCGTCCTGGGTGCCGCGCTGCCAGCCACGGGTGGCGTTGCGGACCGCGGCAGCTTCCTCGATCGGCTTGCCGGTGCGCTGCCGCCGACGAACCGCTGCCGCCACCAGCGCGTCGATCGCGTCGCGGTCGCCCCACGGGGCGTGGTCGTGGATGGCGAGGTTGGCCAGGCGCCGGGCGGCGTTGTAGACCAGGCGCCACCGCTCGCCGTCCTCGGTCTCTACTTCGGACAGCACGCCATTCCAGATCCGCTGCCAGTAACCGGGCGTGTGGTTGCCCGGCCGGAGTTCCCCGAGGTTGGGAGCCTTGACCGGCTCGGCCGCCGGGGGCGGCGGGGTGACGCGCGGTCGCAACCAGTCCGGCAACAGCTCGATCTCGGTGGTCACCGATACCCGGGTGTAGGTGCCGGTGACGTCCTCGGGCGGGGCGGTGATCCGGCCGCCGGGGGCGACGATGTAGCCGCCTTCGGCGCGGATGTCGATCTGGTGCCCGACACGGCCTTTGCTGTCACTGGTCACCCGCAGGCCTTCGGGGCACCGGAAGATCAGGTGTCGTCCGTCGCTGGGTGTGGCGGTGGTGAGCGTGTCCGGCCACGGCACACCCTCGATGGCGGTGATGGCGTGCAGAGCTCCCAACCCGTCGGTGACGAGCTCGGGCACGTCGTGCGCGGCGGGCGCGGGTGGCTTGGGCTTGCGGTCGAGGTCGAGCACCACCAGGTCCGACAGCTCGGTGTTGATGCCGAAGTTGGCGCGTGGGTTGCGGATTCCCCACCGGTGGATCTGGTCGAGGTCGAGAGTGGCGGCCAGCAGCCCGTGGCACGGCCGGTCGGCGGTCAGGCACGGGCACTCGGCCGGGGTGCACTGCCCGGCGGTGCAGCGCGGGCAGTTGCCGAACGGCCGCTTACTGCCCGGCCGCAGCGGGAAGACGTGCATTCCGCGGTTTGCTAGCCACGTGGCGATGTGCAGCGGAGTCGTCATGGGTTCACCTCCAGGTCTCGGGGCTCTCGGGTGGTCAGCGGCGGCGGTTGGCGCGGGTGAGGCGGCGTGCGGCGTTGTAGGCCTTGCGTCCGGCGCGCAGGCGCAGTCCGGTGGCCTTGCAGACGGTGCAGAGCCGGTAGCTCCGCAGGAACGGGGAGCGGATTCGGCCGGCGCCTCGGCAGGTGCGGCAGGCCTTGAACGGCCAGATCACGCACGTCAGCAGGTAACCGAGAGTGAACAGAGTGAGGGCTATGGTCAGGGCCGAGCTAGCGAGGCCGGAAGGGGTCACAAAGGGCTCCTGTGGGTGTTTTTGGGCGTGTTGAGCCAGGCGCCGCTAGGAACTAGGGCGCTGGTGGGAAATGGGAGGGGTGTCTAGCGGGGCCTCTAGACCTAGAGGGGCTGGGGTCTAGGCCTAGAGGCCGCCTGCGGGCTAGCTCGCTTCCCGCTCACTGTCACGTTCCGTGATTTTCTTGGCGATGTCGGCGCGGGTGATGCCGATCCGGTTGGCGCCCTTGCCATCGTCGGTGCTGCCCCACACCTGGACCGTCTTGATGCCGTGGCGCTTGAGGGCGGCGGTGAGGTCCGCGGCTTCCCGGTAGGTGTCGTAGATGTCGGGGCGCAGCTCGTAGAGCCGGGCGATGACGCGCTCGTTCCACAGCTTCTTCTCGGTCTCGGGCACCACAGCCAGGATGTCTTCGAGCAGCGTGTCCCGACGCGTGGCGGTCTCCTCGGCCTGGGTCGTTTCGCCGATGGCGTGCCCGGTGAGGGTGCCGGCCTTTTCGCGCAGGGCGCGGGCGTAGGCGACGACCTTTTCCGAGGTCGGGCCGTCGAGTCCGGCGACGGTGCGCACGATCTGGGCGTCGGAGCCTTCGCCGACGAGGTAGCCGATGCCCTTGTCCGCCCACGCGAACGTGGTGGCGCGCACGCCCTGCTTGTACTTCGAGGTCCCGAGCACCATGTCGTTTTCGGTCTGGCCCTGCACCTTGAGGCAGAACCGGGTGCTGACGTTCGCGCTGATGCCGGTGGGCAGGCTCTTGGCGTCCGGGCGCTGGGTGGCCAGGATCAGGATGATTCCCAGTGCCGGGCCGCGTTTGACCAGGTCGGTGCAGATCCCGGCCAGCTCCTCGCCGTAGTCGGGGTGCTCGAACCACACCTGGCACTCGTCCACGCCGATGACGATCGGGTGCAGCTTCAGGGACTTCTTGCTGGCCAGGTCCGGGGTGACCTTGTTCTCGGGGGCGAGGCCCTGCTTGGCCAGGTCCCGGATGAGCTTGGCCCGACGGCGCAGCTCCTCGCGGAGTCCGCGCAGGTCTGCGACGGCCTTTTCGATCTCGGTCTCGTCGTCGCCGACGCCGTGGACGTGGGTGACCTTCTCCAGCGGGTCGAGGTCGCCGGTTCCCTTGAGGTCGTAGGTGTGCAGCTCGGCGCGCGGGTCGAGGGCGGCGATGATCAGCAGCTCACGCAGGGCGAAGGTCTTGCCCATGCGCGGGATCGCGCCGATGGCGACGCTGGTGAACATCAGCCGCAGGTCGACCCACCGGCCGCGCTGGTCGGTGCCGAAGGGCTGGGGCTGGAACAGGTCGACCTGTTTGCCGCTGCGCAGCGCCCACGCGGGCTGCTTGGCCTTGCGCATGTCCTGGTCACCGACCCACAGCACCATCCGCCCGGCGTGCTCGGAGTTGTCGGCCTCGGGCCACACGCACCCCAGCGGGCGGCGCAGGCCGGACGCGAGCTTCTCGCGGCGGTCCATGATGTCGCCCGCCGTGACCCCGTACGGCAGGTCGACATCGGCGCGCCATCCCTTGCCGTCCCGGCTGATCGGCCGGGGGAACCCGATCCCCTCCCCACCCTTGCCGAGGGCCTGGTTGATCTGCGAAATCCCCAGCGCGGACAGGGCACGGGTCACCGCGTCGCTGGTCAGCTTGGGCACCTTGGTGGCCTCCACCGCCCGGCTGGCGATCGGCTTGTCCGCAGGCGCTCCCAACCAGCCCAGACCGCCGACCGCGCCGGCCACGATCGCCCACTGCACCAGCTCAGGCAGCATCGCCCGACCCACCAGGAACGCAGCGATCCCAGCCGCACCCAGCCCCACCGTCATCAGGGCTCGGGCGCGGATGCGGTGGTCACGCTGGATCGACAGTTTCAGGTACTCCCCGGCGTCCTCGCGGCGGGCCGACGCACCGCGTACCGGACGGCCCTCGGCGTCGGTCAGCCACGCCACCAGGCCACGGATCAGGCGCAGCGACCCGTTGGGGACCCGGGCGAGGATGCGGGCGATGTAGACCGGGCAGCGCACCGCGTGATACGCGACGGTGTGCCCGGTGTAGCCCGCAGCCCACCGTGCGGCCTCGCGGAACTCCTGGGTGTCCTTCGCCCACGCGGGCAGGATCGCGCGTCGCTTCTCCGCCCGCACCAGGGCGGTTCCGGGCTGGTGCTTCTCGGGCTGGTCGACGGAGGCCGGCTCCACCAGCTCGCCTTCGATCACCTCGCCTGCCTCGGCGTCGGCGGTGTCGACCCGCTGCGCCGGGAAGCGCAGCACCCGCGCGTCGTCGGCAGCCTCGGTCCGCTCGGTGTGGTCAGTGTGCTGTTCGGTCATCACGCGGCCTCGCTTTCGGTCGCCACCGGGCGCATGTGGTTCATGAAGTCGCGGACCTCTTGGGCGGTCTCCATCGCGCCGCCGAAGCGCTTGCGGATGGCGTTCGCCGAGGGCCTTTCCGGAAGCTCTCCCGCCTCGATCGCGGCATGGGTCTTGATGATCAGCGCGCCACCGCGCGGGGAGAGTTTTGGCTGTTCGATCGGGGTAGAAACCTCGGAGATCTCCGCCGCCGGAACCTGATCGGCGGGCGTGCCCAGCGGGGGCAGGACGGTGCGGAGGATGACGCCGTTGATGATCGTGAACTCGCCGTTTTCGGCGGCCTTACGATCGGCGGCCATCTGCCGCTTGACGATCACCTTGGCGAGCTTCCGGTCCCGTTTGGTGGCGGCGGGGCCGACGCCGTGCCGGTCGATCCACGCCGCCTCCCACGCCGTCGGGTGGTCGACTCCGGCGCGGATCGCGATCCGCGCCGCGGCGAGGGCCAGTCGCGGGAAGTGCAGCCACCGCGCCAGCCGGGACCCGGTCGGGACGCCGGTGGCTGCGGCGGCGTTGAGGTTCTGCCGGATGTGGTGCAGCAGCACACCGAGCAGCGACAGGGTGCCCAGCGCGAGCCCGGCCACGATGCCGAAGTCGGCGGTGCCGTGCGCGGCGTTGATCGTGGCGGCGATCCCCGCCAGCACCCACATCCACCGCGGCAGAGACCCCACCGGAGCACCCGTGCCGGCGCGGCGGTGCGCCTCGAACGCACACACCCACGCCCCGGCCTCGATCGCCAGCGGGAACAACCAGGCCATTCCGGCCGGGACGTGCAGCACCGTGTTGGCGAAGCGGGCTTGGGCGTCCCAGGCCAGCAGCAGCGGAGCGACGATCAGCGCCGCCCACAGCCCGTTCAGGGTGGTGTCCGGGGCCGTCTTGCGCCACCGCTCCCACCGCTGGCGGCGTTCCTCTCGCCGTTCCTGCCGTTCCCGGCGGGCGTTCTCGGCCTGCCGGTCCTCGCGGCCCTGGCGGATCTGCTCCCGCAGCGCCTCGGTCTGGGCGTTCGTCTTCGCCGCTTCTGCCTTGGCGATCTGCCGGGCCGCACGCGGGTCGTAGATCGTGGTCATCGGCCGGTCACCTCCGCCCGCAGTCGCGGGGCCGGGACGAGCTCGCCGAGCCGCTCCAGGCCGAGCATCAGCGCTCGAAGGCCGGCACCGCCGAGGAACCAGCCCAACGCGACCGTGCGCACCAGGCCGGTGGCGATGGCCACCGCGCCGATCACCACGCCGGGCAGCACCGCCCGCCACGTCAGCACCAACACCAGCGCCAGCAGCGCCACCGCCAGGTAGCCGATCCACCAGAGCAGGTCTTCCAGCAGCCGCGCCATCACTGCTCCCCCCGCTTTCCCTTGAGGTCCGAGTTCTTCGACCAGCGGGCGAGCGTTTCCCGGCCGAACGCGGTCAAGGCGATTCGCGTGCCGATGATCACCAGGTGGTCTTCGGTGATCAGTTCGTTGATGTACTCCTGCTCTCGCACCGTCACCGGGCGCTGATCCAGGTACACCCGCACGATTTCCCAGCCCTCGTCCAAGCCGGAGACCTGCAACTCGCCGTCCGCAGCGGCCTGCAAAACCCGCTCCGGCACGATCTCCGAACGCGGCGCTGGTCCGGTGCCCAGCACCAGATCGGTGCCGTCGATCCCCATCGAATCCAGGACCAACCCGTCGTAGTCGGTCCACCTCTCGCCTAGCATCTGAAGTCCTCCTGATCAGTTCGCTGATTGGTTGGGGACCCGGCCCAGCAGGTGTTCTTGGCGGAATGTGCTGCTGGGCCGGGGCGGTGCTAACCGCGGTTCTTCGCGTCCTTCTCAGCGCCGCCACCACGACACGTTCTCGGCGGCCTCAGCGACGCGGTCGTTCGCCCGCAGGTACTCGTCGGTCTCGGCCCGGTCCCGGCGGCTGACGGCCTCCAGCTCCGCCTGAGCGGCCTTGTACTCGGCGACGGCGTCCTTCTTGTTCATGCTCATGACGGTGTTCCTTTCGGTTCAGGCGAGGCGCTGGTGGGTGCCGGTGGGCAGGACGTCGCGCGTGATGTCGCGGTGCTGGACGGCGGCGGTGATCCCGGCATCCCTCAGGGCGTCGGCGATCTCGTCGGCGATGGCGACGCTGCGGTGCCGGCCGCCGACGCAGCCGACCGCGATCATCACCTGGCGGGTGGCGGCGGACGCGTTGAGCAGGTCCCGCGCCAGCTCGGCGGTGTACTCGACCAGCCGCAGGACGCCGGGGGTGTTGAGCACGTGCTTGCGGACCGCGTCGTGCTGGCCGGTCAGGTACCGCATCGCGGGGTCGCGGTGCGGGTTACGGAAGTGCCGGCGCACGTCGAGCGTGACGTCCGCACGCCCGGGGGCCGGGGCGTGGCCGTAGCCGAAGCTGGTGACCACCACGACAGGCGAGTTCATCGCGGTTTTCCTCCTGTCAGAGCTGCGAGAAGTAGTTCTGGACGTGCTCGTGCGCGGCGCCCATCGGGCCCTGCACGTGGGCGGCGATGTTCTCCCTGGCCAGGGCGTAGGTCGCCAGGGCCTGCTGGATCTCGGGGCTCTCCGAACCGCTGGTGACGCTGGTGATCGTCTCGGTGATGTGGTCCATCTCCTGCTGGATCTCGACGAGCCGGGCGATCAGCTCGCCGCAGTGCTCACCGGTCTGGATCAACGCATTGCGGACGTAGTTCACGTCGGACATGACTGGGAAACCTCCACAGTGGGCAGATTCAGAGGCGCTGGCCGTACTGCTCGATCTCGCTGACGGCACCGGAAACGAGCTGGTGCAGCTCGTCGATGCGCTGCCCGGAGAGCTCCTGGAACGCCCCGATGACCTGCTGCACCTCGTGCGCCCCGGCCTGACCGAGCGCGGTGTTCAGGTGCCCGGCGATCTCCCCGGCCCACTCCTTCACCTGGGCCAACGCGGCCTGGATCTGCCCGCTCTTGTCGCTGGTGCTCGAGATCGCGATGCGGATGTCCTCGATACCGGCCATGGCGGAACTCCCTTCAGAAACGGATTGCTGCTGCGATGACGGTTCGGGTGTCTTCGCGGTCTTGGATCGACCGGTCGGCAAGGGCTTGCCGGTGACCTGGGAACGCCACGGACCGGTGTCGCCTTGCAGGCCCCTGACCCGCATTTCCAGGTAGTCCCCGGACGGCATGTCCGCTCCGTGCGGGGGCGGCGCGTCGATCTCGTCCCGGTAGGCGCCGCACTCGCAGTGCCAGCGCACCGTCATGCCCGTGACCTGCTCGCCGTAGTGCGGCTTATGCCCCGGGCAGGTCAGCTCCTCACGCCGTCGACCGCCCTTTGACGAGTCCCCGACCAGGTACTCCTGCGGCTGCTTCTTGCTGAAGAACTTCATCAGCGCTACCGCCCGAAGTGGATCGGGCCGTTGATGGTCCCGGCCTGAATGCCGTGGTTCTCGCCGTAGGAGACGTTGACGGTGCGGTCGTCGGCCGGGGTGACGTTCGGGTCGTCGGCCAGCTCGTGCAGGCTCTCGTCGGTGTAGGTCCTGCCACCGACCTGGATCCGGAAGCCCTTACCCATAACGGATTTCTCTCTTCGCGTGTCAGATGGTTGCGGTGATCAGCGCGGCCACGAACAGCCACGCCCAGTGCCAGGACTGATCGAGCACGTAAGCGCCGGTGCCGAGGCTGGGGTTGTCGTCGCGCCCGGTGCGCGGTGCGCCGAGGCTGTAGAACTCGCCGTTGCCCAGCAGCTCCGCCAGCCGGGAGAGCGTGAAGCGGCGGTCGGCCCAGTAGTGCGTCACCGCCGACACCACCTGGCCGGCCACGAACCCGGTGGCCGTGATCGGCAGGCCCAGCACCGTCCACACCAGACCCACCGCCAGGGCGGTGACCAGCGTGTAGCTGGCCACGTGCTTGAAGCACGCCCACCGGCCCGACCAGTCCGGGCGGCCCTTGTTCGCCGCCTGGTGCGAGGTCTGCACCCAGTGGTCCGCCACGTTGTGCGCCACCAACAGCGCCGGCAGCACCGACGCGAACACCAGCGCCGAGGTCATCACGCCACCCCCGTGTACGAGGCGCGGGCCTCGGCCCACTGCTCGGACGTACGGCGGATGTCGGCCATTTCCCGGTAGTTCCACGCGGAGTTGTTGCAGTGCGCCTCCGCGTGGAGCATCGCCTTGAACACAATCGGCTCGTCAACGTGGTTCGCCAGGACCCGCCAGCACCGTGCCTGACGCTTGTACAGCGCCGCGATCTGCTCCAACGCCGCCGACGAACGCGAGTTCCGCAACGCCGACCGCTGGCCCTCCAACCGGTGCATCACCGCCCGCACCGCCGCACCCAGCCACTCGGGCTTCACCGACGACGTCATCACGCAGCCACCTCGTCGCTCGCCGGGAACGGGGCGCGGGGCGCGTTCATCGTCGGCAGGGCTCGGAGCACTCGCCGCTCGGTGCGTCGGTTGCGGCGCTTCACGGCGAGGTCCGCCGTGAAGGACGACGGGAGCCGGAGGGCGGTCTCGTCCAGCTCGGTGTAGGCCTCGCCGATCAGGATGTTGATCGCGGTTTCGTTCAGCCCGTCCGGCGCGTTGTACGACTCGACCGGGGCCTCGTCCAGCCACTTGGCGATCGAGCGGGGGACCGATCCGTACTTCATGACTCTCCTAACTTTGCAGGTCTGCCGGTTTGAAGGTTTGCCTGCAAACTGGCGATGTTGAACACGCTAGCCCGGCCACGGATCATGCGCAAGGGGGTTTGCGTACAAACCTTCAAACCGGCGTACTATGCGATGCATGGAACCTCGACCGACCGCCGTCGCAGCGCCGATGCAGCTGCGCATTGCGGACGACATCCGAATGCAGATCGAGCGCGGTGAGCTTGCACCGGGCGACCCGCTGCCGACGTTGCACGAGCTGGCCGACAGGTGGGGGTGCTCGCTCAGCTCCGCTCGGTCAGCGATTTCCCTGCTCAAACAGCAGGGCCTGATCACCGGAGGCCGAGGGAAAGCGCCGGTTGTACGCACCCAGCCCCGGCAAGTTGTTCGCTCCTCGGAGCGGCACCAGGCCGAGAAGGATCTAGTGCTGGCAGGGGAAGATGACCGGGGTCAGAACGGCGTTGCCGAGAACGAGCTCAAGGTCTCACTCGATGATCTGAAGTTCGCGGCCGCGCACGACGTCATCAAGGCTGATGCCGACCTCGCAGAAGGGTTTGGCATCGAGCAGGGCGCCGACGTCCTTCGCCGCGTGTTCGAGTGGACCGACCCGAAGTCAGGCCACCTCGAGGCATGGAGCGTCTCGTACATCCCGTACGACCTGGTCAGCGCAAAGCCTGAGGTCTTCGAATCGACCAAGCCCCACCCGGGCGGCACTCAGCACCAGCTCTACGCGGCGGCCGGGATCGAGCTTGCCCGCATCGATGACGACGTCACGGCGGCCATGCCGAGCACGGTCACGGCGCAGCTGTGGGGCATGGACCCCGGCATTCCCATGATCCGCGTCCGTCGAATCTCCATCGACACCCAGGGACGGACCGTTGAAATCTCCGATGCCGACTTCCCCGCCGATCGAACCAAGCTGCACTTCTCAACACCACTGAACTTGTGGTGACCACCCTTCCCGAACTGCGCAGGAACGGAGACCTCATGCCCCGGATTTCGATCGTCACGGCAGCGTACGGACCCACCGCGACCTACCTGGGTGACACGATCGAGAGCGTCAAGGCTCAAGCGCTCCCAACCGGTTGGGAGCTCGAATGGGTCGTCCAGGAAGACGGGGCCGGCCCGTCCCTGGCTGCGCAGTTCGACGGGCTCGACTTCGCTCGTTACGAGGCCAACGAAGCACAGCTGGGTCTCGCGATGACGCGCAACCTCGCACTGTCGAGGGTGACCGGCGACCTGGTGCAGATCCTCGACCACGACGACATCTTGCTGCCCGACGCCTTCACGACCCTGATTCCACGGTTCGCCGCCCCCTCGATCCACTGGGCGATCGGGCAGGCCGACGACCTAATGCCGGACGGCAGTCGAGCTTCGTTCGCATCGATGCTCGATCACGGCGTCGTCCCGGCTGGCCGCGTCAACGAATGGGCTGCCGACAACGGCGGGAACTGGCCAATTCACTGCGCCGGGCTGATGATGCGCACCGCGACCCTCCGCGCTCTTGGCGGCTGGGCCGCTTCCCCTGCGGATGACGACCTGGTGATGCTCGCGGCGTTGTCCGAAGTGGTCGACGGCTACAACGACCCCGCCTTGACCTGGCTTTACCGGCAACACCCCAACCAGACCCACAAGGCGCAGGCCTGGAAGGCATGGGGCGGTGCCGGCCGAAGGATCGCCCTTCAGCGCGCAGCCGCGGTCCGCGCCGCTGGGATCTTCGCGGCAGAGCCGAACGTGCCGGTCGACGGGACCGCGGTTGAAGCGGTCGAGGTCGGCCAGCTCATCCCGAAAGAGAACTACCCGGGCCGCTGATCGCGACGCAAACGGCCGCCATGGTGCGCACCATGGCGGCCGTTTGCTTTACGTGCTCAATCCGGCGTCGCCTCATGCCCCGGGAGCGGCAACCCGTGTTCGTCGACGCTCCGCTCCCGTTCCTTCATCTCTGCCTCGAAAACGTGCCGCCGACCTTGCAACAGCAGGTCACGTGCTCGCTGTTCGTGTTCGCGGAAGTGGGTCCAGAAGCCGTCGTCGAATTCCTCGACGACCTGGAAGGTCCATCGTCCTGGGATGACGTTGCGGCCAACGAGCTCGCGCTCGATCGTGTCGGCGAGCTCGCCGTGGCCACAGCTCTTCAGAGCCGCCACAGCCTCGGAGAGGGCCGCCGCGCCGGAACCGATCAACTGGTGGAACGAGTAGAGGTGCCCGCGCGCCCGCTCAACGGTTTCCAGCGCCTCGGTGAGCTTGCCGACGGCGGCCACCGTCGAGCTGTCGACGCCGTCGGGGCGTTGGTGTTCGGGTGCCGGCAGGTCCGCGGCTGTTCGCTCTGCCCTGGGTGATTCAAGACGGCGCAGGCGGTTGGCGTCCATGCGGCCATTGTGGTCTCGTCCGACGCGGTTCGGCCTGCTGAACCGTTCGCCTGGCCTGAGGAAAGGCATAGGCAGGCGACTTTCGTCGCTTCTGCGGCGATCTGAGAGCCCGCTGAAATCGCTTCTAAGCGGTCCGGGTGGCTTCAACTGCAACAACTGAGGCAGAAGTGGGTTCGCCCGGCAACGGCGTTGCCAGCAGGCGGGCGAGGGCCGCCAAGGTTTCCGCGAGATGGGCGCGCTGCTCGTGTGTGACCTCGCCGCGAGGAAGCGCGAACGCAACTTCGTCCAACTCCCACTGAGCAGTGCGAAGCACGACGGCCAGGCGCGTGTTCTCCGACATGGTCCGAGAGTAGACGACTATGTACGTCTCTGGACATCTCTGGTCGTAGAGGTTCATCCGTACAGGTCAGTGGGTATCCAGGCTGGGAGGCATGTCTTGGAACGACCGGTCCGGCCGCATCGATCACGACGGCCCGACGACCGTTTGGCAGCAAGTTGCCGACGACATCACGGCCGACATCGAGTCAGGCGAGCTGTCGCCGGGCTCCCGCCTGCCGAGCGAGGCCGAACTTGCCGAGCTGTACGGAGTCGCCAGGGGAACGGTGCGGCGCGCGCTGGCCGCGCTGACTGAGTCCGACGTGGTGACTGTGGTGCACGGTCGTGGCACGTTCGTGACAGCCCAGCGCCGAGCATGACACGGGCGAGACCCCTGACGATCAATCGAACGCGAGTTCCGGACTTGCACTGCCGCGTCGGAGGCGAAGCCTGCCGCCAGCCACGCGGCCGATCGCCGCACCCGAAGCGATGCACCCCTCTCATATCGACTGCGCAGGCGACCACGACTAAAAATCCAACGGACCCCACATGTCGAAGTGACGGTCGATGTAGTCAAGAAGATCGTCGTCGTTCTCGGCAACCTCGGTTAGGTCCTCGACGATCTGGCGGTACTGGCTGTGCAAGTTCTGCTTGCTTGTCCGGGCAGCCTGGGCGATTCGACCCCAGCTGGACCCCTCGGCCCTCGCCTGCGCGACCAACATGGCCCGCTCGAACTTCAAAGCGCGTTCCATCCAGTCCAAGGCGACTAGCGCCTTGAGCGGTTCGGAGTAAGACTCCCACCCCATCCGACCATCGGACAGCACGTACTCCATTCCCCGGCGAAGCGCTTTACCGCCTCCCGAAGGACTGAACTCCACCCAGTACTCATCTCCTGGCCCTGACCGGGGCCACGCCACACCGTCGCTCATTCGTCAAGTCTATTTGACGGAAGTCGTCGTCCCCATGTGCGAACCTTTATACCGAAGACGGCGCGGCCGGACTGTTGACAAACAACAGACGGCCCCCGCGCCAACGGGAGCCGCCTTCACGCCTTATCCACGGGTTCGAGTAGCTAAGGGTGCGCGTATGACTGTAGACGTTTCGCAGGCAGATCGTGAACAGGAAGTCAGCCTTCTCTCGGTTCGGATGTTGCTGATCACCGCAGTCGCGATGACTGTCGGCGTGTTGACGGGTCTTGCCGCCGGGGTCCCGGCAGGCATTGGAGTGGCGCCGATCGCCGGGCCGGGTGCCGGCCTCGCGATCGGGGTGCTGACTGGGCTTGCCGCCGCCGTCGCGAGCGGCCTGGCCGCAGCAGGGTCGCTACACAGGTTGGTCGGCCGTGGGTGACCGACAGATCCCAACCTGACTCATGGGGTGGCCTGGGGAGAAATCTGGGAGATGATCTTGCCTCGTAGGCCGAATCACACCTCCGGAGACCAACGGAAACCAATGCGCTGACCTGCGCCGATGCACAACCGCGCAGATAGCGCCGCAGTGTGTTCTTCGTTCGGGTCGAAGAGGTCGTGGGTTCAAATCCCGCCACCCCGACGCAGAAGAGGGCCTTGGCCGGAGTTTCCGGCCAAGGCCCTTTCTCGTTCTCGCCTACGCCGGCCAAGCGGAGCGCCCGGTGATGAGTGCGCGGGCGGCTTCGCGGACGGCGGGCCGGCCGAAGCGCTCGGTCCGCCACATCGTCGACCGCAGGGCGCCGCGTTCGCGGTAGGCGCGCATGATCCGCACGTGATCGGGCATCGCGCGCTGGCGATCCTGTACCACGTCGGGGAGAGCTTCGGCGACAAGAGCCTGGAAAGCGCGGTGCGCTGGGTGCACGAGGCGGCCGAGCTCGGCGTGCACCGGTTGGGCCACGGCATCGCGCTCGGCGTGGAGCCCGCCATGTTCGGCCGCCACATCCGCACCGAATCCGTCGCGGAACGCCGCGACCAGATCGCCTACGGCCTGCGCCATCGCGACGGGCTGCGCGCCGCCGGAGTCCTGGTCGATCCGATTGCGCTGCAAGACGAACAGGACCGGCTCGTCGCGCTGCCCGGCACCGCCACCGTCGACGTCGAGTACGACGGCGCGCGGCTCGCGGAGGTCCGGCGCCGCCAGGACTACGCGATGAGCCGCGTCCGCTCGACCGCGGCGGTGCTCGAAGTGTGCCCGACGTCGAACCGGCGGGTCGCCGGGATCTCGGACCCGGCGCAACACCCGGTGCACCGGTTCCTCGCCGCCGGGTTGCCCGTGGTGATCTCCTCCGACGACCCCGGCATCTTCGACACCACGCTCGACGAGGAGCTCGACTGGGTCTGCGAGCACACCGGAGGCGACGAGGAACTCCGGCGGACGCTCCTCCGGACCGCGTGGCGCAGCCGCGCCGAGGTGCTCACCGGACGGCTTCCTGAATGAGGCGGCCGTTTCCCGCCAGAATCCGCCGCGGGACGCGACGACGATCGAGGTATGACCTTCCGCGTGTTGCCCATCGGGCCTGACGTGCTCGACGAACTCCGCAAGCTCGATGACGCCGGGCGCGAACTTTCCATCCGCATCGAAGACGCGAAGGACGGCGCTCACCTGCGCTGCTGCCTGCGGCGCGCCCAGCCCGGCGAGCGGATCGCGCTCGTCTCCTACGCCCCGCTGCGGCGCTGGGCTCAGGCGACCGGGGCCGATCCGGGCGCTTACGACGAGGTCGGGCCCGTCTTCATCCACGCCGAGTCCTGCGACGGCCCGGCTTCGGCGGAGTGGCCCGAGGAACTGCGCGGCAGCCGACGCGTGCTGCGCGCCTACTCCAAGGACGGCCACATCCTCGGCGGCTGCCTGCTCGACCGGAAAACCCAGCTCTCCGAGCGCACCGCCGAGGACCTCCTGATGGACCCGGAGGTCGCGCTGGTGCACGTGCGGGCGGTGGAGTACGGCTGCTTCTTCTTCGAGGTCCGGCGCTGAGCGCCTGCCTGCTCCGCAGTCGGCCGCTCCATCGGGCAGTATCGGGGCGTGAGCACCTACCCCGAGGCGAAGATCCCAGAGAAGCTGTTCGACGACCCGGAGCGGGAGGCCCGCTGGCGGGCCCGGTTCAGCGCGCCCCGCGTGTCGCTACCCGACTGGGCGCGGGACGCCCCGCAACGCAGCCTGTACGTGTCGAACTTCAGCGGCACCTGGGAGATCTACACCTGGGACCGCGACGCGGACAAGCACCGCCAGGTCACTGACCGTCCACAAGGGACGTTCCACGGGACGTTGTCCGCCGACGGCGAGCAGATCTGGTGGTTCGACGACACCGACGGCGACGAGTTCGGCAGCTGGGTGGTCGAGCCCTTCGCCGCCGGCGAGTCCCGGCCCGCCCTGCCGGGCACGCACCCCGGTTACCCGGCGGGGCTGGAGCTCGGTTCGTCGGTGATCGGCATCGGGATGTCCACCGACGACGGCGTGACGGTGTGGGTGGCGCGCGACGGCGGGCGGCCGGAGGTGCTCTACGAGCACGAGCAGGACGGCGGGCTGTCCGCGATGTCCTGGGACGAGTCGATGGTGGTGATCTCGCACTCCGAGCACGGCGACAGCCGCCACCCCGCGCTGCGGGTGCTGCGCGTCGACGGATCCGAGGTCGCCGAGAAGTGGGACGGTCCGGGCAAGGGCCTGGACGCGCTGGCGTTCGCGCCGGTCACCGGCGACCCGCGGCTGCTGGTGCTGCACGAGCGGCGCGGCAAGGAAGAACTGCTGGTCTGGGACGTCGCCGAGGACACCGAGAGCGAGATCAAGCTCGACCTGCCCGGCGAGGTCTCCGCCGACTGGTACCCGGACGGCAAGGCGCTGCTGATCGCGCACACCCACCACGCGCGGACCACGATGCACCGCTACGACCTGGCTGCGGACACCCTCACCGAGCTGCCGACCCAGCCGGGCACGGTGGCCGGGGCGTCGGTGCGCCCGGACCACTCGGTGGAGTACGTGTGGTCGTCGGCGGCGACGCCGTCGCTGGTGCGCACGGTCTCGCGGGACGGCGACGACCGGGTGCTGCTGACGCCGCCCGGTGAGCGCCCGCCGGGCTCGGAGGCCGTCACCGACGTCTTCGTGGAGGTCCCGTACGGGCCGAACGAGACGGTGCACGCGCTGGTGGCGCGCCCGGCCGATGCCGGCGACGGGCCGCTGCCGACGGTGTTCAACCTGCACGGCGGCCCGCACGCGGCCGACGAGGACCGGTTCTCCGCCTACCGGGCTGCCTGGCTGGACGCCGGGTTCGCGGTCGTGGAGATCAACTACCGGGGCTCGACCGGGTACGGCTCGGCGTGGCGGGACGCCATCGAGGGCCGCCCGGGCCTGACCGAGCTGGCCGACGTCGCGCGGGTGCACGACTGGGCGATCGACGCGGGCCTGACCACGCCGGCGCTGAGCGTCGTCGCGGGCGCGTCGTGGGGCGGCTACCTGACGCTGCTGGCGCTGGGCACGCAGCCGGAGCGGTGGGCGGGCGGCGTCGCCGGGGTGCCGGTGGCCGACTACGTGTCGGCGTACGCCGACGAGATGGAGCCGCTGCGGGCCTACGACCGGGCGCTGTTCGGCGGCTCGCCGGAGGACGTCCCGGAGATCTACGAGAAGGCTTCGCCGATCACCTACGTGGACGAGGTGCGGGCGCCGGTGCTGGTGCTGGCCGGGGACAACGATCCGCGCTGCCCGATCCAGCAGATCCTGAACTACCTGGACCGGCTGGGGCGGCGGGAGATCCCGTTCGAGTTCTACCGCTACGACGCCGGGCACGGTTCGCTGGTGGTGTCGGAGACGCTGCGCCAGGTGGCGGCGGAGATCCACTTCGCCCGCCGCGCCGTCGGCCAGGGCTGACCCCTCCCCCGGCCATCCCACCCCCACTGCTCCCCAGGTCTCGGAGGTCCGCAATTTCAATGGAAATCAGAGGTCCGATTTCCATTGAAATTGCGGAAGTTGTCCACAGCCACCGGGAGTTCTCCACAGGTGTCGGTGTGCCGTGGTCCCGACACACCGATGGTCCCCAGGGTTCCATTGGGGCTGGGGATCCGGTTCCAGCGGATACCTGGGGTGCAGTTTCAATTGAAACTGCACCGGACGGGACTCGGGGTCCGCGGGGTGGGGTGGCCGGTGGGGTTCGTCCGGTGGCGTGGTGCTCGGGTCAGAGTCGTTCGGCCCGGACCACGTCGAGGTTGTGGAAGGTCGGCTCTCCGTCGCAGAGGTCCCTCATCTTGCGGGACAGCGCATCCGTTTCCGGTAGCCGGGAGTTGCGCATCGCCTCTTCGTAGGACGGGAATTCGACGAGTTCGTAGTAGCTGCCCGGGTGCTCGTGGTCCTGGGTGAGCACCGCTCGCTTCGCCGTGCGCTTGCCGCCGGTGGCTTCCTCCCATTCGTCCAGGAGCTCGTCGAGCTGGTCCAACTTGCCGGTCTTGAACTCGATGAGCTGCAGGAAGTTCATGCCGTCCGGCTCGCCGGCCGGGGTCTCGTCCTCCAGCAGTTCCCGGATCTGCTCGCGCAGCTCCGGGGTGTCCTCGTGCCGGTGCACCGTCACCGCGTGTTCGGTGGCGGCGCGCAGCACCTCTTCCTCCTCGCCGCTGATGGTGAGCGAGCAGTTGCTCTCGCTCGGGTACTTGCGGCAGTCCGCTATCTTCCTGACCACGGCGGATCTCCTGGTTTGCGAATCGGATTGCGCAGCCACGCGAGTTCGCGCTCGTACTGCGGGTCCGGGCGGGTGGCGATGCCCTGCACCAGCGGCGCGCGCACGTGCGCGGACGGCCAGTACCAGTCGGCGCGGCGCACCACCAGGCCCGCCCGGTAGAGCTGCGGCATCACCTCGACGTTGAGGCGGCAGCGCCGGCAGCCGCGCAGCATCTCCTGCGCCCGGTCCTGCGCCTGCCCCACGACGCCGGGCGCCCGGGTGTGCTCGAGGAACAGCAGTTGGCCGACCGGCCGCAGCACCCGGCCGATCTCGCTCAGCGCCGACTGCGGTTTCTCCGTGCTGCACAAGGCGAACCGGCAGACCACCACGTCGAAGGCGTCGTCCGGGAACGGCAGGTCCGCCGGATCGCCGTCGACGAACTCGGGGTCCAGGTCCGGGCGCTCGCCGCGCAGTTCCGGTTTGGCGCCGAGCATCGCGAGGTAGCAGATGTGGCGGTAGGCCAGCAGGTCTTCGAGGAGGAACGCGCCGATGTCCAGCACCCGTCCGGCGGCCCGCTTCCCGGTCAGCACCCGGAACCGCTCGATCATCTCGATCGGCGGTGCCACCCCGGCCCGCTTGTAGTGGCACACGGTGGCGGAGCGGACGGCGTCGCCCGACGTCATGTCCGCAGCATGAGCACTCGCGGGGACAGATCGCCAGGGGCTTCCGGCCCGTGGTCGCTGGTCCGATCCGGTTGCACCTCTGGCCTCAGAGTGCTCGAAATTGCAAGAATCTAGGCAGTTTCGCGCAACATCGAAAAAAGGGGTGGCGATGGGAAGCGTCAACCGGCGGGGATTCCTCGGCTCGATCGCGCTCGGCGGCCTCGCCCTCGGCATGGTGGGCACCAACCAGGTCGTCGCGCAGGCCCAGCAGCGGTCCGGGCTGACCGTCCGCGGCGACGAATTCCTGCTCGACGGTGAGCCGTTCCGGATCATGGCCGGCGAGATGCACTACTTCCGCACCCATCCCGACCACTGGCGCGACCGGCTGGCCCGGATGCGCGCGCTCGGGCTCAACAGCGTCGACACGTACGTGGCCTGGAACTTCCACGAGCCGCGGCGCGGCGCGATCGACTTCACCGGCTGGCGCGACATCGTCCGGTTCGTCGAGACGGCCGCCGAGGTCGGGCTGAAGGTCGTCGTCCGGCCCGGCCCGTACATCTGCGCGGAGTGGGACTTCGGCGGGCTGCCCGCCTGGCTGCTGGCCGACCCGGACCTGCCGCTGCGCTGCGACGAGCCGGCCTACCGCGACCTGGTCGACGAGTGGTTCGGCGAGCTGCTGCCGCGGCTGGCGCCGCTGCAGGCGACGCGCGGCGGCCCGGTGATCGCGTTCCAGGTGGAGAACGAGTACGGCAGCTACGGCAACGACCGGGCGCACCTGGACCACCTGCGGAGCACCATGCGCGGCAACGGGATCGACAGCCTGCTGTTCTGCTCGAACGGGCCGTCGGAGTGGATGCTGCGCGGCGGGAACCTGCCGGACGAGCTGGCGACGGTGAACTTCAGCGGCGATCCGACGGAACCCTTCGCCGCGCTGCGCCGGTACCAGCCGGAAGGGCCGTTGTGGTGCACGGAGTTCTGGGACGGCTGGTTCGACCAGTGGGGCAAGCCGCACCACACCACCGACCCGGTCGAGACGGCCGCGGACGTCGAGAAGATGCTGGCCGCCGGGGCATCCGTGTCGCTCTACATGGCGGTCGGCAGCACGAACTTCGGTTGGTGGGCGGGCGCGAACTTCGACGACGAGAACGGCACGTACCAGTCCACGATCACCAGTTACGACTACGACGCGCCGATCGGCGAGGCCGGCGAGCTGACCGCGAAGTTCCACCGGATCCGCGAGGTCATCGCACGCCACGAACCGGTCCCGGACGAGCCGTTGCCCGCGCCGCCACCGCGGCTACCGGCGCAGCGCGTGCGACCGAACGCGGCGGTCGGGCTGCTGGAGTCCCTCGACGCGCTCAGCAAGCCGGTCCACCGGTCCGCGCCGGTGCACATGGAGGCGCTGGGCCAGCCGTACGGGTTGATCCACTACCGGACGCGCGTGCAGGGCCCGCGCGAGACGGCCGGGCTCCGGGTGCGCGGGCTGGCCGACCGGGCGCTGGTCTTCGCCGACGGCGCGCCGCTCGGCACGCTCGACCGCAACGATCCGAAGGGTTCTGTGGAGGTGCCGGTACCGCGCGAGTCGGTGCAGCTGGATCTGCTCGTCGACACCGGGGGCCGGGTCAACTACGGGCATCGGCTCAACGATCCCAAGGGCATCACCGACCGCGTCCTGCACGGCTCGCAGGCGCTGTTCGGCTGGGAGATCCGGCCGCTACCGCTGGACGACCTGTCCGGCCTGCGGTTCCGGCCCGGCACCGCGAGCGGTCCCGCTTTCCACCGCGCGACGCTGCGGATCGGCGAGCCCGCCGATGGTTTCCTGGCGCTGCCCGGCTGGGAGAAGGGCATGGTGTGGCTGAACGGTTTCCTGCTCGGCCGCTACTGGTCGATCGGCCCGCAGCGCACGCTCTACGCCCCGAGTCCACTGTGGAGGGCCGGGGAGAACGAGCTCGTCGTGCTGGAGCTGCACCAGCCCGGCGGCTCGATCGAACTCCGCCCGGAACCCGACCTGGGCTGATCAGCCGGGGCCGCCGGGGCCGTGAGTGCTTTGGGGCGCCATAGCACCCCAAAACGCTCACGGCTGTGCTCGTGCGGGCCGTTCCTGCATCAGTCGGGGCGTTGCCCGGGGAGCACCTCGCCGCGCAGGATCCAGGCGTCGCCGCGGCGGATCCAGTGCAGCGGCTCCGGTTGCGGCGGCCAGGCCAGCAGGTAGCGGTCGTACAGGTCGTTCATCGTCCGCACGTGCTCGGCCACCGCGCGCAGCCATGTTCGGGTCCGCATGGCCGTCACCCCAATTCGAGGTCGTACCTCAGCTCTTCGAGCCGGTGACCCCACTGCCGGACGGGATTTCGTTCGGTGCAGCGGAATCCCGCATCCAGGTACAGCCGGGCGGCCGATTCCAGCGAGCCGACCGTCCACAGCTTCACGTGCTCGAAGCCCTGGTCGCGCGCGTGATCGAGCAGGGCGTGCAACAACTTCCGGCCGACCCCGGCGCCGCGCGCGGCCGGTGCGACCAAGAACCAGCGGAGCTGCGCGACGCCGTCGCCTTCGTCGGTCAGCGCGACCGTGCCGACGACCTCGCCGTCGCGCTCGGCGACCCACAGACGGCCGGGTTCGGCGCCCGCCTCGTCCCGGGCATCGCCCAGGGCGGCGGCGAAGGCGGCGAGCCCGTGCGCGACGTGCGCCTCGAAACGTTCATCGAAGCCGTGCTCGCGCGCGTAGAGCTCGCCGTGCATGGCGAGCACGGTGCCCAGATCACCTGGGCGCGGGCCGATCCGGATGGTGATGTCGGGCATGCGGAGCTCCAGCCGAGTGAAACAATCGTTTCAGTCGTAGGCTAGCAGCCTGACCAGGAACGGAACAGAGGGCGAAGATGACCCAGCAGGACGACGGCCGCCGCGGCGAACTGCTCGCGAAGCTCCTGGACTACTCCGCGACGCACGGGCTCTCCGAGGTGTCGCTGCGGCCGCTGGCGGCGGCGGTCGGCTCCAGTCCGCGGATGCTGCTGTACTTCTTCGGCTCCAAAGAAGAACTGGTGCGGGAAGTCCACCGGCACGCCCGCGACGTCCAGCTCCGGCTCCTCGCCGACACCATCGGCGACTGCGCGGACCGGGCCGAGGTGCTACGCGCCCTGTGGCGGTGGCTCAGCGATCCGGCGCACCACAACATCATCCGGTTCTTCTTCGAGAGCTATGCCCGCTCGCTGCACGCCCACGGCGGCGCGTGGGACGGCTTCGGCGAGGCGAGCGTCCGCGAGTGGCTGCCGCGGCTCCGCCAGGCATTCGGCGGCTCCGATACCGAGGCGACGCTGGCGCTCGCGGCGCTGCGCGGCCTGCTGCTCGACCTGCTCGCCACCGGCGACACCGACCGCGTCGAGGCCGCTTTCGAGGATCTGCTGCGCGCGCTCTGAGCGCCCGGATTGTGAGATGGCCGGAGCCTCGGAATACCTCGTTCCGCCAGGGCGTCAGAGCTGGCCGTGAGCCATCTCTTCGAACCGATCAAGCTTCGCGACGTCGTCGTCCGCAACCGCGTGTGGGTCGCGCCGATGTGCCAGTACTCGGCCGTCGACGGCCTGCCCGACGACTGGCACCTGGTGCACCTCGGCCAGTTCGCCACCGGCGGGGCCGGGCTGATCATCACCGAGGCGACCGCGGTGGTCCCGGAAGGCCGGATCAGCCCGCAGGACACCGGGCTGTGGAACGACGACCAGGTCGCGGCGTGGCGGCGGATCAACGACTTCCTGCACGCGCAGGGCGCGGCGACCGGTGTGCAGCTCGCGCACGCCGGGCGCAAGGCGTCCACGACCCCGCCGTGGGAGGGCAGCAATGCGGTGCCGGCGTCCGAAGGCGGCTGGGAGACGGTCAGCTCGACCGGCAACGCCTTCGGCAACCTGCCCGCGCCGCGCGCGCTGACCGAGGCCGAGATCGCCGAGCTGCCCGAGCAGTTCGCCGCGGCCGCGCGCCGGGCCGAAGCGGCGGGATTCGACGTGATCGAGCTGCACTTCGCGCACGGCTACCTGGCGCACCAGTTCTACTCGCCGCTGGTCAACGACCGGACCGACCGCTACGGCGGCGACTTCGAGAACCGGGTGCGGGTGCTGCTGGAGATCACCGAAGCGGTGCGCGCGGCCTGGCCCGCGGACCGGCCGCTGCTCGCCCGCCTCTCGGCGACCGACTGGGTCGAGGGCGGCTGGACCGGCGAGGACTCGGTCCGGCTGGCCGGGCTGCTGGCGGAGCGCGGGGTGGACCTCGTCGACACGTCGACCGGCGGCGCGGTGCCGAAGGCGGACATCCCGATCGGCGCCGGCTACCAGGTGCGATTCGCCCGGCAGATCCGCGCGGAGGCGAACGTCCCGACGGCGGCGGTCGGCCTGATCACCTCGCCGGAGCAGGCGGAGGAGATCGTCTCGTCGGGATCGGCGGACGCGGTCCTGCTCGGCCGCGAGCTCCTGCGCGACCCGCACTGGCCGCTGCGCGCGGCCGACGCGCTGCACGCGGACAACATCTGGCCGAAGCAGTACGAACGAGCCCGCCGGATCTGACCCGTCGCGGAAGAACCGGCGACCGGGTGCGGGTCGGGGACGTGTCGCGCCCGGTCACCGGGGTGGACCGGTGGGGAGATCACCGCACCGGCCCCTGCTCGGGAGGCTTGGCCCGTGCGTGTTTTGTGTCGCTATAGCAGCACAAAACACGCACGGGCCGTTACGCGCGCAGGTGGCGGTCACTCCGCGGCTATCGCCTTCAGGACGTCGGTCCTGGCCGCTCTGCGGGCGGGCCACATCGCCGCCAGCACCGCGCAGATCGCGATGGCCACCAGGGACGCCGCGATGACTTCGGTCGGCATCGTGAAGTCCCCCAGGCGCTGGCCGAACATCGCGTGCTGCATCACCGCCCCCACCGGCACGCCCACCAGCACCCCGAGCAGCGCGCCGAAGATCGACACCACCGTGCTCTCCACCCGGATCGTCCGGCGCACCAGCAGCCGCGTGGCGCCCACCGCGCGGAACACGCCGATCTCGCGGGTGCGCTCCGCGACCGAGAGCATCAGCGTGTTCACGACGCCGAACAGCGCGATGACGATCGCGACGCCGAACATGGCGTACATCAGGGCGAAGGCGAACGCCTGCTGGTCGACGCCGTCCTGGACCATCGACTCGCGGTCGCCGATGGTCACGTCCGGCCGGTCGCGGAAGGCGTTCTCGATGCTCTGCCGCGCGGCGGCGGGGTCTGGCCCGGAGGCGTACACCGTCGTGACCTGCTTGCGCAGGGATTCGGGCGCCAGGCCGACGTCCAGGAAGAGGCTGGCGCCCAGTTCCGTCGCGTCGTAGACGCCCACCACGCGCTGCGTGACCGAGGTCTTGGCATCCAGTTCCAGGGTGACCTCGTCGTTCATCCGCAGGCCCAGCATGTCGGCCTGGTTCTGCGAAACGACCACGCCGCGCGAGAGATCCGCGCTGCCCGCGGTCAGCTTCGGCGTGAGCACGGTGCCCAGGGCCGCGGGTTCGATCGCGGAGATCCGCCGCACCGTCTCGCCTCCCGGGTACGCGAGCTCGATGAGCACGTCGCGGCTCCCCGCCACCTCGGTGACGCCCGGCAGGCCGATGGCTTTGCGCAGCTCGGCCGGGGTGAGCGCGGATTCGCCGCCGGCGGCGGACTGCAGGACCGTCGTCCGGTCCGGCAGGTTCGCGCGGGTCGTCGAGGCGATCAGCGCGGCGAACGTCGAACTGATCGTGGCGAACGAGCACACCAGGGCCAATCCGATGGTGATCGCCGTCGCCGTGCCCGCGGTGCGCCGCGGATCGCCCGCCGCGTTGCGCAGCCCGAGCCGCACGGCCGGCCCCGATCTCGCGAAGGTCCGCGCGAGCGGGCGCAGCACCAGCTCGGCGAGCTGCGGCGCGAGCACGATCACCCCGATCACGCCGACGACCGCGCCCACCAGCGCGATGATCCGCGCGGCGTTCGACGAGCTGGGATCCGCCGTGGCGGCGATCAGCCCGGCGGCGATGAGGAGGCAGCCGAGGCCGAGGAAGTTCCTGCTGCGCTTGACTCCTCGCGGCACGACCGCGTCCATGCGCAGTGCGGCGACGGGCGGCACGGCGGCCGCGCGCCGCGCGGAGCCGTTGGCGGCCAGCACCGTCACCAGCACTGCGACGGCGTAGCCGAGCAGGACTGCGTACGGAGTGACGGTGAACGCGACCTCGTCGTCCGGGCGCAGCGCCGAGAGCAGCAGCGGGGCGATCGCCACCCCGGCCAGCGTGCCGATCGTGCCGCCCGCCACGCCGAGCGCCGCGGCTTCGGCGGCGATCCCCACCCTGACCTGCCGCTTCCGGGCGCCGACGGCGCGCAGCAGCGCGAACTGGCGGGTCCGCTGGGTCACCAGCACCGCGAAGGTGTTGGCGATGACGAACATGCCGACCAGCAGCACGACCGCCGCGAACGGCAGCATCGTCATCCGGAGGTCCTGCACGTCGGAGGCCGACTGCTCGGCGAGCGCGCCGGCCAGGGCGCGGCCGGTCGTCACGTGGTGGTCGTCGGGGACCAGCGCGCGCACGGCGTCCGCGATCGCTCCGGGATCCGCGCCGGTCAGCTCGATCCGGTGGAAGCGGTCGCCGAGCAGGCCCGCCGCGGTCGCCGACTCGTAGGCCACGACCGGCACCGCATCCGAGGGACCATTGGAGTCCACTATGGACTCCGGTCCCAGCTGGCGGTAGCCGAACAGCGCGGTCACCGTGGCCTCGTCGACCTTCCCCTCGGCCAGCAGGATCCGCGCGGTATCGCCCACGGCGAGCCCGGCGGTCCGCGCATCCGACGCGTTCAGCGCGACCTGCCCCGGCCCGGCGGGCGGGCTGCCCGCAACCAGTTCGAAGCGCTCGTCGCCGCTCCAGTTCGTGGCCGCCCGGTCCAGGACCGTGCCGGTCTGGACGAGCTTGCCGTCGCGGCCGACGATCCCCGCCCGGCCGACGATCACGCCCTCGGCCCGCGCCACCCCGGGCACCGCGGCCAGCCGGTCCCGGTCCGCGGGCGCGAGCACCGGCTCCTTGCCGGGGCTTTGCACGGAAACGCCGACGTCGTGGCGGATTTCGCGGGCGGCGAGGGTGGCCGCGATGGAATCGGTGACCACCCAGCTCCCGACCGTCGCGGCCACGCCGAGCGCGATGGCGAACAGCGTCATCGCCAACCGCGCCCGGTGCGCGAGCAGGTCGCGCAGCATGGTCCTCAGCATCGGGATGCGGTCCTCTCCATCGACTTCATGCGCTCCAGCACGCTGTCGGACGTCGGCGCGGAGATCTCATCCACGATCCGGCCGTCCTTGAGGAACAGCACGCGGTCGGCGTGCGCGGCGACGCTCGGCTCGTGGGTCACCAGCACGACGGCCTGCCCGAGCTCGTCGACGCTGCGGCGCAGGAAGCCGAGCAGCTCCTCGGCGGTCGCGGAATCCAGGGCGCCGGTCGGCTCGTCGGCGAAGACCACCTCGGGCCGGGTCACCAGGGCCCGCGCGCAGGCCACCCGCTGCTGCTGGCCGCCGGAGAGCTGGCTGGGCCGGTGGTGCAGCCGGTCCTGCAGGTCGACCGCCTCGACGACCTTCCGCAGCACGTCCCGGTCTGGCTTGCGGCCGGCCAGGTCGAACGGCAGCGTGATGTTCTCCAGCGCGGTGAGCGCGGGCAGCAGGTTGTAGGCCTGGAAGACGAATCCCACGCGGTCCCGGCGGAGCCTGGTCAGCTCGTCGTCGCGCAGGCCGGTGAGTTCGGTGTCGCCGATCCACACCCGGCCCTCGTCGGGCTCGTCCAGGCCCGCGACGCAGTGCAGCAGGGTCGACTTGCCGGAGCCGGACGGCCCCATGATCGCGGTGAGCTCGCCGTGCCGGAACGCCACGTCGACGCCCGCGAGCGCAGTCACCCGGGAACCTCCCGCGCCGTAGTGCTTCGCCAGGCCCGTTGCCCGAACGGCCGATTTCGATGTCATGGCACGGAATCGTGCGCGCTGAGGCCGCTCCGGCACGTCACCGGAAAGGCCACGGCCAGCGCTAACTTTGGTTACACCGGGCCTCAACTTCGGTGGGACGCCGGAGCGGGCCGGCCCGGCTACGGTCGTGGCGTGGCGAAGCGCATGCAGGTGGTGCTGCTGGCGGCGGTGGTCGCGGCGGGGACGTTCGTGCCGGTCAGCGGCGGGCCGATCCCGTACCAGCTGGCGGTTTCCGGCGCGCCGCCGATCTTCGGCGGCCTGCTGTCCGCCGTGCTGGCGGCCGCATCGGTGATCTGCGTTCTGCTGCTGCCGCGCAAGCCCTGGCCGACGATCGTGGCCGGGCTGGTGGCCTGGCTGCTGATCTCGGCCTGGGTGCCGCTGTGCGTCAGCTCGTACCTGGCCGCCCGCACGATCCGCGAACAGCGACGGCTGATCGGTTGCTTCGCGGTGGCGAGCGCGGCGGTGCTCCTGCCGACCACCATCGGCCTGGCTTTCGGCCGAGCGGGCCTGGCGTTGGACGACATGTTGGCCGCGCTCGGCGGCGTCGGCTTGTTCGTCGCGCTGCCGTTCGTGCTCGGCCTGTGGAGCCGCTCCCGCCACGACGTGCTGGACGGCCTCCGCGAACGCAGCGCGCAGCTGGAGCGCGAGCAGGCCGCCCGCGCGGAGCAGGCGCGGATGCAGGAGCGGGCGCGGATCGCCCGAGACATGCACGACGTGGTCGCCCACCGGGTGTCGCTGATGGTGCTGCACGCGGGCGCGCTGGAGGTCAACGCCGTGGACCCGGGCACCGCCGCGACCGCGGAGCTCATCCGCACCACCGGCCGGGAAGCCTTGGCGCAGCTCAGGGATTCCATCGGCGTCCTCAAGAGCGCGACCTCGGACACCCGCCTCGGGCCGCAGCCGACGCTGGTGGACCTCGACGGCCTGCTCGACCGGTCCCGGGAAGCCGGCATCCCGGTGCACCGGCACGACGAAGGGGCACCGCAGCCGCTGCCCACCCTGGTGGAGCAGGCCGCGTACCGCGTCGTGCAGGAGGCGCTCACCAACGTCCACAAGCACGCCGGAACGGCTCGCACCGACGTCGAATTGCGTTACCTGGACTCGGTTCTGGAGGTCGACGTGATCAACGAAGCACCGCGGGAGCCGGTCGAGCCGCTGCCCGGCAGCGGCATGGGGCTCGTCGGCCTGCGCGAACGCGTCGAGCTGCTCGACGGCTCGTTCGCGGCCGAACCGCGCGCCGACGGCGGGTTCGCGGTGTCCGTCCGGTTCCCGCTGGAGGAGCGCGCGTGATCCGGGTCCTGGTGGTCGACGACGAGGCGCTGGTCCGGGCCGGGCTGCGGATGATCCTGGAACCGGCGGCGGACATCGAGGTGGTCGGCGAGGCGGGCGACGGCGGCGAAGCGATCACCGCCGTCGCGAAGCACCGGCCGGACGTGGTGCTGATGGACGTCCGCATGCCGGGCGTGGACGGGCTGACCGCGCTGCGGGAGCTGCGGCGTTCCCCCGCCCCGCCCCGGGTGATCATGCTGACGACGTTCGACCTGGACGACTACGTGCACACCGCGCTGCGCAACGGCGCGGCGGGATTCCTGCTCAAGGACACGTCGCCGCGCGATCTGGCCAACGCCGTCCGGATCATCGCCGAAGGCAGCGCCATGCTCACCCCCAGCATCACCAAGCGACTGCTCGACACCTTCGCGGAGCTGGAGTCGCCTGCGGCAGCGGAGGCGCGGCAGCGGCTGGCGGCGCTGACCGAGCGGGAGGGCGCCGTGGTGCGCGCGGTGGCCAGGGGCCTGTCGAACGCCGAGGTCGGGGCCGAGCTGGCGATGAGCGAGGGGACGGTGAAGGTGCACGTCAGCCGGGCGCTGGCGAAGCTGAACCTGTCGAACCGGGTCCAGCTCGCGCTCCTGGTCCGCGACGCGGGCCGCTGAACTCCCCGTTCCGGCCGCAGAAAGCCCGTGCGCACTTTGCGCCGCTCTCGCGGCACAACGTACGTACGCACGGGCTCTGAACTGCGAAGATGCGGCTATTCGGCGAGTTGGGCCTGCCACATCCAGTGCGACTTCTCCAGTTCCCGGGCGATGCCGATCAGCAGGTCCTGGGTGACGAGGTCGGTCTTGTCGGTCTCGTCGATGCGGGCCCGCAGCCGGCGGATCAGCTCCGCCAGCGCGGCCACGATCGCCGCGACCACCTCGCGGTCGCTGCGCCAGTCCGAGTCGAACTTCGGCACGCCGGAGCCGTCGGCGACGGTCGCGGCACGCCCGTCGGGCGAGACGCCGATGGCGGCGGCGCGCTCGGCGACGTCGTCGGCGAAGCCGCGCGCGGTGGTGACCAGTTCGTCCAGGTGGAGGTGCACGTCGTGGAACAACCTGCCGACGACGTTCCAGTGCGCCTGCTTCGCCACCAGGTGCAGGTCGATGAGGTCCAGCAGGGTGCCTTGCAGCACCTTGCCGGTGATCTCCCGGTCCTGGTCGGCCAGCGGGCTGGAGATCGGGGCCTTCTTGACGGTCTTCTGGGCCATGAGCTGGGCTACCTCCTCGAACGCGAGCAGACCCTTCGAGGGTCCTGCCTCGGCGGTGCCCTCGCACTTCGAAGCGGTGTGACCTGCCGTGAGATCAGTCCCCACCCCAGTTTCAATTGAAACTGGGGTTCATCAGTTTCAATTGAAACTGATGACCTCCGCGCCTGGCGGAGCGTGGTGCGGGCGGCCGGGAGCAGGGGTCAGGTGCGGTTGGCGAAGTCGACGACCTGGTGGCCGATGGTGCGCAGGACGTTCGCCACCTTCTCGTCGGCGCACTCGCCGCCGGCCTCGAACTGGGTTTCGGCCGAGTTCACCGCGCCGCCCAGCGGCGTCGGCCAGCCGCGCAGGGCGTGCACCACCGAGCGGAGCGCCTGCAGCGTCGTCACCGTCGCCTGCCAGCCGTAGGCGATGCCGATGCAGCCCACCGCCCGGCCGTCCAGGTAGGGGCGCTCGTCGCCGCGCAGGTCCTCGGCGTAGTCCAGGGCGTTCTTGATCAGCCCGGAGATCGTGCCGTGGTAGCCGGGCGAGGCGAGGATGACGCCGTCCGCCGAGCGCAGGGCGTCGACCAGCTCCAGCGCGTTGTCGGTGCGCTCGGTCAGGTGCGGGTCGTAGAACGGCATCGCCAGGCTGCTGCCGGTGATCGCGTGGACCTTGGCCCCGGCCTCTCGAGCCCCGGCGAGCGCCGCGTGCAGCACCCGCTCGGATTGCGAGTCCGGTCGCACCGATCCGCCGATTCCCACCACGGTCACCGTCATGCGTTCGATCCTTTCACCCGCTGCCCGCGTCTGTCCCCCCTCCTGCGGGGCTGTCCGCCACGCTAGAACTTCGAGCGCGCTGGAGGTCAAAGCCAACCGGCCGTGTCCCGGACCACAGCTACCTGCGGGTAACCTCAGCACCACTTGTCGCCTTCCGGGGAGGTCAACGCCGATGTCGAAGGTCCTCGAACTGGTGCAGCCAACGCTGGAGGCCGCGGTCGTACGCGGCGTTTTCGCGCTCCCCAAGCCGGCGCGGCGGCTCCTCGCGGGGCGCGCGATTCGACTGGACGACCAGGAACTCGCGCTCGATGCTCAACTGCTGCTCAAGTTGATGCGGCTGGCCGGCCACGAGCAGCTGTCGGCGGCCACGCCCGAGATCGCCCGCGCCGCGATGCGGCGGTCGACCAAGATCACCGCCGGCCAGGTGCCCGGCGTGGTGGTGGCGGACCGCCGGATCCCGACCGCGTCGGGCGATCTGACCGCGCGGCTGTACCGGCCGCGCGAGCTCTCCGAGCCGGGTCCGCTGCTGGTCTTCTTCCACGGCGGCGGCTGGGTCATCGGCGACCTGGACAGCCACGACGACCTGTGCCGGTTCCTCGCCAAGCACGCCGGCATCCGGGTGCTGTCCGTGGGCTACCGGCTCGCGCCGGAGTTCCCGTACCCGGCCGCCCTGGACGACGCCCTCGACGCCTACCGGTTCGCCGTCGAGAACGCCGCCGAGCTGGGCACCAGCCCCGACGCGATCGCGGTCGGCGGGGACAGCGCGGGCGGCAACCTGGCCGCCTCGGTCGCCCTGCACGCCACCCGGTCCGGGTCCGCGAAGCCGGTGTTCCAGCTGCTGATCTACCCCGCCGTCGACGCCACCACGCGGCGCCGGTCGCGCGAGTTGTTCGCCAACGGATTCCTGCTCACCGACGGCGACATGGACTGGTTCATGAACCACTACGCGCCGGAGGAGGACGTCCGCGGCGACCCGCGGCTGTCGGTGCTGCTCGCCGAGGACCTCAGCGGGCTGCCGACGGCGCACGTCGTCACGGCGGGCTTCGACCCGCTGCGCGACGAGGGCGAGGAGTACGCGCGGCGGCTGGCCGAGGCCGGGGTGCCGGTGATCGCGCGGCGGTTCCCGGACCTGATCCACGGCTTCGCCAACCTCCGCCCGATCGGCGACCGCTTCCAGGAGGCGCTGTTCGAGATCGTCGGCACCCTCCGGGCCGGGCTGGAACTCCAGAAGGCCTGATCGCAGGGCCCGTGGACGCCGATGGATGCGGTTGGCGCCTGTCGGCTAACCGGGCGAAGGCGCCCTTTTCGCGCGAAACCGGCGTCCCGACGCGGGCAGAACGACGATTTCGCGCGAAACCGCCGCCTGGCAGGCGTGGCGGACGCCGATTTCGCGCGAAATCAGCGGTCCTGACGCGTGTGGGTTGGCGATTTCGCGCGAAATCGCCGCCGGACCCGGGCTCCGGACCGGGTCGTCACCGGCCCAGGAGTTCGCGGAGGCGGTTGAGGAGATCTTCGCGGTTGGCGCAGCCCAGGCGTTGCTTTATGCGGCTTATGTGGTGCTCCACCGTCTTCGCCGAGATGAACAGGCGCTTGCCGACCTGCTTGTAGGTCAGTCCGGCCAGCACCAGCTCGGCGACCTCCTTCTCCCGCTCGCTGAGCAGGTCGGTGTCGCCGCCGCGCACCGCCCGCGGCCGCGGCGGCTTGCCCTGCAGGGCCCGCGCGCATTCCAGCAGCGCGAGCATCGCGCGCCGGTCCTTCGTGTGGATCGCCGCCTGCCCCGCCAGCCGCGCCCCGTCCCAGGCCAGCCCGGCCGAGTGCAGCCCTCTCGCCGCCTGTTCCACCTCGTCCTGGTCCACCTGGCCGGTGAGGATCTGCAGCCACACGCGGGCGGCTTCGGCCATCGCCGTGGCCAGCGGGTTGTGGTGCGCCATGCCGTCCAGGTCCGCCGCGAGATGCCGCGCGTCGTCCAGATCTTCCAGCACGATCGCGGCCTGCAGGCGCTTCCAGGTGAGCATCGACGTCCACAGTGGAGGGTTGCCGAGCCGTTCCAGCAGGCTGCGCGCCTCCGCCAGGTACGGCGCGATCCAGTCCTGGTCGCGCAGTCGCGCCGCCGCGACCACGAGTTCGCCCAGCGGCAGCAGGGCGAACAGGTCCACCGAGTGCTCGGCGACGGCCTGTCTCGCCTGCCCCCGGGCAGCGGCGAGGGCCCCCATGTCGTTGTCCCGGCTCGCGATGCCCGCCTCGATCGCGGTGGCCAGCAGCCGGTCGCGCGCCGCCGGACCGGCGGCAGCCTGGAGTTTCACGCGCGCCGTCACCGTGTCGCCGCGCACGAGGGGCAGCCAGGCCGCCAGCAGCCGGTGCCGGTGGTGCAGCAGCGGGCCGCCCGCGTCCGCACCGATCGCCCTGTCCAGCGTGGACTGCGCGACGTCCAGCTCACCGCAATGCAGCGCGACCAGGGCTGCGATCGCAGCCGGGCTGTCCGGCGCCAGGATGCCGCGGCCCACCGGTTCCGAAAGCGAGGCCGATCGCACCAATGTGGACAGTGCCGCCGCGGCCGAGCCGACGACCGATTCCCGCACTCCGGCGGCGAGTTGCGCGGCGGCGCCGGTCATCGACGTCGGCGGCCCGGCGTCGTCGGAGGAGCTGAGCAGCTCGTCGGCCTCGCCCAGCCGACCGGAGCCGATCAGGCCCAGCGCGGCGAACGCGCGGTCGCCGGGCCAGCGCAGCTTCCCCACCGACCACCGGCACAGCTCGGCCGAACGCTCCAGCAGCCCGCGGTGCGCCAGGACGCTCGCCGCGACCTGCACGCCGAGTTCCTTGTCCGGCACCGCGTCGTCGACGATCACCTGATCCGCCAGGCGCAACGCCTCGTCGAGGTCGCCGGCCACGGCGGCGGCGCGCGCCTGCCGCGCGGCCACCGACACCACCGGAGTCCCCGCCGAAACCGCGGCGGCGAACAGCGGCCGCGCCAGGTGCGGGGCATCGCGCAGGGCCTCGTCGCCCGCCTTCTCGAACGCCGCGGCCAGGGTCGCTTCCGGCAGCAACGCGATGTCGGCCCCGAGCAGCGGAGCAACCAGCGGCAACACCGAACCGCCGCGGGCCAGTTGGGTTTCGACGAGGCGACGGGTCACCCGGAGCCGCCGTTCCCACGGCGCCAGCCGCAGCGCTGCCGCCCGGACGATCGGCAGCAGCACGTCGTCGGCGCCGACCAGGCCGGCGGCTCGCACCGCGAGCAGCGCGGAGCCGACCTCCGCCGGGTCGAGGTCGAGCAGCGCGGCGAGCAGATCGGGGTGCGGGGTCGCACCGATCGCCATCGCCATCACGCATTCCCGGCCCGCCTCGCCGAGCTGGTCCAGGTCGTGCTGGAACTGGTCGAGCGCGCGCGCCGGCAGCTCCGCCGCGCCCGGCTCGGCCGCCGCGAGCACCCGGCTCACGTAGCGCGGCACGCCGCCGGTCTGCGCCTGCAGCCAGCCGATCCACTCCGGCGCGACCGCCCCGGCCTGCGCCGCGATCTCGTCCCGCCCGAGCGCGGCGAGCAGCACCGGTGCGCCGAGCTCGCCGATCAGCTCCGCCAGCGCCACGGGCCGCGGGCCCGGCCGGTAGGCGACGACCAGCCGCGCGCCGGGCCGCCGGGCGACCTCGCGGAGCTCGCCGAGCACCGCGTCGTCGAGCCGGTGGGCATCGTCGACCAGCACCGCGCCGTCGTCGGCCCGGTCGAGCGCATTCGCGTCGAACACCGGGATCCCGGCGTCGTGGTAGGTGCGGGCGAGCTGCTCCAGCAGCGCCGTCTTCCCGTATCCGCCCGCACCTTGCACTCCGACGACGAGCGACGCGGCCGGATCGGCGGCGATCACCGACCGCAGCCCGGCCGCGTGCCCGTCCGGCAGCAGGGCGGGACGGGATGTCGTCGAGTGGTTCACGCCTGGATTCCTTGTCATCCGGGTCACTGGCGCATGTGCTGGATCGCGCTGAGGACGCCGCCGAGTGGCGCGTTGTTGGGCAGGAAGTAGGTGAGCAGCAGCCCGCCGATGATCAGCACGGCGGCGATCGACAGTTTAATGATCTTGATCCGCCGCGCCCGGTCCTCGTCCGGCGGTTCCAGCGGCAGCGGCTCCACGTCGACCGGCGGGCGCGGCGCCGCCACCGGTTCCGCATCGTCGTCGAACGACTCGTCGGGGCCCTCGATGCGCATCAGCACGCTGGTCTCGGCCACCGAACCCTGGTCGGTGTCGGTGGAAAGCACCTGCACCGCCGCCAGCGCCGCCCCGCCGGCCGCCGCCAGCTCGGGCGCGACGTCGACCTGCGGCGGCAGCTGCAACCGCTCGGCCACCAGCTGCTTCAGCAGCGGCGTGCGCGCGGTTCCACCCGCCAGCACGACGGAATCGAGGTCGTCCGGCGACAGCGTCGCCGACTGCACCGCTTGCAGGATCAGCTCGGGAACCCGCTCCAGGTGCGGCCGGGCGAGCTGCTCGTACCGCGAACGGGACAACGCGAATTCCGTGCGCAGACCGGGCAATTCCACCCGCAGCTGCACGCCGGACTGGTGCGACAGCGCTTCCTTCGCCCGGACGCACTCCGCGCGCAGGTGCGCGAGGGCGGCCCGCTGGTTGAGATCGGTGAGGTCCAGCGCGTCCAGCCGGTCGCCGAACTCGGCGCGCACGGCGGCGAAGATCTCGTCGTCCAGGTCCTGGCCGCTGGGGTGGTCGGCGTTCAGCGGCGACCCGACCACCTCGAACCCGCGCTCGCGCCGCCGCAGCACGGTCGCGTCGAAGCCGCTGCCGCCGACGTTGGCGATGACGATCGGCTCGTGCTCGGCGACCCGTTGCTTGGCGGCGTAGTCCAGGGCGACGGCCATCGGCTCGGCCACCAGCGTCACATCGGTCAGCCCGAGCTGGATCAGCGCCTGGTGGACGAGCCGGGTGCGGTGCGGACCCCAGGTGGCGCTGTGCGCGATGGCGATGTGCTCGGCGGGGTGTCCCTGCCGGTGGGCGACCGCGTCGGCCACCCACTCGACCATCGTCGCGACCAGCCGCTGCGCCGGGATGAACTCGCTGCCCACCAGCAGCGGCAGGTCGTCCCCGAGCCGCCCGGTGAAGCCGCGGGCGACCCATTCGTGGTGGGTGATCTCCTGCCGTTGGGCGGCTTCACCAGCCACGAACGAGCCGTCCTGCACCTTGCACAGCACCGTCGGCACCACCGGCCCGGCCGCCAGCGGGACCGGCACGGCCGCCGCCCACCGGCTGCCGTCCCGACGGGCGATGGCGGCCGTGGTCGCCGTCGCGCCTAGATGAATGCCCAGGACGTAAGGCATGCAATCCCTTCGTGTCACCGGATCGGCCACCATCGGGCGATGCCGCGCGGCCCGATGGTGGACACAATTTAGCGCGTACTCGGTTACTCACAGGTGTCAGATGCCCCAACCTACCCCCCAATGGGCCACCTACTGGATCCCCTAATAGAGGTTCGAATAACTAGGAGTCGTACCCGATGGCTAGGGGGCCCCGTCGCCCTAACGTGATCAACACAGGGGAGTGAGGGACACGACCTCACTCGGACACCCAGCCGAGTAACCGCTGAGCATCGGGAGGCCCAACGATGGTGAACCCTCAGCACGCGGCCGAGTCCTCCACTCCCGACCCGGGGACGCACTCCACCACCGGCCCGTCGGACGAGCCGACGCTGCACGAGTTCCTCACGCGCCTCGTCAGCGACCCGGCAGCCCGATCGGCCTTCGACTCTGATCCGCAAGCCACGCTGGATCAGGCCGGCCTCGGGGGCATGACCGCGACGGACGTACTGCAAGCCACGTCACTCGTCCTCGACTACGCGCCGGTCGAGGTCGTGACCGAGTACGACCGCTCACTCCAGAGCAGCGTCGAGAAGTTCGCTGCGAGCACCCAACACGTCGCGATCAACCAACTGCATCCCGCACATCCGAACGAGCAGGAAGATCTGAGCATGCTGAAGAACCCCGCCCCCGCCGAAGACTTCGGTAAGAACGGCGACGTCGAGCCCACCATCCCGGCCGTCCCGGCGACCCCGGCTCCGTCGAACAACGTCGACATCGACGTGCGTCACAACGACACGGACTCGCACAACTTCATCAGCATCCACGACATCGCCAGCGGCAACGACATCGCCAACGGCAACATCGTCGGCAGCGTCGTGGGCAACACCGTCGGCCAGGTCGGCGACAGCCTCGCCCTGGGCGACGTCACCAACGTCGTGGGCAACACCGTCAGCGAGGTCAACCAGACCGCGACGCACGTCTTCGACACCAGCGTCGACCTGACCGCCGGTGCCGCCACCGTCGTGCACGGCGACGTCACCAACGTGGTCGACAACTCGACCAACATCGACGTCCTCAACGTCGTGAACGAGGCCCCGGTCGTCGGCGACATCGCCAACAACGTCACCAACGTGCTGGGCGACGTGACCACCAACGTGAGCAACGGCGACCTGACCTCGGTCGTCACCAACGCTCCGGTCGTGGGCAACGTGGTCGGCGACGTCACCTCGGTCGCCACCAACATCCCGGTCGCCGGTGACCTGGTCTCCAACGTCGCCGGTGGCGACATCACCAACGTGACCGACAACGTGACCGGTGTCCTGGGCGACGTCCCGGTCGTCGGCGGCGTGGTCGACACCGTGGGTGGCATCGCCGGTGGCGCTGGCGACGTCTCCGCCCTGCCGGTCGACGACGTGACCTCGGCTCTGCCGGTCGACGACGTGACCTCGGCCCTCCCGGTCGACGACGTGACCGCCGCGCTGCCGCTGCCGGCCCCGCAGGACCTGCCGGTCGTCGGCGACGTCGCCGGTGGCGCTCTCGACACCGTGACGGGCGCCCTGCCGCTGGACGGCGTGCTCTGAACGCAGTGAGCAACTGAATGCCGGGATCCGCGATTCGCGGATCCCGGCATTCTTCGCCTTTCGCTCGGGAAACTTGCACTTTTGGTACTCCCAGTGCACGCCTGTGATGTGAGTTCAGCCGTTTGGGTTTCTCTATTCGCCGCGGCACGCCACAATCGACGCCGTGATCGAGACGGCGTTGGTGGAACTGATCGATCGCGCGACTGCGGAATGTGCCGAGCAGCAACGCGCTGATCTGCACGGAAGGCTGCGGCAGATCCGCACCCGCGTGCTCGACCCGACGCAGCTCGTGCTGGTCGTCGGCGAGTCGAAGCAGGGCAAGAGCGCCCTGGTCAACGCCATCGTGAACGCGTCCGTGTGCGCCTCCGGCGACGACGTCACCACCGTCGTGCCCACCCTCGTCCGGTATTCCGACGAGCCGTCCGCCCTGCTCATCGAGCACGAGGCGAAGCGCGGCCCGGCCGCCCTGGATCGCGTGCCGGTGCCGATAGAACAGGTCGGCGAGCAGCTGGAACGCGCCCTCTCGCTCGGGCGCCCGGTCACCCGCGGCGAGGTCGGCATCCCCCGCGCCGTGCTGCAGAACGGCCTCGCGCTGATGGACACGCCCGGCGTCGGCAGCGTGTCTTCGTCGTTGACGGCCACCACGCTCTCCGTCGTCGCCGAGGCCGACGCGTTGCTGATGGTCTCCGACGCGACCCAGGAACTGACCACCAACGAGCTGACGTTCCTCAAGCAGGCCACCGCGTTGTGCCCGAACGTCGCGCTGGTGCTGCCGAAGATCGACCGCACGCCGCACTGGCGGAAAGTCCTCGAAGTCAACCGGAAGCACCTGGAGAACGCCGGGATAGCGGCCAAGATCTTCCCGGTTTCGGCCAACATCCGGATGCACGCGATGCAGGCCAGGGACGCCAACCTCAACGCCGAGTCCGGATTCCCGCCGCTGCTGGAGTTCCTCAAGGAGATGGCGGGCAAGCACGACAACATGACCCGGCGCCTGGTGGCGCACAACGTTTCCGAGGCGCTGACCCAGGTCAACGACGCGCTGCGCGCCGAGCTGGCGGCGCAGAACCCGCGCACCGCGGCCGAAACCCTCATCGAGCTGGAGACCGCGCAGCACCGCGCCGAAGACCTCCGGCGCGTCTCGGCCCGTTGGCAGAAGGCGCTCAACGACGGCATTTCCGAGCTGTACACCGACATCGAGTTCGACTTCCGGGAACGCAGCTGGGCGGTGTTGCACCAGGTCAACGAGGCCTTCGAAACCGCGGATCCGCTGGAGGTCTGGGACGAGTTCCTCGACTGGCTCGAAGCACGGCTCACCGACGCGATCGTCGAAACCTTCGAGTGGCTGGACCAACGGCAGGCCCGGCTCGCCGAGCAGGTCGCCAACGAGATGCTCGCCGAACACGGGCGCAGCCTGCCCGACCTGACGGAGCTCCAGCAGCCGGAACCGCTGGGCGAGGTTCCCGAGCCGAAGCTGCCGCCCGGCTCGGAGTACAAGCGCTTCGACCAGTTCCTCACCGGTCTGCGCGGCTCCTACGGCGGCGTGCTGATGTTCGGCCTGATCACCTCGGCGTTCCTGCCGCTGATCAACGTGGTGTCGATCTCGGCGGGCGTGCTGCTGGGCCTCAAGAGCCTCGGCGAGGACAAGGACCTGCGGCTGCGCCGCCGCCAGGCCGAGGCCAAGGCCGCCGTGCAGCGCTACGTGGAGCAGGTCATCTTCCACGTGAACAAGGAGGCCAGGGACGCCATCCGCGGCGTCCACCGGGGCCTGCACGCGCACTACATGCAGATCACCGAAGATGCCCAGATGGAGATCAGCCGGGCCATCCAGGAGATCAAGCGATCGGCGGAACGCAGCGCGGTCGACCGCGACCAGCGCGCCAGGGAGATCCGGCGGAAGCTGGAAGAACTCGCGGTGCTGCAGCGGCGCGCGACGATGCTGACGCAGAACCGGATCACCGCGGCATGAGCGGCGATCCCCTGCTGGAACGCGCCCGGGCGCTGCTGATCCGCACCATGACCTTCTACCGGGACGATCCGCGCACCTCGACGTGGCTGCGCGGCCGGCTGGAGAGGCTGGACCAGCCGCTGCGCATCGCCGTCGGCGGGCGCGTGAAGGCGGGCAAGTCGACGCTGATCAACGCGCTGGTCGGCGCGGAGCTCGCGCCCACCGACGCCGAGGAGCGCACCCAGGTCAGCACCTTCTACCAGTACGGGCCGGAACCGAAGATCCTGCTGCACACCCCGCACGGCGCGGTGCAGAACGTGCCGGTGACCACTTTGGACACGGGCACCATCCGCGACCTGCAGCACTGGCGGCCGGACGAGGTGTCCCGGCTGGTCATCGAATCGCCGACGCCGGGACTGCAGGCGATCACCCTGATCGAAACGCCCGGCGTCGCGTCCGCGGCGGTGCAGGAGACGGGCCGCTCCGCGCTCGCGCAGATCCTGTCCGAGGCGGACGCGGTGCTGTACCTGACGCGGTACCCGCGGCAGACGGACCTGCAGTTCCTCCAGTCCGTCAACGAATTGCAGACCGCCCGGTGCGTGCCGATCAACACGATCGTCGCGTTCTCGCGCGCCGACGAGACGGGCAGCGGCGGCGCGGAGGCGCTCGAAGCCGCCGAGCGGATCGCCGACCGCTACCGCAACGACCCCACGCTGCGTTCGTTCGCGCAGCACCTGATCCCGGTGATCGGGCTGCTCGGGCAGGCCGTGGCGACGATGACCGACGACGACTTCCGGGCTCTGCACAACGTTGCCCGACTCCCCCAGAACGACCAGGACGCGCTGCTTCTTTCGGCGGATCGATTCATCAACAGCACCATGGAATCGACGCCGGGACCGGCCCGTCAGCGCCTCCTCGAACGATTCGGCCACTACGGCGTCGTGCGCGCGTTGACGCTGATCCGCAGCGGCGTGACGGAGCTGAAGAAGCTGCAGTCGGCACTGCTCGACGAGAGCGGAATGAACCTGCTGCAGGAGACCGTGCACCAGCAGTTCGTCGAGCGGCAAGACGCGTTGCGCGCGCGGTCGGCGTTGCTGGCCGTCGACATGGTGCTGCGCGCGAATCCCCGTCCCGGCGTGCAGCAGTTGCGCGGCGAGTTCGAGCGGCTGCTGGCGAACGCGCACGAGTGGAACGAGCTGCGGCTGCTGTCGGCGCTGGATTCCGGGCAGGTGCGGTTCTCCCGTCCGCTGCAGACGGAAGCGAAGCGGCTGCTGGGAGCGTTCGGCAGCGCGCCGCACGCGCGGCTCGGCCGGGACGAGACGGCCCTGGCCGTGGATCTGGCCGACGAAGCGGCCGCGGCGCTGTCGCGCTGGCGGGAGCAGGCGGTGAACCCGCTGCACGACCGGCCGCACCGCGACGCGGTCCGCACGGTCCTGCGCAGCTGCGAACGGCTGATCCTCCACCAAACCCACGGCCCGCAGCAGCCACAGACCCCACAGACGCCGCAGAGCTCGCAGCACCAGCAGAATCCTCAACGCCAGCAATCCGCCCACGGTCAGCACGGTTCTTCGGGTCAGCAGGGTTCCCCTGGCGCGCACGGCGCTTCGGCACAGCGCGGCGCTCACTCGCAACCGGGCCCCCAGCACCCGCAGCAAGGGCACCCGCAGCGGCACCACCACCCACAACCCGGCCAGCCCCAGAACGCCCCGGGAGCCCACGCCCGCGACTAACCACGATCCATTGTGGACATGGTGCACGCACCGGTTTTCGCGATGTCCAGATTCCGCTCGGGCTGCGGGAGATCTGCCGCGAGCCGCCCTGCTCGCCCCGGCACGGAGCCTTCCCGCGCGGCAGGCGGCTGCGCCTCGCGATGCCGCCTGCCGCATCAAGCGTGAACCAGATGTCGATTCCGTGCGGATAACGAGATGTACCTGATCGGATCGAGGAGGACGTCGATGGCCTCGCCAGTGCGCTCGGCCGGCGGGGTCTCGGCCTGCCAAGTCGATCGGGTCGCGAAACACCAGATCACTCGCAGACCTCTTTGGGGCAGTTCATGACGGAATTCGACGAGACACTCGCGCCGGCACACGACCACCTGGCCGCCGCGGAACGATCCGGCGACGCACCCGCCGTGGCGCGACAGCGCCGACCGCTGCGACGGATGGCGTGGCCGGGCGCGGTCGCGGTTGGTCTCGCCGCCGCGATCTCCGGCGTGCTCACGCTCGCTCCGCTCGGGGAGAGCGATGGGGGCACCCCGACGGCGAACGCCGAATCGGCGCTGGTCACCGCGGCGCCGGATCTCCCCGACCACCCGCCGCGGCCCGATCAGTTCGTCTACACGAAGTCCCAGAGCGCAGCCGGAATCCGCGAGACGTGGCTGTCCGCCGACGGGACGCGTGACGGCCTCATCGTGCAGTACGGCGGGGAAACCGAGCTGGAGGTGCCCCGCTGCGGGGACAGCAAGACATACACCCCCGCAACCGAGGAGACCGGATACTGCTCGCCGGTTCCCGGGCACATCTACGTCCTGCCGACCGACGCCGCCGGAATGCTCGACTACCTGAAGGAGCGCAGCTCCGACCCCGATAGCGCGTGGCTCATCGGCGAGGAGATCCGCGACATCGTCGCCGAGTCGTACGTGCGACCGGAATCGAGGGCAGCCGTGTTCGAGGCTGCGACCAAGGTCCCCGGCATCTCCGTAGTCAAGGACGCGAAGGACGCGATCGGCAGGACCGGTGTCGGCATCTCGTTCCCGAAGCCCGACGGCGAGAACATCCGCGAGGAGATCCTGGTCTTCGATCCCGCCACCTACGCCTACCTCGGCTCGACGTTCTCGGCCGAAGTGGAGACCGCGTTCGTCGACGAGGTCCGCCAGCGCCCCTGACCGGCACGAGGGGTTCGGGGATCCCCATCGGCGCAGGGCAACGCCGGTGCAGGCGTGATCCATGGCAGTTTCAATTGAAACTGCCATGGATCAGCGCACCCCGGCGCACTCCCGCGGGTCATCACCATCCATTGTGGATTGGCCATGACCTCGGCCGCGGTAGCCGATTTCGCCTGAAGCGACAGGGCGGTCGGGCGCGATCACCGGCCCGGATGGGCGAAGACCCGGGAGACGGGGGCTCCCGGGTCTTCGCTCGTGGTGGTTGCCACAGTCAGCAGCGGCGGGCCGACGTCGTCGGCCCTTGACCTCGGCGGCGATCTCATCGCCAGTGCGGCCCGGCTCGCTCGCCGCGGATCATGACGCGCTCCAGTATGCCATCAGAAAACTGGAATTAGTCAAGAAAATGGGCCCGCCGTGTTCGGACTCACCCGATCGCCCGCACCCGCCCGTCCCACTCAGGCCCTGCGAGCGCCCAGAACCCCAGGTCACGTAGCGGCGCGGGCGAGCCGAATCGTCGTCCCGGTCGGATCACTCGTGAACCCGATCCGAGCCCAGTGCGGAGAACAGGACGTACGAGACCCGACCGAGAAGTGCATTCATGAGCTCACCAGCGCCGGACGGCGAAGTCGATGACGACGCCGCAATACCGGAAAGCGCGAAGACCTGGGGCCCGCTTGGGTTCTAGGAGTCGTCGCAACACCCCAGTTCAGTGGATGCGGAGTTTCGGATCCGGGCGGAGCTCCCCGGCCGTCGCGACGCCCCCGGCCGCAGGGATGCACGTCATGCCGGGTCATGATCGTTCCTCGTCGCGGCAGCCGGACTACTCTGGCGCGGTCGCCGAGGAGCGGCAGCCCGGGCAGTAGCCCCAGAACACGACTTCCGCTTCGTCCACCTCGTAGCCCGACGTGGACGAAGGCGTCAGGCACGGGGCCTCGCCGTGGACGCAGTCCACGTCCTCGGTCCGGCCGCAGTTGCGGCACACCAGGTGGTGGTGGTTGTCAGAGGTCCGGGTCTCGAAGCGCGCCGGGTGGCCGGCGGGCTCGATCCGCCGCAGCAGCCCGGCGTTGCTGCACGCGTTGAGCACGTCGTAGACGGCCTGCGTGGACACCGAACCCAGCTGCCGGCGCACCGCTGTCGCCACCTGGTCGGCCGTCGCGTGCGGGTGACCGACCAGCCACCGCAGCACGGCGAGCCGTGGCTTGGTGACCCGGAGTCCGGCGGCGCGCAACCGCTCGCGCGGGTCGTCCGCGCTGGTGGCGTGGTTGCTCTCGGCCGCGCTGAGGGTCATAGCGAGGCCAGTATGCCACCGAAAAATTGGTCTGAACCAGAACTTAACCCGGTTGGCGCTCCGGATTGCTGCACCCGGCCCACCGGTTGCGACCGGTTGGCTCAACCGATCGGCGCATCCGACCGGCGCTGGTCAGAGCTCGAAGTCGCGCAGCGTCGCGTGCAGCTGCTCCACCAGCGGTCGACGGCGGGCCATCTCCCGGGCCGCCGCCGGGTCCGGCGAGACCTTGCCCTCCGGCGTCACCAGCTCCGCGGCGCGCTCCAGCGAGTCGAACTCGCCGAGCGCCCGCCAGCCCAGCAGCACCGCGCCGAGCCCGGACCCGCCGCTGCCCTCGGCCAGCTCCAGGTCGATGTCGAGCGCCGCGGCGATGGCATCGGCCCACAACGCGCTGCGGAAGCCCCCGCCGGTGGCTCGCACCGCACGCACCTCGGCCCCGGAATCGACCACCGCGTCCCGCACCAGCGCGAGCTGCTGCGCGACACCCTCCACCACGGCACGCGTCATCTCGGCGCGGCCGTGCGAGTGCCGCAGCCCGACGAACGAGCCGGTCAGGCCCGGCTCCCACCACGGGGCCCGCTCACCGAGCAGGTACGGCAGGGCCATCAGCCCGTTCGCCCCCGCCGGCACCGCGGCGGCCTCGTCGAGCAGGTCCGCGACGTCGGCCCCGAAGGTCTCCGACGCCCACTGGGCGACCACCGCGCCGTTGCTCACGGCGCCGCCGATCACCCAGAGCCCGTCGCCCATCGCGTAGCTGAACGTCCGGCATCGGTCGTCGACTCCCGGCCGGTCGCGCGTCACCCGCAGCGCCCCGCTGGTGCCGAGCGACAGCGCGGCGACACCGGGGCTGACCGCCCCGACGCCGAGGTTCGCCAGCGGGCCGTCCCCGCCGCCGAGCACCACCGGCAGCCCCTCCGGCAGGCCGACGGCCTTGGCCACCTGCGATTTCAGCGGCAGCGTGTCGGTCGGCGCGTGGATCTCCGGCAGCTGGTCGGCGCGGACGCCCGCGACCTCCAGCGCCGGCTCGTGCCACCGCAGCGTCGTCATGTCCTGCAGGCCGCTGCCCGAGCTCAGCGAGTACTCGGTGACGAACCCGCCCACGAAGTCGGCGACGACGAAGTCCTTCAGCGCGCACCACCGCACCACGTCACGCGTCAGGTCCGGGCGACTTCCGGTCAACCAAGCCAGCTTCACCATGACCGACTGGGTGTGCACCGGCGTCCCGGTGGCCCGGTGCAGGGCCGACGAGGTGTCCCAGTCGGACCGCAGCCGCGCCGCCACCTCGGCCGCCTGGGTGTCGGCCCAGTTGAACGACGGCGTGGCCGGTTCGCCGGCCGAGTCGAGCCCGACGACCGTGTGCATCGAGGTGCTGAACGACAGCGCCGCGACCGGGTGGCCGTGCTCCTTCGCCCAGGCCACGCACTCGGCCAGCGCCGCGATCGCCGCGTCCCGGACCTGGACGGCGTCCTGCGTCGCCTCCCCGGGCTCCTCGGTGCGCAGCGGATAACCGCGCTCGGTCTGGTGCAGCACGTGAGCATCGCTGCCCGCCGCGACGACCTTCGTCGCGGTGGTACCGAGATCGATTCCGAGGACGACCGGAGCATGACTCATGCCCCCAACCTAACCGCCGGATGTCGCAACCAAGCCGCTCAGGTCGCGGCCGTGCGTGGTCGTAAACCGAGCGAATCGAGCTCAACACTTACAGCCACCAACTCGCTCGACGTGTACGTTCCACCACCCCGCCACACCTCGCGATACGCGGCACCTGCGAGACGGTGGTCCACCAGCGTCACCGGCGGGCCAACGTCGACGATCCAGTAGAGCGGAATGCCCGCCACGGCGTGCTCATCACGCTTGCAGACCGAATCAAGCATTCGAGAGCCGGGCTCGCTCACCTCGATTACGCCGACGACATCCGACGCGAACAGCAGCGGACGCCCCTCGTCGATCGCCGGCGCGGAGGCGATCACGATGTCCGGTGCACGAACCGTGGGCGGCCATCGCTCCTCTACGACGACTCCGGTGCTGAATATCGGCTCCCACTCGGGCGGCAATGCATCATCGAGAGCGACGGCCATCGAGAGCGCCATGCGCTGGTGCCATTCACTGGGCCGGGGAGCTCCGGTCAGTACTCCTTCCTGCAGTTCGTAGTGGCGCGACTTGTCCTCCGGTAGCGCCGTGAATTCGTCCAGGGTCAGCAGGTGATCGGGCCAGGAAATGATGTTCATGGGTCCACTGTGGCGGGCGCCGGTTCCCGCGTTCAAGGAGAATCAGACACAAACACACGTTCGAATGAACCCGTATCACAAAAGGACGCCCTCCCCCGTCTACCAGGGGAAGGCGCCCTTTCGAGCCCGTGGGGCTTACTTCGCGAGGGTTTCGGCGATCTCGTAGGTGTTGAGCGCCGCGCCCTTGCGGAGGTTGTCGCCGCAGACGAAGAAGTCCAGCGTGTTCGGGAAGTCCAGCGCCTGCCGGACCCGGCCCACGTACGTCGGGTCGCCGCCGACCACGCCGGCCGGGGTCGGGAACACGCCGTTGTCGTGGTCGTCCTGCAGGACGATCGTCGGCTGCGCCTCGAACACGCGGTGCGCCTGCTCGACGGTCACCTCGCGCTCGAAGGTGGCGTGCACCGCCAGCGAGTGCGTGGTCACCACCGGCACCCGGACGCAGGTCGCGGAGACCTTCAGGTCCGAGATGCCGAGGATCTTGCGGGACTCGTTGCGGACCTTCAGCTCCTCGGAGGTCCAGCCGTCATCCTTGCGCGAACCCGCCCACGGCACCACGTTGAGCGCCAGCGGCGCCTTGAACGGCGTCTCCTCCGGCAGCCCGGCCGCGGCCAGCGCCTCGGCGACGTCGCCGGCCCGCTGGCCGACGCCCTTGCCCGCCACCGCCGCGATCTCCGCGTACAGCCGGTCGATGCCTTCCTGACCGGCACCGGAGGCGGCCTGGTAGGAGGAGACGACCAGTTCGCGGAGGCCGAACTCGCGGTGCAGCGCGCCCAGCGCGGCCATCATCGACAGCGTCGTGCAGTTGGGGTTCGCGATGATCCCCTTCGGGCGCTCGTGCACCTTCTCGGCGTTGACCTCGGGCACCACCAGCGGCACGTCGGGGTCCATCCGGAACGCGCCGGAGTTGTCCACCGCGACGGCGCCGCGCTCGGCGGCCACCGGCGCCCACTGCGCGGATACCTCGTCCGGCACGTCGAACAGCGCGATGTCCACGCCGTCGAACGCCTCCGGCGCGAGCTCCACGACGGTGAGCTCCTGGCCGCGCACGGTGATCTTCTTGCCCGCGGACCGGGCCGAGGCGATCAGCCGGATCTCGCCCCACGGCACCGACGCGCGGTTGTTGATGATGTCGATCATGACGGTGCCGACCGCGCCGGTGGCACCCACGATTGCCAGCGTCGGGGCCATCAGCGACCACTCCCCGCGTACACGACGGCTTCCTCGTCGCTGCCGAGCTCGAACGCGTTGTGCAGGGCACGCACCGCGTCGTCGAGCTGGGTGTCGCGGATCAGCACCGAGATCCGGATCTCCGAGGTGTTGATGATGTCGATGTTCACCCCGGCGTTGGACAGCGCCTCGCAGAACGTCGCGGTGACGCCCGGGTGCGACCGCATCCCGGCGCCGACCAGCGAGACCTTGCCGACCTTGTCGTCGTAGACGACCTGCTCGAAGCCGACCTCGTCCTTGATCTTCTCCAGCTCGGTGACGGCCACCTCACCGTTGCTGCGCGCCACCGTGAAGGTGATGTCGGTCAGGCCGGAAGAGGTGCTGGAGACGTTCTGCAGCACCATGTCGATGTCGATCTCGGCGTCCGCGACCACGCGGAAGATCCGGCCCGCGACGCCCGGGTTGTCGGGCACACCGCGCACGGTGACCTTGGCCTCCGACCGGTCGTGCGAGACGCCGGTGATCATCGCCTGTTCCACGGAAAGGTCCTCCACTGAGCCGGACACGATCGTTCCGGGCTTGGGTGAGTAGGAAGAGCGGACGTGCAACGGCACGCCGTAGCGGCGGGCGTACTCGACGGCGCGCAGGTGCAGCACCTTCGCGCCGGTCGCCGCCATCTCCAGCATCTCCTCGTAGGTGATCCGCTCGAGGTGCTGGGCGTCGGGCACGATGCGCGGGTCCGCCGTGTACACGCCGTCGACGTCGGTGTAGATCTCGCAGACGTCGGCGTTCATCGCGGCGGCCACCGCGACCGCCGTGGTGTCCGAGCCGCCGCGGCCGAGCGTCGTGATGTCCTTGGTGTCCTGGGAGACGCCCTGGAAACCGGCGATCAGGACGACCTGCCCCTGCTCCAGCGCTTCCTGCACCCGGCCCGGGGTGACGTCGATGATCCGCGCGTTCTGGTGCGCCGAGGTCGTGATCACGCCGGCCTGGGAGCCGGAGAACGAGCGCGCCTCCGCGCCGAGCGACTCGATCGCCATCGCGACGAGCGCGTTGGAGATCCGCTCCCCGGCGGTCAGCAACATGTCGAGTTCCCGCTCCGGCGGAGCCGGGTTGACCTGCTTGGCGAGGTCGAGCAGCTCATCAGTGGTGTCGCCCATCGCAGAGCACACGACGACCACGTCGTGGCCCGCCTTGCGGGTCTCCACGATGCGTTCGGCTACCCGTTTGATGCGATCAGCACTTTCGAGTGAGGAACCGCCGTACTTCTGGACGACGAGCGCCACGTGAAACAAACCTCCTCGACCGTGCGGTCGTCCCGGGCGCGGGTTGTCCCCGCACTGACACCGAGTGGACGAAGGAGCACCCCGGCACACCGCGTGGCGGGCCGGAGGGCCCCGCGACCGGGCAGGTGACAGCGTCGGCCCACCGGGCCGAAACGGCCTCCTACCAGGTCGCTCCGCTGCCGGACTAGCCTACCGAACCGGTACCGCCCGACCCCAATCCCAAATGCCGCCACTACCCTGTGGGACGCGATTGTCGACAAGAGCGGAGGACCGGGTTGTCCACCCCTCCAGGAGCGATCGATCCACCTCTGAGTGATGTTGGAAACACCGCGGCTACGCTGCGGAAACAACCGGACTCAGGGTTGTCCGAGTGGCCGCGCCGGGGCTCGCCGCGGCAGCGCCGGATGATCGTCGCTTTCGCCCCTGCTGTGGTTTACCTCGCAATCCGGCTGGTCGGACTGCTGGTGCTGGCGTGGCTGTCGGCCGCGAACGACGAAGCCTTGGTCGACAACCTGCAGGCCTGGGACGGCCACTGGTACCTGGAGATCGCGGCGAACGGGTACGCCGGCGTCGACCCGAGCATGGTCGACGGTTTCGGGAACCGCTATCCCGAGACTCCGATGGCGTTCTTCCCCGGCTATCCGTGGCTGATCATGGCGTTGTCGCTGGTCCCGGGCGTCAGCGTCGTCGGTGCGGCGATCACCGCGAGCCTGGCCTGCGGCGTGGTGGCCGCGTACGGGCTGGCCCGGCTGGGTCGCCTGGTCGGCGGCTCGCACCTCGCCGGGTTGCTGCTGGTCGTGCTGTTCGCGGCGGCCCCGATGTCCGTGGTGCTGTCGATGGCGTACTCCGAGGCGCTGTTCTGCGCGTTGGCGATCTGGGCGATGGTCGGGGTCGTCGAGCGGAACTGGCTGCTGGCCGGGCTGTGCTGCGCCGGTGCCGGGCTGGTGCGGCCGACGGCCGCGGCGCTGATCGGGGTCGTCGGGCTGGCCGCGCTGGTGGCGATCGTGCGCCGCCGGGACACCTGGCGCCCGTGGCTGGCGATCGTGCTGGCTCCCGCCGGGATGCTGGCCTACATCGGCTGGGTGGGGTTGCAGACGGACAGCCTCACCGGTTACTTCGCGCTCCAGCAGCGGGGCTGGTCGTCGGCGTTCGACGGCGGGCAGGCCACGTTCAAGTTCATGATCGAGGCGCTGACCACGGACAAGTCGGTGTTCGAGACGTTCACGGTGTGGATCGTGCTGGCCGCGCTGGTGCTGCTGGTGCTGTGCGTGCGGCAGCGGATGCCGTGGCCGCTGGTGGCGTTCGCGGCCGCCGTGGTGGTGCTGGACCTGGGTTCGGACGGCTTGATGTACTCCAAGGTCCGCCTGATGCTGCCGGCGTTCCCGCTGCTCATCCCGGTCGCGATCGGGTTGGCGCGACGCCGGACGACGACGGCGGTGACCACCGCGGTGCTGCTGGTGTTCTTCGGGTCGTGGTTCGGCGCCTACTCGCTGACGGCGTGGCAGTACGCGATCTGATGGACATCGGCGCGGGCGGCGGACAGACTCGCCACCAGCGATCCAGGAGGTGCCCGTGACTGCCGAGGAATACACCGCCGAGGTTCCGGTGAGCAAGCCCGCCGAGACGTCGGTGCCGCTGCACCCGCTGCTGGCCGAGCGGTGGAGCCCGCGCGCGCTGGATCCGGCCACGACGATCAGCGACCGGCAGTTCACGGCGTTGTTCGAGGCGGCCAGGTGGGCGCCCTCGTGGGGCAACACCCAGCCCGCGCGGTTCATCGCGGCGCGCCGGGGCGAGGCGACCTTCGAGCGGATCCACGGCACGCTGTCGCGCGGCAACAAGGGGTGGACCGCCAATGCGGCGGCGCTCGCGATCGGCGTCGCGCGGGTGGTCGACGAGGACGGCGAGCCGATGCCCTACGGCGAGTACGGGCTGGCGCTGGCGGCCCAGAACCTCGTGCTGCAGGCCGTCGCCGAGGGGCTTTACGCGCACCAGATGGCCGGGATGGACCGGGACGCCGCGCGCGCCGAGTTCGGCGTGCCCGCCGAGTTCGAGCCGGTGATCGCGATCGCGGTCGGCGGCCTGGGCACCTTGAACGGCATGCCGGAGCGGCTGCAGGAGAAGGAGCTGCGCCCGCGCATCCGCAAGCCGCTGTCCGAGCTGGTCTTCACCGACACCTGGGGCGAGCCGCTGTTCTGAGCCACCCGACTCCCTGGTCATATCGTTTTTCGATATTATCGAGAAACGATATGTCGGAGGGGTGGCGCACATGGGAAGCACGTCTTGGTGGACGCGGGCCGACAGCCGGGCCCTGGAGGCCGCGATCGGGCTCGGGCTGCTGCTGGTGGGCCTGTTCGGCGTCCTCTTCCCGGTCCTCGGCGTGACCGGCCCGCTGCCACCGGTCGACACACGTGAGGTTCGGCTCGCCGACGCCGCGCAGCTGCCCGGCGTCCCGGGTGCGATCGCGCTGCGCGGAACCGACCACGCCGAACTGATCTTCACCGCGCCCGGCTTCGCGGACCGGCTGCTGCTCGTCCTGCCCGAACTCGTCGGCAACCTGCTGCTCGTGGCGATCTTGTCGATCCTGCTCCAGATCGCCAGGACCTTCCGCGACGGCGACCTCTTCACGCCTCGGAACGCGCCGCGCCTGCTCGCAATCGCGATCGCCCTTCCGCTGCGGGGGTTCCTGGTTCCACTGGCGGACATGGTCACCACGGATCTGCTGGCCGCCGGGACGCCGGCGGAGAATGCCATTCGCGTCGTCGCCGAGTTCGACCTGACCTCGCTGTTCCTGGGCCTGCTCGTCGCGGCCGCCGCCGTGGCGTTCCGCAACGGCGCCCGGCTGCGCGCCGACACCGAAGGACTGGTCTGATGCCGCCGGAGGAACCGCACCAGATCGAGTGCCACCTGGACCGGCTGCTCGCCGAGCGCGGCATGACCCTCGCCGAGCTCGCCGCGCGCGTCGACGTGACGATCGCCAACCTGTCCATCCTGAAGAACAACCGCGCCAAGGCGATCCGCTTCAGCACCCTCACCGCCATCTGCCGCGAACTCGACTGCCAGCCCGGCGACGTCGTGTCCTACCGGGCGCCGGCCTGACGCCGCGGGCGATTTCGCGCGAAATCGCCGCTCCGCAGGCGTGGAGAATGTCGATTTCGCGCGAAATCGCCATCCGCAGGCACGAGGAATGCCGGGTTTCGCGCGAAACCGGCGCACGGAGCAAGTGTCCGCGCTGCCGGAGGGCTCAGCGCTCCGGTGTTCTGGCAGGTCAACTGCGGAGGTGGTCTGCGAGCCAGTCGGCCGTGTCGGGGAGCCACTTCCAGCGGGTGGTCTCCAGCAGGTGGTTGCCCTCCGGGATCAGGAGGTACTCGGCGTTCGGGGCGTGGCGCGCCAGGGGTTCGGCGTTGGTGACTCCCGGGATCACGTCGAGGCCGCCGTCGATGACCCGCATCGGCTGGACGATGCGCGGGGCGATCTCGGCGGCGTTGATCCTGCTGGCGAAGTCGCGGCCCGCCGCGGCGCTGCCCGTGCGCAGCGCGAAGGTGTCCGTCACGTAGGGCGCCAGCTGGTCCCAGTGCAGGGCCGAGGGGCCGCTGACGCTGACCAGAGCGCGGATGCGCGGTTCGTGCGCCGCCGCGAGGGCTCCGAGGTAGCCGCCCATGCTCAGCGCCATCGCGCCGACCCGCTGTCCGTCCACATCGGACCGATCGGCGATGGCGTCGAGCACCCGGTGGACCACCTTCTGGTACTCGGGTTCCCAGTGGCTCCGCGTCGCGAGCTCGCCCTGGCCCGGCCCGTCGATGGCGAGGACCGCGACGCCGCGCCGGAGCAGGCTGTCCGCGATCGGCATGAACTCGACCTTCCCGGAGTTCATGCCCGGGATCAGCACGACGACGGGCGCGCGGGTGCCCGGCGGGCGTCGCAGGATTCCGGTGAAGTCGGGGTCGGCGATGTGCTCGGCGGTCGGGTCGGCGCGGCGTTGCGCTTCGGCGGATGCCTTGGCGGCTGCGGCGTGCGCGTCGAGGTCCGGGTTCGGCAGCACGGTGGCGAAGTGGAACCACAGCGCGGCATCGCGGTACGCCTCCGCCGCCGAAGCGCTCAGGTCCTGCTCATCGGCCCGCTCGGCACGGGCGAGGTGTTCGCGGCCGGCGCGGACGAACGCCGTCGGCCAGTCCCGGATCGACGCGAGCTCGGCGGTCACGGCGTCGTACTGGAAGGGGTCGATGCCCGCTGCGATGGCGCGCGGGCGGTTGGCGTCGGCGAAGCCGGGGAGGAGGTCCGGCTGGTCGAAGAAGGTGTGCACGTCGGCTCCGTCTGGAAGTTCTGCTGCGCCCCAAGCAGACATCGGCCGAGGCGTGGCGGTCCAACAGCGATCCGTACGCTGTGACAACCGATGGTTGTCGTTCGAGGTGAGGGCGTGGATCTTGATCTGGCGCAGGTTCGGGCGTTCGTCGCGGCCGCCCGGGAGTCGCACTTCGGGCGAGCCGCCGCGCAGCTCTTCGTCAGCCAGCAGGCGCTGTCGAAGCGGATCGCCCGCCTGGAACGCCAGTTGGGCGTCCGGCTGTTCGACCGCGACAAGCACGGCGTGGCGCTGACCGAGGCCGGGCGCCGCTTCCTCGAACCGGCGCAGCAGACCCTCGCCGCCGCCGACTTCGCGGTGACCGAGGCCCGCCGCGAGCAGCGGTCGTTGCGGGTCGATGTCTGGGGCCATCTGTACGCCCCGATGCGCACGATCGGGCTCGTCGTCGAGAACTCCCTCGGCGCCGAGCTGGGGCTCAGCCGCGATCTGGCGGCTGCGAGGACGGCATTGGCGCGCGGCGAGATCGACGCCGGGTTCGGCCGGGTTCCTCCGCTCGGCGAGGAGTTCGAGCACCAGGTGGTGCGCCTCGAACCGGTCGACGCCATCGTCGGCCCGGCCCATCCCCTGGCGGGCTCGGCGGAGCTCCGGCCCGCCGACCTGCGCGGCAGCACGATCTGGTGCCCGGCCGCGCTGGATCGCCTGGACTTCCTCGACCGCTTTACCGTCCACTTCGGACTCGACGCGGAGGCGGCCGGGGTCAACCTGGGACTGGACCACTTCCTCGACCAGATCCGCGCGGAACCGGAGCGCGTCGCGATCCTGCCCAGCGGCGTCCCGCTGCCGGAGAACGCGCCGCTGAGCCGGGTCCGCCTCACCCGGCCCACGCCGCTGTACGCCTGGTCCCTGCTCTGGCGACGGGGAAACCCGAGCCGCTCCCTCGACGCGCTTCGCCGCTCCTGCGCCGAAGCCGCGACCCGGCGCGGCTGGCTCGACTACGACGCCGCCCACCACTGGCTCCCCGACGCCGACCGCGCCGCGCTCGGCTGAGCGAGATGGCGGCGATTTCGCGCGAAACCGCCACCCGCCACGCGCGAGGACGCTGGTTTCGCGCGAAAACGGCGCGGTGCGCGTCAGCGCTGGTGAGCGACGGAGATCCGGCGCAGGGCGAGGAGGCCGCCGATGCCCGGGATGACCGCGAGCCATCGGGCGCTCGGCGGGGCCGGGACGAGGAATGTCGCCGCGATGGTGACGAGGTAGGCCATGCCGTGGACCGGGCCGCCCAGCGACGTGATCGCGGACAGGTGCGCGGTGAACAGGTTGAGCAGCAGGATCACCAGCGAGGCCGCCTCAATGCCGGCCGCGATTCGCAGCGTCAGCACGGCCGTCACGCTCCCGTCGTCGAGCCGGGGCGGACGATCATGAGCACGACGACGATCACCCAGAGCACGTTGAAGATGCCGGTGAGCATGGCCAGCCGGGTCGCCGTGGCGCTCAGGTCGTCGGCCGAGCCGAGCATGCGCCGCTGGGCCGGGAGGATCGCCATCACCAGGATGGCCGCGGCGATCGCCGTCAGCACGATCGAGATGATCAGCCAGGGGTCGGCGAGGACGCCGAGCTGGGCTCCGGTCGCGAGACCGAAGACCGGGACCGCGATGCCCGCGACGGCGTAGCCGCGGCAGATCCGGTGCAGCAGCTTGGCGATTCCGGCGGCCCGGTCAGATTCGGGCACTTGCTTGGCGTATCGCGGGAACATCGAGGCGGCCACGGTGATCGGGCCGATCACCAGCATCGCCGCGAGGACGTGGATGGACAGCAGCAGCTTGGTCACCGCAGACTCCCGGATATGTAGCCTGTCGACATGTTGAGTAGCAATATATACCCGCTTGTGTAGGCTGCCAACCCATGAGGGTCGATGCGGTGCGAGGGCATCTGGACGGGCTGCTGCTGGCCGTGCTGGAGCACGGGCCGCTGCACGGCTACGCGATCATCACCGAGGTCCAGCAGCGCAGCGGCGGCGCGCTGGAGCTGCGCACCGGGACTATCTACCCGGCCCTGAACCGGCTGGAGCGGCTCGGATTGCTGCGCAGCAGCTGGGAATCCGTCGGGGAACGGCGCCGCCGCTGCTACCGGCTCACCGACGCCGGGCGGGGCAACCTGACCAAGGCGCGCCAGGCCTGGGACGAGTTCACGGCCACCATCGGCGCGGTCCTCAACCCGTCGCGGGGTACCGCATGAGCGCCGATCCGATCGAGGACTTCGCGGCCGAGTTGACGAACACCCTGCACGGCCCGGCGCGGGCGAAATCCCGGCTGGTCGGGGAGATCCGCGATGGCCTGGTGGACGCGGTGGCGGCGCAGACCGCCGAAGGGCTGCCGTACCGGGAGGCCGTCGAGCAGGCGGTGCGGGAGTTCGGGACGCCCGGCGAGCTCGCGCCGAGCTGCCAGCAGGAGCTGACCATCGCCCAGACCCGGCGCACCGCCCGGGCGCTCATCGTCACCGTCGGGTTCCTGATCGTCTGCTGGTACGCGATCTGGACGGCCAGCCACATCCAGGGCTGGCAGCTGCCGCACGCGGTCCAGGTGCTGACCGCGGTCGCGGCGGCCGCCGGAGTGCTCGCGGCGGCGACCCTGGCCGCGACCGGGCCGCTCACCCGCTGGCTGCCCGTGCCGGACCGGCTTCCGCTGCTGGTCGGCTGGGCGGGCACCACCGCCAGCGTGGCCATGCCGTTCGCCGGGATCGCGCTCGCCATCGCCTTGCCGCTGGCGACCGCGTGGCCGCTGATCCTGCTCGCGGGCGCGTTCACCGTCGCATCGCACGCGGTGCTGGCGGCGTCGGCCCGGGCCTGCCGCGAGTGCGCCCGCCTGCCGATCGGCTGACCCGCCGCGCTGGGCGGCGGTTTCGCGCGAAAACGGCGCGCGCACGCCTGGAGAATGGCGGTTTCGCGCGAAACCGCCACCTCACCCTCCAGGGCGGGGGTGGCCGGTCGGCGCGTGGGGAGGGGGCGCACCGACCGGCCCGCAGGGGCCCGGCGCCGGAGGTCGGGGGCGCGTCGGCTTCCGGGCCCGTGGTCTCGGGGTTTCAGAGGCGGTGGAGGGCTTCGAGGATTCTTCGCTGGATCTCCTGCGGTGGAGCCACGATCTCGGTGTCCGATGTGGAGTGTTGATCCTCGTCGTCGGGTGCTGGCTCGCGGAGGCGGTGGCGGCCGGGTTGGGAACGTTGTTGTCGTTCGGCTTCGACGTGGGCGATCAGCTGCCAGACCGTCAAGGCGCCTTCGCCGCCTCCGGCGTGCTGCGGGCGGTCGGCCTTCCAGTGCATGGCGAGGAGGAAGAGCGCCGGGGCGGCGACGATCACGGCGATGGTCGGGAGCATTACGAGCATTCGGCGGGTCCTTCCGCGTTGGTCGGGGACTTTTCCCTGAGTAGTTGGGCAATTTCGGCGAGGAGGTCGGCGACGGCTTTGAAGTCGTCGGCATCGCGGTGACCTGCGCCGACTTGGAAGGCCAGGTCGTCGAGGAGCCATTGGGCTCGCCGCAGCAGGACCGCCAGGGCCGCGTTCTCAGCGCCCACGGCCCGGTGCCGTCGACTGGGAACCGTTGGCGCCGGGGTGGGTTCCGGCGATGCGGTGCGCCTTGGTGTTGCAGTCACCGCAGGTGGACCACAGCCAGCCGAAATCCGAGTTGTCGGCCGGCAACTCCCGCTCGCACAACGTCGACACAGGCATGCCGGTCGGATAGCCGCCGCCAGGCCGGGAATCCAGGCTCGCGTGCCGCTGACCATCAGCAGGAACCCAGTGGAACGGATACATCCAGCACCCCCACGCCGTTGACTTTTTGTTTCCGGAATCAAGAAAACCAATGGAAACTTTGATCGGCAACTACCTCTTCGAGTGATGCTCAACCGCTACTGCGAGGCATATTCTTCGTTGCATGCCTGGAAACACTCGGACACCCAAGGCGCGCGCCCTAGGCGCCGCGCTCCGCGCTGCACGCGAAGAGCACGGCTGGAAGCTGCGGCATCTAGCGAGCCAGATCGAGTGCGCGCCCGGAACTCTCTCCCGATGGGAAACCGGCGACCGTTGCCCGAAACCAGCTGATGTAGCGCGGATTCTGACAACCCTTGGCGTGACAGGCGAACGGTACGACGAGGTCGTCGACATGACGCGGAATACCAGTGCTCCGCATTGGCTAGCCGTCAGTCTCCCCGAGCAACGTCAACAACTCGCCGCACTCCTGGAATTCGAGCGAACTGCAACGGCCATCACGCAAGCCGCGCCTCTGCTCATTCCTGGATTGCTCCAAACCACGGCCTACGTTCGAGCGATCATGACCGGCGGCGGCGTCCCGCTGGATGAGATCGAAACCAGAATCGCCGTTCGTGCCGGACGACGTGAGGCGATCACGCGCCAGGAAAATCCGGTCCGCCTCGCCGTCGCCATCGGCGAAGCTGCTCTGCGGCAAGTCCTTGGCGGGCCGAACGTAATGGCCGATCAGATGGACCATTTGCTGCTCATGTCGGAGCAGGAGAACGTGGACCTGCGGGTTGTGCCCTTCGCAAGCGGCTGGCATCCCGCACTGGAGGGCCTGTTCATCCTGATCGAATCGGAGGACGCCCCACCTGTCGTCCAGCTGGAAAACCGCCGATCGGGGCTATACCTGCATGAGCCGGATGACGTAGAAATTTATCGCCAAGCAGCGGATATGGTGTTCAAGGCGGCGCTGAGCTACGCGGGATCCAGGAAGCTCATCGCCGAAATCCGCAACGACTTGGAGGCCGCGCGATGACGAGAGTGATCAACTGGCGGAAGTCGAGCTATAGCCAGAACACCGGCGATTGCGTCGAGGTCGGCGCGTTCCCTGGTGGCGCTGCGGTGCGGGACACGAAGGATCGGTCAGCCGGGTACTTCGTCGCGAACGCGTCGCAGTGGTCCAGCTTCGTCGCTGCTGTTAAGGCTGGGCGGTTCGAGCGCTGAGGGGCTGATCAAAGCCGTCGGTGCACCCGGCGAGGCTGGACCCGTGAGTGGTTTGGGGTGTCATAGCGCCCCAAAGCACTCACGGGCCACCCAGGTTCCTTGGGTTATGCCTGGCCTTCCAATCGGTGGGCGCGCGACGTGAGGTGTCGGCGTTCGGGTGCGCTCGTGGTGCGGCGGGCCGCTTCGCGGTACGCCTCTACTGCGGCAGCGTGGTCGCCGAGGAGTTCCTGCAGGTGGGCTCGGGTGGAGAAAAGGCGGTGGTGGCGGGCGATCCGCTTGTCCTCCGCCAGCGTCGCCAGGAGTTCGAGGCCTGCCGCCGGGCCGTGGACCATTGCTACCGCGACCGCTCGGTTGAGCGTCACCACCGGGTTCGGCCCGGTTCGCTCCAGGAGTTCGTACAGGACCAGGATTTGCGGCCAGTCCGTGTCCTCCGAGCTCTCCGCCTCGTCGTGCACCGCCGCGATGGCCGCTTGGAGCTGGTACGGGCCGACCTGGCCGCGCGGCAGGGTTCGGCTGATCAGCTCGATGCCTTCGGCGATGAGCCGGTGGTTCCAGCGGCCGCGGTCCTGTTCCGCCAGCGGGACCAGTTCTCCGTGCTCATCGGTTCGCGCCGGACGGCGGGCGTCGGTGAGCAGCATCAGGGCGAGAAGTCCCGTCGTTTCGGTGTCTTCGGGCACCAGGCGGTGCAGCAGGCGGGCGAGGCGGATCGCCTCCGTCGACAGCTCCGGCGCCGTCAGGTCCGCACCGTCCGTCGCGGTGTAGCCCTCGTTGAAGATCAGGTACAGCACGTGCCGGACCTCGTCCAAACGCTCGGCGCGGTCGGCTTCCTCGGGCATGGCGAGGGTCGAGCCGACGGCCTTGATGCCCTGCTTGGCCCGGCTGATGCGCTGCGCCATGGTCGGCTCCGGCACCAGGAACGCGGCGGCGATCTGCGACGTCGTCAAGCCGCCGACCGCGCGCAACGTCAGCGCGACCCGGCTCGCCGAGGACAGCGCGGGGTGGCAGCACAGGAACAGCAGGGCCAGGGAATCGTCCCGGTCGGTCTCCGGCGTGCTGTCCGCCGCGTGGCTGAGCAGCGCGGCCTGCGGGGTGGCCAAGGCTTCCTCGCGGCGACGGCGGGCCGCCTCGCTGCGGACCTGGTCCACCAGCTTCCGCGAGGCGACGGTGATCAGCCAGCCCCGCGGGTTCTCCGGCACGCCCGCGTCCGGCCACTGCAGGGCCGCCGCGATCAGCGCCTCCTGCACGGCGTCCTCGCACGAGTCGAAGACGCCGTACCGGCGGACGAGCGAGCCGAGGACCTGCGGCGCCAGTTCGCGCAGCAGGTCCTCAACGCCGTGGCTCACATGTCCCCCGCGGCCTCGTGCAACACCGGCCACAGCTCGACCGGCTCCGCATCGGCGAACGGCATGTCGGCCGCGATCTCCTGCGCCCGCTCCAGGGATTCGCAGTCGAGCAGGTAGAAGCTGGCGAGGTACTCCTTGGTCTCCAGGTACGGGCCGTCGGTGACCACCGGGGCGCCGTCCTTGCGGCGGATGAGCTGGGCGTTGGCCGCGTCGGCGAGGCCGTAGGCGCCGATCAGCTCGCCGGTCTCGCGGTACCTCTTGTTGAACGCGTCCTGCTTCGCGATCGCCTCGGGCCACTTCTCGGCCGGGTAGGAGTCCCACTTGGCCTGGTTGCCGTAGATCATCGCGACGTACTTCATCTCGGGTGTCCTTCCCATCCCGCGCGCCCCGTCGGCACGCTGTCACCCTCTGGTCGGAGCACGCGGCGGATCCTCGACATCCGGGCGCCAACTTTTCTGAACGAGCCGCTGACCAGCCTAAACGACCGCCAGGAAGGGGATCAGCAGCGACGCCAGGGCTTGGGGACGGTCGAGCGGGATGATGTGCCCGCAGTCCTCGACGAGGTGCGCCACGAGGTCGTCGGCGATCGGGCGCAGCTGGCGTTCGAGGGCGCTGCCGACCGGGTGCGCGCCGATCGCCATGGTCGGCATGGTGAGCCTGGCCGCCGCGACCGCTTCGCGGATCTGGCGCGCGCTGGTGGGCATTTCGCGGTAGATCGAGAACGCACAGCGCAGGGCTTCGCTTCCCCCGTAGGCGGCGACGAACTCGTCGCGGATCGCCCCGGGGATGCCGCGGCCGCGGGTGCCCGTCGTGAGGAACCAGTCGACGTACTCCGCCTCGTGCCCGGCCAGGACGGTTTCCGCGAGCCCGGGGACCGAGTGGAAACCGAACCACCACGGCGCACCGCCCGCGAGGAAGTCCTCGGCTCCGGGCAGCGTGCCCAGCAGCGACTCCATGAGCACGAGCCGCCGAATCCGCTCGGGTCGCCGCATGGCCAGCAGGAAAGCGGGCGGCGTCCCCGCGTCGATGCCGACCACTGCCGCCGTCTTCTCCCCCAGCGCATCGAGCAGCGCCTCGGCGTCGGCGGCGAGCGTGCCCGCGTCGTAGCCGTCGGCCGCTCTCGTGCTGGCACCGAGGCCCCGCAGATCCGGGGCGATGACGCGGTGGTGGGGTGCCAGCTGCGGGATCACCTCGGCCCAGAGCCGCCAGGTGTGCGGAAAGCCGTGCAGCAGCAGGACGGCGGGGCCCGCGCCGGCGACCGCCACGTTGATGTCGATGCCGTTGGCCCGGACCCGGGCGATGTCGGGCACGATACCTCGCTCTGCAGTTACCATTGGTTACTACAAAACTGTAGGTAACGGCCGATGAGGTGCCAAGACGGCACTTCCACGACAGGTGGTGAGCTCCAGGTGACCGCCCCGAAGGGCAGCCGCGGCGATCTCTTCGATCCCGACTGCCCCACCCGCAAGCTGCTGGACCGGATCGGCACGAAGTGGACGTCGATGGCGGTCAAGGTCCTCGCCGACGCCGATCCCGAGGAAGTGCGCTTCGCCGAGCTGCAGCGGCGAATGCCCGGCGTCTCGCAGAAGATGCTGTCCGCGACGCTGCAGAGCCTCACCCGCGACGGCCTGGTCGCCCGCCGCGTGGAACCGACCGTGCCGCCGAAGGTCCACTACCGGCTCACCGAGCTGGGCCGCTCGCTCGAAGTGCCGCTGGCGGCGCTCCGGGAATGGGCGGAGGAGCACATGGCCGAGATCGACCGGGCCAACGCGACGGCGTGATCCGGCGACGACTGACGGGCCCATCGCTGGCCGCGAAGTCGCGGTGCACCCGGCGGGGCTCGCGCGTCAGTGGCAGCAGTCGAGGACCTGCGGGGTCCAGTCGCGGGCCAGGACGTCGACCAGGCCGAGGTCGGTGATCTTGACGCTCGGCGAGACCGCGAGCGTCAGCGTCGAGACGCTCATGAACGGGTTCGCGTGCCGCCAACCCCAAGCCTCGAGCGCTTCGCGCACTCGGCGGCTGCCCGCCACGATCTCCGCCGTCGGCTCCGCCGACATGACGCCTCCGACGGCCAGCGGCAGCCGCGCCGCCACGCCTCCGGCGTGGGCGACCGCGACGCCGCCGTCGTCGGCCAGCACCGCTTCCGCGGTGGCTCGCATGGCTCGCCGAGTCGTTCCGAGGGTGACGAAGTTGTGGCTGTCGTGGGCGTACGTGGTGGTCAGGGCTCCGTCGCCGAGGGACATGCCGATGACCGGGACGCACGACGTGTTGGTGCGGCCGTGGCGGTTGCGCACCCGGAGCAGCGCGACGTGGCCCTCCCACTGCACTTCGCCGTCGACCACGTCGAGCTGCACCTCGGCCGCTTCGGTGTAGGTGTCGACCGGGTTCACCCGCAGGGCGCGGAACTCGTGCCGGCCATCCGGCAGGTCGAGCCGCCAGCGGAACTCGTCCGGCGCGATCTCGTCGATGTGCACGGAACCGGCGAAGGGGTGGTCGGTGGCGTCCGGCGCCGGGTAGGTCGGCTCGCCGCCGCGGGCCACCACAGCTCCGCCGGCGATCACCGTGTGCACCGCGAAGTCGGCCAATTCTCCGTCCAGCAGCAGCAGGTCCGCGCGCTTCGACGGCGCCACGACGCCGCGGTCGTACTTGCGGAGGCGCTGGGCCGGGTTCCAGGTCAGCGCGCGCAGGGCGTCCAGCGGCGCCAGGCCGGCCGCGACCGCCGTCCGTCCAATGTGGTCCAGATGGCCCTTCGCGGCGATGTGGTCGGCCGCCAGGTCATCGGTCACCAGGCACAGCGGCGGCAGCTGCGGCAGCGACGTCAGCGCCGACACGACCTCCGGGAGCAGGCACTTCTCCTGCAGCATCACCGTCATGCCCAGGCGCGCCTTCTCGACCGCGACCGCCGGGGCGTTCTTGGTGTGGTCGGAGTCGATGCCGGTGGCCAGGTACTTGCTGAGCTCCTCGCCGGAGAGGTTCGGGCAGTGCCCGTCGAGGATGGTGCCGCGCTCGCGCGCGACCCGGACGATGTCGTGCATCCGCTGATCACCGGCCACCACGGCGCGGTAGTCCATCACCTCGGCGAGGGCGGAAACGCCGTCCCAGCCGAGGAGTTCGTCGATGTCCTCGGGGTCGAGGTGCGCGCCCGAGTACTCCATGCCCGCCAGCGCGGGCACGCACGACGGCACGCCCCAGAGCTGGGTCTGCGGGCTGCGCTTGCCGTCCTCGATCATCCAGCGCATCGCGGCCTTGCCCGCGACGTTGACGATCTCGTGCGGGTCGGCGAGCACCGTCGTGGTGCCGCGCGGGAGCGTCAGCCGGGCGAAGGCCGCGGGCGTCGCGAACGAGCTCTCGACGTGCATGTGGGCGTCGATGAAACCCGGGACGACCAGCCTGCCGCCGGCCTCGATCACCTCGGCCGCTTCCGGCCCGGCGCCGGGCGGCACGACGCCGCTGATCACCTCGCCGGTCACCAGCACGTCGGCGTCGAAGATCTCGCCGGTGAACGTGGAAACCACGCGTCCACCGCTGATCCGCAGGTCGGTCAAGGCAAGGCTCCTCAGGATTCGTCGCGGGCAGGTCGGCCGACGAGGTCTTCTCGGCCGCCGTCGTGGTCCGGCCCCACCGCAATTTCCATTGAAATCGAAGGGACGATTTCCATTGAAGTTGCGGAAGTTGTCCACAGGCATCGGCGTGTCGGGGTGCGACACGCCGATGGTCCGCAGTTTCAATTGAAACTGGACCTTCGATTTCAATGGAAATTGCGGGAAGTCGACACCACCGGGGATCCGCTAGTGGGCGGAGGTGATGAAGAAGAACACCAGGAACGGCAGCATGATCCACATGCCGAGGTGGATGTCGCGGAACTTGCCCGCCACCACCTTGATCAGCACGTACGCCGTCAGGGCGGCCGCGATGCCGTTGCCGAAGTTGCCCCAGAAGATCGTGCACGCCACCAGCAGCCCGGCCGGGATCGCCTCGGTCAGGTCGGTCATGTCGACCTTCTTGAAGCCGCGCATCATGCTCAGCCCGACCACGACCAGCACCGGCGCGGTCGCCGCCGACGGGATCATCGTGGCGAACGGCGTGAACAGCAGCAGCACCAGGAACAGGCCCGCGGTGGTCAGCGACGTCAGCCCGGTGCGGCCACCGGCGTCGGATCCGGCCGCGGACTCCGCGTAGGTGGTCACCGACGGGGCGCCGAACATCGAGCCGCCGGTGATCGCGACCGAGTCGACCAGGAACGTCCGGTTGATGTTCGACTTCTGGCCCTCGCGCTCGGTCAGCCCGATCCGCTCGGTCACCGCCAGGACGACGCCGGTCGCGGAGAACAGCTCCGAGGCGAAGAACGCGAACAGGTACTGCAGGTACTCCGGCCGCAGGGCGCTCCAGAGGTCGATGTGGAACGCGACCGGGCCGACGCCGGCCGGCGCCTGGAACCAGTGGTCCGGCAGCTCCGTGACGCCCAGCGGGATGCCGATCAGGGTCAGCACCACGATGCCGATGACGAACGCGCCCGGCACCTTGCGCGCCTGCAGCGCGGCGACCAGCACCATGCCGCCGAGCGCCAGCAGCGGTTCCGGCGAGCTGAGGTCGCCGATCTCCAGCCCGCTCTTGCCCGGTTCGAGCATGCCGGAGAGCTTGAAGCCGATGTAGACGATGAACAGCCCGATGGCGGTGCCGATGGCCACCCGGATGTTCTGCGGGATGACCTTGGCGAGCAGCCCGCGCAGTCCGAGCAGCGACAGCACGAGGATCGCCACGCCGGACCAGAAGACCATGCCCATCGCGACCGGGTACGGCACGTGCTGCTGCTGCACCAGCGTCGCCGCGACCAGCGCGGTTCCGCCGAGCCCCGGCGCGAGCACGAACGGCATGTTGGCGAAGAAGCCGACCGCGGCGGTGGCCAGCACGATCGTCAGGATCGTGCCGGTGGTGGCCGCGGCGTGCGGCACGCCGGCCTTGGCGAGCATGCCGGGGATCACCACCACGGCGTAGGCCGACGCGAAGAACATGCTCAGCCCGGCCAGCAGTTCGGTGCGCACCGAGCTGCCGCGTTCGGACAACCGGAACCAGCCGTCCAGCTTCGATCCCGATCTCACGTCGGTCATCAGCGGTATCTCCCCTGGTGAAAGATGCAAGCGCTTGCATTGCAAGCGATTGCAGGGACGATAAGCGGCACGGTATGAAGGTGTCAAAGAGACGTGAGGGAGGACGCGATGGCGCGGCTGGCCGACGTGGCCCGCAAGGCCGGCGTGTCGGTGGCGACCGCGTCGCGCGCGCTGGTGCGGCCGGAGATGGTCGCGGAGCGGACCCGGCAGCGGGTTCGCGACGCGGCGATCGAGCTCGGCTTCCGCTACCACCCGTCGGCCCAGGCGCTGGCCACCGGCCGCAGCAGGCTGCTGGCCATGATCGTCCCGGACCTGACGAACCCGTTCTACGCGACGATCATCGCCGGCGCGCAGCGCGCCGCCGAAGAGGCCGGCAACGACCTGCTGGTCGTGGTCAGCGACGAATCGCCGGAGCGGGAACGAACCCTGATCGACCGGCTGCGCGACCGGGTCGACGGCTTCGTGGCCATCGCCCCGCGCGGCCCGGCCTCGCTGTTCACCCTCCCGGACGTGCCGATGGTGCTGGTCGACCGGCGGACGCGCGGCGTGCCGTCGGTCGTCATCGACACCCCCGGCGGGCTGCACGAGATGGGCGCGCACCTCGCCGGGCTCGGCCACCGCCGCATCGCCTACCTCGGCGGACCGCGCGGCTCGTGGGCGGACCCGCGCCGGCTCGACGGCCTGCGCAACGGCTCCGGGCACGAGGTCGTCGCGTTCGGCCCGCTGCCACCGACCTTCGAGGCGGGCAACCGGATCGCCGACGAGCTGGTGGCGAGCGGGTGCACCGCCGCCGTCGCCTACAACAGCGCGCTGTTCATGGGGCTGATGTACCGGCTGGCCACGCTCGGCGTGAAGGTCCCGGAGCAGCTCAGCGTGTGCTGCGCCGACGATCTCGCGGAGTTCGGCCTCGCCGTGCCGGAAGCGACCACGCTGCACGTCCCGACCGAGGACGCCGGTGCGTCGGCGGTGCGCACGCTGCTCGGCGTGGTCGACGGCCGGCCGCCGGAGCCGCGGCACCGATCGGTGCCGGTCGAGCTCGTGATCGGCGCGACCACGGCCGCACCCGCCTGAACGGCGCAGGCCACTGGGCCGTGGGCACCACGACTTCCACTGATGTTCGGCTCCTGAGCGCTTCACCCGTTACGGACCGTTGGGTCATGCGGTAAGACTTCACTCGTGTGGACCACCACCCGGCCGACGGCAGAGGCGCTCGATCGGACCGACCCGCTCGCCGATCTACGTGCCCGCTACGACCTACCGCCCGGCCTGATCCACCTCGACGGCAGCAGCGGCGGCCCGCTGCCGCGCACCACGCCCGACCGGCTGCGCCGGTTCGTCGAGCACCGTCGGCAGCCCTACACCGGCCGCGTGTGCGGCGAATCCGAATGGCGCGGCGAAGCTCGGCTCGCGGCGGCGTCGCTCGCGCCGCTGATCGGCGCCGAGGCCGGCGAGATCACCGTCGCCGAAACGGCATCGATCAGCCTGTTCAACACGCTGCTCGCGGCGGCGCGGCTGCGCCCGGGGCGGCCGATCCTCGCGGTGGGCCGGGACTGCTTCCCCGCCGACTGCCTGCTGGCCCGGTCCGCAGCCGACTTCATCGGCGGCCGCCTGCACCTGATCCGCAGCAGCGCGGACCTGGCCGAGCTCCCGGCGGGCCAGGTCGCGGTGGTCGCCGTGTCGCACACCGACGCGCGGACCGGAGGCGTGCGCGACGCGGCCGCCATCACGGCCGAGATCCACCGGGCGGGCGCGCTGGCGCTGTGGGAGCTCAGCGGCTCGGCGGGCGCGCTGGACGTGGACTTGCACGGCTGGAACGTTGATTTCGCCATCGGCAGCGGCGACCGCTACCTCGGCGGCGGATCGGGGGCGCCCGCCTACTGCTTCGTCGCCGACCGGCACCGCCACGAGGCGCCGAAGTCCTCCTGCACCGCGACGGGCGCGCTGCCTTCGCTGGGCGACGGGTTCGCGGGCTCCCTGTCGGTCGCCGAGCTGCGATCGGGACTGTCCATCTTGGACGGGGTGGCGCCGGCGGCGCTCGCCGCGAAGGCGGCGCGGCTGGCGGAGGTCTTCCTCACGCGGCTGGACGACTTCTGCGCCGACGCGCAGATCGAAGTCGTGCCGGTGCTCGAAGGGCTGCAGCGCGGCGCGCAGATCAGCCTGCGCCACGACAGGGCTCAGCGGATCGCGGAGGCGCTGTACGACCGCGACGTGCTGGTGGACTACGCCGAGGACGATCTGCTCAAGCTGAGCTTCGCCCCGTCGTGGCTGCGCTACGTGGACGCGTGGGAAGCGGCGGAACAGCTCCACGCGACGCTCCACGAGGTCGGTTAGCTTCCCAATTCAGGCATGCGGGGGCTCGGCGCCGTCGTTCCGGTGCGGATCAACCAGATCGACGGCGCCGGGCACCCACACGCGGGACTACTGGTCGGCGCGCACGCGCCGCGCGATGATGGCGGCGTGCGGTCGCCTGCCCGGATCAACGCGGCTTTCGGTCTCCTCCACCTGGAAACCCGATTCCACGAGACGCTGCGACATCTCCTCGATCGTCCAGAAGTAGGCGGTCGTCACGGCGTGCGGGAACGGTTCGACCTGCGCGCCCTCGAACATGCCGAGCAACAGGCTGCCGCCGTCGCGCAGGCATCGCGCGAACTCGTCGAGGATGCGGGGCACGTTCTCGGGGTCGGTGTGGATGATCGAGTACCACGACAGGATCCCGGCCACCGAGCGATCCGGTACGCCGAGCTGGTCCAGCTCGCCGACGCGGTACGGGACGCCGGGAAACCGCGACCGGGCGATCTCGATGAAGCTCGGCACGAGGTCCACACCCTCGACGTCGCAGCCCTGGCCGCGCAGGAAGTCGGTCCACTGCCCCGGGCCGCACCCCGCGTCGATCATGGGCCCGGACACCTCGCCGGCCCACCTGGAGATCAACTTCCGGTCCGGCTCGGGCATCCACTCCGCCAGAACGGCCAGATCGGCGTACTCCTCCGCCCGCTGGCCATACGCATCCCGCACATCACTCACCGACACCCGATACTCCCGTCAATGCAACAACCGGTCTCACCGAGACCGCACTTCAAAACATCTACAGTGGACTGATCAGCCGAGGACGAGCGGCAGTTTCGCGGCCACGTCGCCCAGTTCGGCCCGCTCCGCGCCGGTGGGAACCCGGCGGCCCGTGCCGATCAGCAGCGCGTCCTCGTCGGAGAACGACGCGGGGAACGCCGTCCCGGCGATCTCCTCCAGCATCTCGCGGGTCCGGGCGAGGCCCTCGGCGGGCGGGCCCGCGGCGTCCGGGAGATGTGCGATCAGGTCGAGGTGGTGCAGGGTCCATTCCAGGACGTACGCGGAGAGGTAGTCGCCCGCGGTGAGCACCATGTCCTGGGTGCTCACCGCCAGCTTCGGATCGGCGAGTTCGGCGGCGCGCCCGGCGGCGGAGCCGACGTCGTCGAGGTGGAACTTCAGCAGCTCCGGCCGCTCGTACGCGGCGGCCAGCCGGACGATCAGCGCGTCCAGCGGGTCGTCGCCGGTCGGCGGCGTGTCGGAGACGGCCCAGTAGGTCACCGCGTCGTGGGTCGGCTCCGCGTCGGCGGGGGTCACGAGGGTGATCAGGACGTCCTGGGCGTCGATGACCAGGTGGCACACCAGGTCTCGCACGAGCCAGCCGGCGCAGCCGGACGGCTGCGCGAAGTCTTCGTCGGAAAGTTCGGCGACCGCCGTCCGCAACGCAGCCCAAGAGCGCGAGAAGAGATCCACGGCCGCAAGCTATCAGCGCCCACCCCACCCGGCGACCGATTTCGCGATCGCGGTCGGCCGCGGCGGAGAACATCGTTGCCGGCGAACGGGAATCGGCTACTGCGGCATCAGCTGGGCGACCCCGCCCCGGAGCCGCTGCAGGCCGAACTCGAAGATGCGCCCCCGGCCCGGCCGCCGATGCCGTGATGTTCATCGCCGACGGCCGCGTGGTGGACCCCTGCACCGGCCGACCGCCGACGCAGTCGCGGCCCGGATGGCAACCTCGGCACAACCCGGCGGTGCCCGATACAGCCCTGACCACGTGATCAACAACGTCACCCGACGACAAGGTCACCGCCGCTGACGACACGGTCCGCGATGACGACACCGTCCGTGGTTCCGTTGTCCCGCAATTTCAATGGAAATCAGAGGTCCGATTTCCATTGAAATTGCGGAAGTTGTCCACAGGCACCGGCGTGTCGTGGCCCGACACACCGGTACCCATCAGTTTCAATTGAAACTGTTTCTAACGGTTTCAATTGAAACTGGACATGGGTCGCGGCTGGACATCGACCGGACTGTGCGTCGGTTGTCGTCGTGCGCCGGGGGTGGGGTCAGGGGGTCGGTTCGGCGATCCGCGCGTAGATCCGGTCCAGGTCGTCGCGGAAGTCCGCCGGGGATCCCGGGGCCGCGCGGAGTTGGCGGGTCGTCGACCGCATCGTCGACACCAGCAGTTGAGCCTCCTGGAGGTCCTGGGGGTCGTTGCGGACCGCCTTCTCCGTGGCCGCGTCCACCACTCGTTCCAGGACGATCACCGCAGGCCACCAGCGCTCGGCTTCGGCCGCCGTCGCCGGGTTCATCAGCTCCTGCTGGAGCGCCGACCTGAGGTCCGCCAGCTGGCGGTAGGTGCGGCGGCGGAGAGCCGGGCGGCCGTGGCGGACCCCCGCGAGCGACTGGGACACGTACTCCGAGACCGCCTCCACCGCGTCGGCGAACCGGCTCGGCAGCGCCGGTCCCCGGTGCAACGGCCGCAGCAGGAAACCGCCGGCCAGGACGATCGCGCAGCCGGCGACCGTGTCCACCAGCCGGGCCGCCGGGAAGAACTGCGCGTTCTGGCTCATCTGCAGCAGCACCAGCGCCGTCATGACCGCGGTGAACAGGCCGTAATGCCTGCTGAGCGCCTCGGGCACCTTCGCGGCCAGCGCGACGATGAACGGCAGCAGCCACCAGCCGGTCGGCACGAGCGCGATCAGCGCCGATGCGACGAGCACGCCGATCACGGTGCCGACCGCGCGCAGCACGGTGCGGGCGAAGACCGAGCCCGAGTTCGGCTTCAGCACCAGCGCGACCGTCAGCGCGATCCAGTACGGCTCGTCCATGCCCGCCGCCAGCCCGATCCCCTCCGCGAGCGCCAGGCACAGCAGCATCCGGCACACCTGCGCCCAGGTGGAGCGGCCGAAGGACAGCCGGAAGCGCTCGCGGTGATCGCCGGAAACCGGCGGGAGCTTCGCACGCCGGAACGCGGCGACCAGGTCCGCGATGCCCCGGTCCAGGGCGCGTACCAGCGGTGATTCGTCGGAGGCGGGCCGGTAGGACGGCGGGAGGTCGCCGGTTCGCATGCAGCGCGCCAGCTCGCGCAGCGCTTCGCGAGCCCGCTCCGGCGGCTGCTTTCCGCTGTGCGCAAGGGAAACCGATGCTTCGACGATCGGCGTGGCGTAGGTGTAGACGAGGTAGAGGCGGTCGCGCACGCGGCTGCGCGACATCGATCCTCCGCTCACGAGCACGTCGTGCGCGTTGTCCAGCGCCTTCGTCAGGTTCTGCCGCGCGGTGATCGTCGACTCGGCGTCGAACATGCGCAGCGTCGCGTCGAAGACCGCCGCGACCGCTCCGCGCGCCGGGGCCGTGCCTCGCAACGGCCAGGTGGCGGCGATGATCGCGAGCACCAGCAGCTCACCGACGAAGAACCACCAGACCTGCGCGCCGAGCGGCAGCGCCGAGTGCTGACCGGTCGCGACCACGCAGAACGTCAGCATGTGCGCGCCGCCGGACGACCAGAGATCGCCCATCCGGCTGGAAAGCACCGACGGCACCGCGACCACGAGCACGATCGCCGCCGCCCACCACGGGCCCGGCGCGGCGGCCCCGGCCGCGAACCCGAGCGCGCCGAGGATCGCGGCCAACCCCACCCGGCGCAGCCGGTACCCGTAGGAGCCGGTCAGGTCGGAGAAGCTCGCGCACAGCGCGCCGACCGAGGCGAGCACGGCCTCGTCGATCCGGCCGGTCAGCAGGCCCGCGACCTGCGGAAGCCCCACGCCGATGCTCGCGGCGCACGCCCGGGTCCAGTCCGCCGGAATCGGCGCCGGCCGCAACATCCGCAACAGCCAGGGCGCCAGCTTGGTGTTGGGGAGCGCTCGGGTCGTCACACGCACATCCCTCCGGTGCTTGAGGACACGCGCTCCACGCCGAGCGGCATTGGGTTGCACCCGATTGTCACGCGCCGGACGCCGTCGCACCGCCGAACGCCACCGGCGTCACATCGCGGGCTCGATCACATCCGGCCGCATGGGACGGAAAGGGACCCGTGAGCGTTTTTGGTCGCCACAGCGACACGAAGCGCGCACGGCACCGAAACGTCCGAAGTGGACGATCAGGCGATGGCGCGGAGGATGCGGACCGCCATCGCCGTGGCGATCAGCCAGAACAGGGCCGCTATCCCGTAGTTGATCGCCACCGCGAGCTTCGGATCGTCCGGCATGAACAGGTCCTCGAAGCCCAGCGCCAGCGGCTCCGCCCAGGACGCCACGAACTTGGCGATGCCGTTGTCCGGGTTGGCACCGCCGATGGCGAACACCGCGTGGATCGCCAGCAGCGCGGCGCCCGCGTTGCCGACCCAGCGGACCACGTTGCTGAGCACACCGACGACCCGAGCTCGGGCCCGCCGCAGGTCAGCGCGACGCACACCGCTCTCGTGCGCATCCGCGCTCACGTCTTCCGCCACGATCTCCAGTGTGGCACGACCGGGGCGGTCAGCCGAACATTCGTGCCAGCAGCCCGCCCACCAGCACCCAGAACACCGCCGCCAGGCCGTAGTCGAGCAGCACCTGCAACACCTCGGCCGGCGCCTGAACCAGGCCGGGGAAGAACAACGCCAGCGGCTCGGCCGCCTGCGCCACGGACCTGGCCAGCCCGTTCTCCGCCGGGAAGCCGGTCACCACGAACAGGATGTGCAGCACCAGCATCGCGGCGAGCAGGAAGCCCGCACCGTTGATCAGCGTCGCGACCCCGGATCGCCCCTTCTTCGCCGCCATCGACCCTCCCCTTGATCCACCGACCACTCTGCCAGGCGGATCCGATCTCGTGCGAGAGAAGATCGTGACGTGTCACTTCCCACGATGTGGAAGGGGTGCTTGCATTTCGGGCCACTACTGCGGTTAGCCTAGTTCCGTGGCTCGCGTTCTCCTGCTTCGAAGCCGCGACGGGGTCTCCTAGACCGGCCCCTCGTCGCGGGGTTCGAACGCGCCGGTCGTCGGTCCAGACCCGGTAATCGAGCAGGAGAACCTTTCGGATGAGCACCAATACGCCCGACTCCCAGGCCCCCTTCGGCGGCAAGGTGCGGAAGCCGTCCCGGCCCGCCCCCGCCGATCAGCAGCCGTGGAACCCGCAGCAGGGCAGCTCGATGCCCCACCACCGCTACCGCCCCTTCCACGAGCTGGTCGAGAACGTATCCCTGCCCGACCGGACCTGGCCCGACAAGCGGATCACCAAGGCCCCGCTGTGGTGCGCGGTCGACCTGCGCGACGGCAACCAGGCGCTGATCGACCCGATGTCGCCCGCCCGCAAGCGCCGCATGTTCGACCTGCTGGTGCAGATGGGCTACAAGGAGATCGAGGTCGGCTTCCCCGCCGCCAGCCAGACCGACTTCGACTTCGTCCGCGAGATCATCGAAGACGGCGCGATCCCCGAGGACGTCCGCATCCAGGTGCTCACCCAGTGCCGCCCCGAGCTGATCGAGCGGACCTTCCAGTCGCTGGAAGGCGCGCCGCAGGCGATCGTGCACATCTACAACTCGACGTCGATCCTGCAGCGCCGCGTGGTGTTCCGCGAGGAGCGCGAGGGCATCAAGAAGATCGCCACCTCGGCCGCGGAGATGGCCCTGGAACTGGCCGGCAAGTACTCCGACACCGACTTCCGCTTCCAGTACTCCCCGGAGTCCTACACCGGCACCGAGCTGTCCTACGCCGCCGAGGTGTGCGACGCGGTCACCGAGATCTGGCAGCCCACCCCGGAGCGGCCGGTGATCCTGAACCTGCCCGCCACCGTCGAGATGGCCACCCCGAACGTCTACGCCGACTCCATCGAGTGGATGCACCGGAACCTGGCCCGGCGCGACTCGGTGATCCTGTCGCTGCACCCGCACAACGACCGCGGCACCGGCATCGCCGCCGCCGAGCTGGGCTACCAGGCCGGCGCGGACCGCATCGAGGGCTGCCTGTTCGGCAACGGCGAGCGCACCGGCAACGTCGACCTGGTGGCGCTGGGCATGAACCTGTTCAGCCAGGGCATCGACCCGCAGATCGACTTCTCCGACATCGACTACGTCAAGCGCACCGTCGAGCACTGCAACCAGCTGCCCGTGGCGGAGCGGCACCCGTGGGGCGGCGAGCTGGTCTACACGGCCTTCTCGGGCAGCCACCAGGACGCCATCAACAAGGGCCTGGACGCGCTGCGCGACGCGGCGAACCAGGCCGGCACCCTGGTGGACGACCACCCGTGGGAGGTGCCGTACCTGCCGATCGACCCGAAGGACGTCGGCCGCACCTACGAGGCCGTGATCCGGGTCAACTCGCAGTCCGGCAAGGGCGGCGTCGCCTACATCATGAAGACCGAGCACCAGCTGGAGCTGCCGCGCAAGCTGCAGATCGAGTTCTCCAAGGTGGTGCAGGCGCACACCGACTCCGAGGGCGGCGAGGTCAGCCCGACGGCGATGTGGACGGCGTTCTCCAGCGAATACCTGGAGGCCACCGCGCCGCTGAGGCTGGTCCGGCAGCGCGCCGCCGGCGAGAACGGCAACGAGTCCATCACCGCCACCGTCGTCGTGGACGGCGAGGAGCAGGAGATCACCGGCACCGGCAACGGCCCGGTCTCGGCCTTCGTCGACGCGCTGAGCAGCATCGGCTACGACGTGCGGGTCATGGACTACCACGAGCACGCGCTGACCGCCGGTGACGACGCGCGCGCCGCGGCCTACCTGGAGTGCGCGGTGGGCGACGAGATCTTCTGGGGCGTCGGCGTCGACACCTCGACGATCACCGCGATGCTGCGCGCGGTGGTATCCGCGGTGAACCGCGCCAACCGCTGACCGACGCAACGCGAACGGCCCGTTCACCCCGTCTGGCGGGGCGAACGGGCCGTTCGTTCGCGGACGGATCGCAGTTTCAATTGAAACTGCGGGCCAGCGGCGTCAGCGCACCGGAGCGTCGGTCTCGGGCTCGGCGCCTTCGGCCTTCTCGGTCTTCGCCGATTCGCCGGTTTCGTCCGGGTCATCGGTTTCTTCCGGGATCTCGGCTGCTTCCAGCTCCGCCTCGTCTTCTCGCTCCGCGCGGCGGCGGACGAAGCGCACGATCAGCCAGCCCAGGACCACCGTGACCAGCAGCGCCACCCACGAGAAGCGGTGGAACCACTGCCCGGCGACCACGCCGAAGATGTAGGCCAGGGTCGTCACCGTGCCCGCCCACGCGATGCCGCCCGTCGCGTTCGCGATCAGGAACTTGCGGTACGGCATGCCCAGGATGCCCGCCAGCGGACCGGCGAGGATGCGCAGCAGCGCCACGAACCGGCCGCCGAACACCGCCCACGCGCCGTAGCGGTCGAACGCGCGTTCAGCCTGGCGCACGGGTTTCGGCCCGAAGTGCTTCGGCAGCTTGCGACCGAGCCAGCCCAGCAGCGTGCGGCCGTAGCGCTTGCCGACCGCGTAGCCGACCGAGTCGCCGATGATCGCGCCGCTCGCGGCGACGATGCCGAGCACGACCGGATTCGCCACGCCCTGCGACGCCGCGACCCCGGCACTGACGAGCATGATCTCGCCGGGCAGCGGGATCCCCACGCTTTCCAACCCGATGATCAGCCCGACCACCAGGTAGATCACCCCGGGGGGGATCGTGTCCAGCCACTCGATCATGTACGTCCATTCCGGTCCGAGAACGCGTCGCGCGGTCGCCGAAACGACCGTCGCCATCGGCCAGGGTACGTACCTGGGCCGGATTGGTGTCATCGACGACGCAGAAGACGTGCGCATCTTTGGCGAAGCGCAGCGGTTGGTGTGACGGTAGCCACACAGCAGTCGCGAGCGGCCTGGGGAGGTGTCGCCCGCGATGCCCTGGGGGAGGGCGTTTTGCGCATCATCGGCATCCGCAGCATCCCGGTCGCCGTGCCGTTCGACACCACCGAGAGGTGGGCCGCCGGCAGCCGCCGCGGCCTGGTCAGCGTGCTGATCGAGATCGACACCGACGAAGGCATCACCGGCCTCGGCGAGGCCCCGGCGTACCCGTCGGCCGAGGTCGTGCTCGCCGCGCTGCGCTGGGTCGAGCGGTTCGCCATCGGTGAGGACCCGTTCCGCACCGAACGCATCGCGAGGCTGATCGACGTCACCGGCACCTCGAACCACGCGGGCACCACCGGCCCCGCGACGGCCGCCATCGACATGGCCTGCTGGGACATCGTCGGCAAGGCCTGCGACCAACCGCTGGTCAACCTCTTCGGCGGCCCGCTGCGCGAGGAGGTCGAATACCTGCACTACGTCCCGGCGGGCCCGCCGGAGTGGATGCGGGAGCAGGCAGTGCGGGGCGCCGCGGCGGGCTTCCGGAGCTTCTACGTCAAGGTCGGCGCCGCCGACCAGGCCACCGACGTCGCACGGGTGGCCGCGGTCCGCGACGGCATCGGCACCGGGGCCGCGCTGCGGATCGACGCCGACGGGGCGTGGTCGCCCGCCGCCGCGCTCCGCGCCCTGCGCGCGCTGGAGCCCTACGACATCGAGTTCGCCGAGCAACCGGTCTCCGGCCGGAACCTTCCGGAGATGGCCCGATTGCGCACCCGCACGGGCGTGCCGCTGCTCGCCGACGCGGCGTCGCGCACGCGGCACGACCAGCTGGACGTGATCAGGCAGGGCGCGGCGGACGCGATCTCGGCGGACAACGTGCTGGACGGCGGCCTGCTGAACCTGAAGCGCTCGGCCGGGATCGGCGAGGCCGCGGGCATCCCGGTCGTCAAGCAGAGCCTCGGCGAACTCGGCGTCGCGACGTGCGCCGCGGCCCACCTGATCGCCGCCACCCCGGGATTCCCCTGCGCCAACCAGTCCTACGGCCGGTTGCTCGCCGACGACGTGGTCGAGGACGGCCCGCTGCGCTATCCGGGTGGCCGGCTGCGCCTGCCGGACCGGCCGGGCATCGGGGTCCGGCTGGATCGCGACCGGCTGGCGCGGTACGCGGAGTTGTACCAGGTCGCGGGGCACGAGTACGGCTTCGCCGAACCGCCGGGAGGGGCCGAACCGCCAGCCTGAATACACCAGAAGTCGCATTTCGCTGGGCCGAGAATCGGCGTCCGGTCCGGTGAACACACTCGACCAAAGATGGTATTGCGCTTTCCCCCGAGTCGGCACCATTGATGGCGTCGCGGGATGCCAAGCGACGCCCCTGGGGAACACGGGGCAGGGGGAGACGGGCCGGAGACGGGGGAAACGTCGGGGACGCCGGCCCCTCCCCCTGTTCCTCATATCTTCGTTCTGCGCCCGAGAACCCGCGGCGAACTTCGCGGTCGGCCTGAACAGCCGGGCCATTTCGGGCAAATCTCCTTTTCGCGCAACGCCCTCGCGGCCGTCGCACGCCTCTACCACTCGATCGGTCTACCGGACTTGATGTCGGGCTGCCGTCGGGGTTCAGTCAGGCACCGAAGTGCAGCAGCGTTGAGGTGGACATGTGGCCGACCGAGGACCCGACCGAACAGCTCCGCTGGCGAATCCCGTGCACCACACCGGTCGATTCGGGCAACATGACAGTGCTGGTCGTCGGAGATCGGGTCGCCGTGGTGCTGCCGCCGGGCGAGACGCTCGTCTTCACTGCCGATGAAACCGATGACCTCGCAGCGCTGCTGGACGAGGCCGCCGGCTACCTGTCGCGCGGCGCCGAGGGATCGGAGGCACCTGCGTGGCCCTCATCGACACCGACCTGAGCTTCGACCCCCGCGACCCCTACTTCCCCGTCCCCGGCGCCGCTGGCGTGGAGTGGGCGGTGCAGGTGTTCACCACGACCAACGGCTACGGCATCGACGTCGAGCGGGCGCACGTCCGGGAAGGCGACCGCGTCCACGTGCACGCCGACCGGTACGCGCGGCTCGGCCAGCAGGTCCGGGTCGAGGCCGGCGAGGCCGACGTCGAGGTGACCCGCGCGGCCGGCGTGCTGGAGTGGGCCATCACGGTCCGCCACGACGAGCCGATCAAGGCGGTGAAGCTGCTGCTGCGCGGCCTGCCGCCGGAGCAGCTGCGGGCCGGCTGGTGGACGCCGAACACCGGGCGCGGCTGGGCGCACGGCGTCAACGGCCAGCGGTTCCAGCTGGAATACCCGGGCTCGGACTGGGCGACGCCCTGGGTAGCGGCCGGGGACGAGGCGAACGGGTTGGCGCTCAGCGTCCGCGATCCGCTGGTGCGGCGGAAGATCCTGCACGTCCACCAGCCCCCGTACGCGCCGGGCCCGATCGCCGAGCTGGTGCACGTGCCGTCGGCGACGGCGCGCTCGACGACCTGCCGGGTGCCGTCGATCCGGCTGCGGCTGGGCACCACCGGGCACAGCTCCGACACCGACCTGGACGAGCACCTGTCCTTCGTGGAGGGTTCGCAGAACCTGGTGCCGTGGTCCTCCCGCCCGGACGTGCCGGACTGGCTGCGGCGGACCGCGCTGGTGGTGACGCTGCACGGCCAGCACTGGACGGGCTACGTGTTCAACACGTTCGCGCAGATGGCCGAGGCGCTGCGCTTCGTCGCGCGGCACATCGATCCGAGCCGCGTGCTGGCCTACCTGCCCGGCTGGGAAGGCCGCTACTACTACGCCTACCCGCGGTACCGGCCCGGCGAAGACCTGGGCGGCGCAGGGGGTTTCACCGAGCTCGCGCACACCGCGCGGCAGCTCGGCGTGCGGCTGATGCCGATGTACGGAGGGCACGGCGCGAACGTGGTCGAGTACCCGGGGTGGGAGCGGGCGGCGCTGCGCAACGACACCAACCGCTACGTGGAACTGCTGAACCGGCCGGACTGGGACGGCGACCGGGTCGGCGAGGGCGATCAGGTCTTCCTCAACCCCGGCGAACCGGAGTTCCGCGCCCACCTGGTGGAGTCGATCTCGGCGATGGTGCGGGACTTCGGCGTCGACGCGGCATTCCTCGACACCCTGGGCTACTGGTTCAACGACCCGCGCTACGAGGTGATCGACGGCTACCGCCGGCTCGCCGACGAGCTGCACCACCGCCACCCCGGGCTGGTGCTCGCCACCGAGGGCTGGTGGGACGCGCTGACGGCGATCTTCCCGCTGAGCCAGCAGTGGTACGGCGCGGACCGGGACCTTCGCAAGCCCCGCGTGCTCACCCGGTATGCCCGCACCACCGGCCACCTCGCCGAGGGAACGCCGGGACGGGGCAGCACGGGCGTGCACGAGAAGGGCTTCCTGCACCGGCCGCCGGACGTGGCCCGCGAGGCCCACATCCCGGTCCTCGGCATCACCGACGACACGCTCCCGGCCCACGCCGATGAGATCGCGGCGATCTGCCGCTGGGCCCGGGAGCACGCCCCGGAGTAGCCGGGCGATCTCGCGTTCCGGGTCGTGAGCAGCGGAAACGGGGCCGTTGTCCGGGAACTAAGCGCCGGTGACCGTCGCGGCCTCGGCGAGGAGCGTGTCGAGCACGACGCGGACCGCCGGGCGTTCCGCCGCCCCCTTCCGGGACACCACCTCGATGTTCCGGCCCGCGCGGACCCCGGCCAGCGGGCGCATGACCAGCCGGGGAGAGTCCACTGTGTACCTCGGCAGCAGCGCGACGCCGTGGCCGTCGGCGACCAGGGCCTTGGTGACCTGGAAGTCGTTGATCCGCTGCACCACCACCGGCCGGACGCCCGTGCGGACCGCCAGCGAGCGCAGCACGTCGTCGACCGGGAAGCCGACGTCCACGCTCAGCCACGGCTCGCCGACCAGCTCCGCCGGCTCGATGCGCTCCCGGTCGGCGAGCGGGTGGCCCGGCGGCAGCGCGACGTCCAGGGGTTCCCGCAGCAGCGGGGTGATCTCCACGCGCGCGCCGTCGAACGGCGGCGCCTGGTCGTCCCGGTGCGCCACCACCACGTCGAAGTCGGCGGTCAGGGCCGGCACCTCCGGCGGCGTCATGTCGACGTCGCGGCACTCCAACCGCACCTTGGGGTGCGCTGCCATCCGCCGGAGCAGGCCGGGCAGCAGCAGCAACGCGCCGGACGGGAAGATCGCGACCCGCACCACGCCGCGCGGCGTCGACCGGTAGCTGTCCAGCTCGGCCTCGGCGCGGTCCAGCGCGGCCAGCACCTCGTCGGCCCGGGCCGCGAGCGCCCGGCCGGCGTCGGTGAGGCGCAGCCCGCGACCGGCCGGTTCCGTCAGCGGCACGCCGACCTGCGCCTGCAACGCCCGGATCTGCTGCGACACCGCCGACGGGGTGTAGGACAGGGCCTTCGCGACGGCGGTGACCGTGCCGCGATCAGCGAGTTCGCGCAGGAGTCTCAACCTGCGGACATCCATGAAGGAATAATACACATTAGCTGTAAATAGTATTGCTTGTTCTTCACAGAGCCGGGCCGCAGGCTGTCAAGGTGAACTCGCGAGACCGCTTGCTGGCCGTGGTGGTCGTCGTGCTCTGGGGCGCCAACTTCATCGCACTCGACTACGGGCTCGGCCAATTCCCACCGTTCTTCTTCGCCGGACTCCGCTTCGCCGTGCTGCTGCCGGTGCTGCTGTTCGTGCCGCGCCCGCGAGTGCCCTGGCGGTGGCTCATCGGGTACGGGCTGTTCTTCGGCGCCCTGCAGTTCGCGTTCCTGTTCACGGCGATGAACATCGGGATGCCGACCGGGCTGGCCTCGCTGGTGCAGCAGGCGTCCGCGCCGTTCACCGTGGTGCTCGGGGCGCTGCTGCTGCGGGAGCGGATCACTCCGGTGCAGATCGTCGGCATCCTCATCGCGGTGCTCGGCATGGTGGCGATCGGCTGGCACCGCGCCCAGAGCGCCACCCTGCTGCCGCTGCTGATCACGCTCTGCGGCGCGTTCTCGTGGGCGCTGGGCAACCTGTGCGGCCGGAAGGCGAACGCGTCGAACCCGCTGCACCTGGCGCTGTGGATCGCCATCGTGCCGCCGCTGCCGATGTTCGCGCTGTCGGCGGTGGTCGAGGGACCGACGGCGGGCTGGGACGCGCTGGCGACGGCGTTCGACTCGCCGACCGGCTGGTACGCGCTCGCCGGGCTCGCGTACACGTCGCTGCTGGCGACGATCATCGGGTCGGGCCTGTGGACGACGCTGATGGGGCGCTACCCGGCCAGCATGGTCGCGCCGTTCTCGCTGCTGGTGCCGGTGGTCGGCTTCACTACGGCGTGGCTGGTCCTGGGCGAGCGACCGCACCCGATCGAGCTCGCGGCGGGAGCCGTGGTGGTGGGCGGGGTGCTGCTGGGCAGCATCAAGCTGACCCGCCGCAAGCCACCGGTCCCCGAAGCGCCACCCGAACCCGCCGAACCGAGCACCCCGCTCCGCGCCACCTGACGTCACGGCCCGGCGGGGGACGCGCCGATTTCGCGCGAAATCGCCCCTCCACGTGAAGGCGGGATGGCGATTTCGCGCGAAATCGCCGCCGGCGCCCGGGTCAGCGGACGGCTTCGCCCCTCTCGAAGTCCGGGTTGCAGAGGTGCACCCCGTTCCCCTCCGGGCAGTCGTAGGTCACCAGGACCTCGCCCGACTCCGCCACCAGGCGCTCCGCGGTCGCCCGCTCCAGGATCGCCCGGTGCTCGCACGCGGAGCACCGCGGCGCGCTGCTGTACCTCACTCGCTGCCTCCGTTCCACCGGCCGCCGACGATCTTGTGAACCTAGGGCCTAGCGCGCCGGGCGCGGTGGACAACGCGCGAAATCAGCGCGCCGGTTCCCAACGTCGTGAGTGCCTGTGGCCGCTGGAGCAGCCACAGCCGCTCACGACTGGACCGGCGGTCAGGCCGGGGCCGAGGTGATGTCCAGGTCACCGAAGTCCGCCGGGTTCACCGCCTCCGCCTCGACCTCGTGGGGCTTCAGCCTGCCGTCGCGGATCTCCTCCGCGTAGTGGCACGCCACCCGGTGACCCGGCTTGAGCTCGCGCAGTTCCGGCCGCTCCGTGTCGCACCGGGTCGCCTGCCGCCACGGGCACCGGGTGTGGAACCGGCAGCCGCTCGGCGGCGCGGCCGGCGAGGGCAGGTCGCCGGAGAGCAGGATCTGCTCCCGCTCGTCCTCCACCGTCGGGTCCGGCACCGGCACCGCCGAGAGCAGCGCCTTCGAGTACGGGTGCAGCGGCTCCTCGTAGAGGTCGTCCGATGCGGACTCCTCCACGATGCCGCCCAGGTACATCACCCCGACCCGGTCGGCGATGTGCCGCACCACCGCCAGGTCGTGCGCGATCACCAGGTACGTCAGCCCGAACTCGGCCTGCAGGTCCTCCAGCAGGTTCAGCACCTGCGCCTGCACCGAGACGTCCAGCGCCGACACCGGCTCGTCGGCCACCACCAGGTCGGGCCCCACCGACAGCGCCCGGGCGATGCCGATGCGCTGCCGCTGGCCGCCGGAGAACTCGTGCGGGTACTTGCGCAGCGACGTCGACGGCAGGCCCACGGCCGACAGCAGCTCGCGCAGCCGCTTGTCCGTGCCCGCCCGGCCGCTGTCCATCCCGTGCGCCCGCATGCCCTCGACCAGCAGCGACTGCACCGACTGCCGCGGGTCCAAAGAGGACAGCGGGTCCTGGAAGACCATCTGCATCCGGCGGCGCATCCGGCGCAGCGGCTCGCCCTTCATGCCGGACAGGTCGACGCCGTCGAACACCACCTTGCCGCCGGTGGGCTTCTCCAGCCGCAGCACCGCGCGCCCCAGCGTCGACTTGCCGCAGCCGGATTCCCCGACCAGGCCGTAGGTTTCGCCGCGCCGGATGGTCAGCGACACGCCGTCCACGGCGTACACGTAGCCGACCGTGCGGTCCAGCACCACGCCGCGCTTGATCGGGAAGTGCACCTGGACCTGGTCGATGTCGATCAGCACGTCCCGGGGGTTCCCCGCAGGTTCCGGGGTTTCGGTCATGACGCCTCCAGGGTCCGGCGCCGGGCACCGGCATCCGGTGCGGCCAACAGGTGCATGGTCCGGTCGTGGTGCTCCGCTGCGCCCCGACCGGGTGACTCCAACGCAATTTCAATGGAAATCGAAGGTCCGATTTCCATTGAAATTGCGGCAGAACCAGCGGGGTGCGGGAGCGGGGCGCTCATGACGCCTCCACCGGGCTCGACGTCGTCTCGCGGACCGGGTTGTGGCAGCGCAGCAGCCGCGCCCCCACGTCGATGCTCACGTCCGGCGTCTGCTGCTCGCACACGTCCTGCGCGTTCGGGCAGCGCGGGCAGAACGCGCACCCCGCGTCCCACGGGATGTTGTCGCTGATCGAGCCCTTGATCGGCGACAACCGCTGGCCGCGTGGCGAATCCAGCCGCGGGATCGAGGCCAGCAGGCCCGCCGTGTACGGGTGCCGCGGCCGGGCGAACAGCTCGTGCCGCGCGGCCCGCTCCACCACCCGGCCCGCGTAGAGCACGTTCACCTCGTCGCAGAGCCCCGCCACCACGCCCAGGTCGTGCGTGATCATGATCAGCGCGGTGTCGGTCTCGGCGACCAGTTCCGCCAGCAGGCTCAGGATCTGCGCCTGGATCGTCACGTCCAGCGCGGTGGTCGGCTCGTCGGCGATGAGCAGCCGCGGCTTGCAGGCCAGCGCCATCGCGATCAGCGCGCGCTGCCGCATGCCGCCGGAGAGCTGGTGCGGGTACTCCTTGAGCCGCCGCCGCGGGTCCGGGATGCCCACCCGCCGCAGCAGGTCCTCGGCCTCCGGCATCGCCTCCTTGCGGGGCAGCCCGCGGTGCTGCTCGATGACTTCGGACACCTGCAGGCCGATCGGCACCACCGGGTTCAGCGAGGTCAGCGGGTCCTGGAACACCATGCTCAGGTCGCTGCCGCGGCGCTGGTCCAGCTCGCGCCGGGACAGCTGCAGCAGGTCGGTGCCGTCGAATTCGATCGACCCGGACACCTCGGCGCCGGTGCTCGGCAGCAGGCCCATGATCGCCAGCGAGGTGACCGACTTGCCACAACCGGACTCGCCGACCAGGCCGACGGTGCGGCCCGGTTCGACGTCGAAGGAGATGCCGTCCACGGCGGTCATCGGCGGCTCGCCCTTGCGGGCGAACACCACCGAGAGGTCGCGGACTTCCAGCAGTGCCATTCGTTCCCCCACCTCCTCTAGGTCTGTTTCATAAGCGGCGGTAGCCGCTTGCGGTGCGGGACTCACCTTGCACCGCCGCGGGTTCTCAGACGTCGTCCTCGCGAGGACAGCCCCGATGCCGCGTATTGGGCATACATAAGTCGGGGATCCCACAGCGAGGCGGCGTCTGAGGTTCCGCAACCCGCACCGCTACGCAAACCACTTTCGAAACACTCCTTATCGCCGGCGCTTCGGGTCGAGCGCGTCTCGCAGGGACTCACCGACCAGCGTGAACCCGAGCGCGACCAGGATGATGCAGCCCGCCGGCCAGAACGCCAGCTGCGGATGCGAATCGATGATGTTCTGCGCGCCGCCGAGCATCTGGCCCCACTCCGGCACCGAGTCGTCGGCCGCGCCCAGGCCCAGGAAGGACAGCGCCGCCGCGTCGATGATCGCCACCGCGAGCACCAGGGTGGCCTGCACGATGACCGGGCCGAGCGCGTTCGGCAGCATGTGCCGGAACACGATCGCGCTCTCCTTCACCCCGAGCGCCCGCGCCGCGAGCACGTGATCGCTGGCTCGTTGCGCCAGCATCGTGCCTCTCAGCAGTCGGCCGAAGATCGGCACCTGCACGATCGCGACCGCGAGGATCACGGTGAACTGCGTCTGCTGCGCGAACAACGCACCGATCGACACCGCCAGCAGCAGCGACGGCACCGACAGCATCACGTCCGCGACGCGCATGACCACCGAGTCGACCCAGCCGCCGAACGCGCCGGCCAGCAGGCCGAGCACCAGACCGCCGCCGAGTCCGATCACGGTGGCCAGCACCGCGACCAGCAGCGTCTGCTGGGAACCGAGCAGCAGCCGGGAGAACAGGTCGCGGCCGTACTGGTCGCCGCCCAGCGGGAAACCCGCCTGCGGCGGCGGAATCGTGTTCTCCGCGCGGGAAACCTGCTGTTCCAGCAGGCGTTGCGCCGGATCGTGCGGGGCCAGCAGCGGCGCGAGCAGCGCCAGCAGCACGAACGCGGCGATGATCACCGCGCCGACCACGAACACCGGGTTGCGCCTCAGCCGCCGCCACGCCGACGCGGCCAGGCTCACCCCGGCGTCCGACGCCGTCTCCGCCAGCGCGTCGATCCGTTCCTTGCGCTGCGTTTTCAGCACCATGACCTCACCGTGTCCGCAGTCGTGGGTCGATCAACGCATATGAGAGGTCGACTATCAGGTTCACCAGCACGTAGACCATCGCGGACGCCAGGATCACCACTTGCAGCACCGGGAAGTCCTTGCGCTGGAAGCCGATCGCCACCGCCTGGCCGACCCCGGCGATGTTGAACACCCGCTCGGTCAGCACCGCACCGGCCAGCAGCGCGCCGGTCTGCAGGCCGATCGTGGTCACCACCGGCAGCATCGCGTTGTGCAGGATGTGGCGGCGCCGGATCACCATGCCCGCCAGGCCCTTCGCCCGCGCGGTGCGCACGTAGTCCTCGTCCATCACGTCCAGCACGGCGGCCCGGGTTATCCGGAAGATCACCGCGAACGGGATGGTGGACAGCGCGATGGCCGGCAGGATCAGGTGCACGAACGAGTTCCACGCGGCGTCGAACTCGCGGGTCAGCAACCCGTCGAGGATGTAGAAGCCGGTCACCCGCGTCCCGTTCAGCCCGACGTCCTGGCGGCCGGAGGCGGGCAGCGCGCCGAGCTGGATGGCGAACACGAACTTCAGCAGGAACGCCAGGAAGAACACCGGCACGGCAACACCGATCAGCGACCAGGTGATGCTCACGTTGTCCAGCCAGCTGCCGCGCTTGCGGGCCGCCAGGTAGCCCAGCGGGATGCCGACCGCGACGGCCAGCAGCAGCGCCAGGATCGACAGCTCCAGCGTGGCCGGGAAGCGGGTCAGGAACACCTCCAGCGCCGGCGAACCGCGCTGCACGCCGGTCGACGTGCCGAAGTCACCGGTGATGGCGCGGCCCAGGAAGCGCCAGTACTGCACGAAGATGGGCTGGTCCATGCCGAGATCGGCTTCCAGCTTGGCCCGCGCCTCGGGCGTGGCGCGGTCCCCCAGCAACGCCGACACCGGCCCGCCGGGCAGCATCCGCAGCCAGGCGAACAGAAGCATCGACAGCACGACGACGACCAGCGCCAGCTGCGCGAGTCGCCGGATGGTGAAGCGGAGCACGAAACCCCCGTTTGGTCAGTCCGGCAGCGAGCGCGCGATTTCGCGCGAAACCGACGGTCCCCGTGCGGGAGCCGCGCCGGTTTCGCGCGAAATCGTCAACTCACTTCTCCGAGACGCTCACCGACGCGAACTCCTCGGCGGTCAGCGGCGAGGTCTGCAGGCCGTGCACCCGCGGGCTGGTCACGATCGCCGGCGGCGAGTGCGACAGCGGCACGGCGGGCAGGTACTCGGACATCAGCTTCCGGTTGATGTCCTGGTACATCTGGTTGCGCTTGACCTCGTCCGGCTCGCTGTCGGCGGCCTTCAGCTGCGTCGCCAGCTCCTCGCCCCACGGCGCACCGGCCGTGTAGAAGCGGTTGGTCGGCGTGCCGAAGAAGGTGCCGATGAAGTTGTCCGGCGTGTTGTAGTCGCCGGTCCAGCCGAGCAGGAAGATGTCGGCCTTGGCGTTGTCGACGTCGTCGATGTAGCCGCCGTTCCACGGCTTGCTCACCGGGTTGACGGTGAAGCCCGCCTCGCGCAGGTCCTCGGCGAGTGCGTTGTAGATGCCCTGCGGGTCCGGCATGTAGGGCCGGGTGACCTCGGTGGGCCAGTAGAAGTTGATCGCGAGGTTCGAGGCGCCGGCCTCGGCGAGCAGCTGCTTGGCCCTCGCCGGGTCGTGCGGGTACTGCTGGACGTCGTCGGCGTAGCCGTCCACGGTCTTCGGGTAGAACTGGGTGGCCACCGTGGCGCCTTCCGGCATGTTGGCCTTGACCAGCGTCTCCCGGTCCACCGCGTACGCCAGCGCCTGCCGCACCTTCAGGTTCTGCAGCGCCGGGTTGTTCTTCTGGGTGATGCCCAGGTACATGATGTTGAACGGGTCGCGGACCTGGACGTTGTTGCCGGCGTCGCGCAGGGCCTTGAGGTCGGCGGCGTTGGGGTAGTCGTAGCCGTCGATGGCCCCCGACTCCAGCTCCTGCTTGCGCACCGTCTCGTCCGGGATGATGCGGAAGATCAGCTCGTTGAGCTTGGCCTTCTCGCCCCAGTACTCCTCGTTGCGGACCAGCTTGATGGTGCCGTTGCTCTCGTCGTAGGACGCGAACTTGAACGGCCCGGTGCCGGTCGGGTGCGCCTTGGCGTACTCGGGGTACACGAAGCTGTCGCCCTGCGCCTGCACGTTGTTGGCCTGGTACTGGTCCATCGCGGTCGGCGACTGCATGCTGAACGACGGCAGCCCGAGGATGTCCGGGAACTTCGAGCTGGCGCGGGTCAGGTGGACCACGGCCGTGGTCGCGTCCGGCGCGTCGCACGACTGGTACAGCGACGGGGCCTTGCCGTCGGCGAACCCGCCGAAGTTCTCGATCCAGTAGTAGGACAGCGCGTTGTTCTGACCGGCGCCGGTCTGGTTGAACATGCGCTGGAAGTTCTTGCACACCGCGTCGCCGTTGAAGTCGGTGCCGTCGTGGAACTTCACTCCCTGCCGGAGCTTGAAGGTCCAGGTCTTGCCGTCCGGGCTGTGCTCCCAGCTGTCGGCGAGCTCCGGTTCGACGTCCGACGATCCCGGCTTGAACCCGACGAGGCCCTCGGTGATCTGGCGGGTGACCCGGAAGGTCTCGCCGTCGGAGGCGTAGAAGGGGTCGAACAGGTCGGGTGCGCCTGCCGCGCCGAAGGTGAGCGTGCCGCCTTCACCGCCGCCACCTGCCTCGCGCTGCGATTCCGCGCAGGCCGCCAGCGAGGTCGCCGCGACGATGGCGATGCCGGCGGTGGCGACACGGCGACCCGTGCCGGATCCGCGGCGCGGCGATGGAGCTCTACTCATGGAAGCACCTCGGTGTGTCTCAGGTCTCAGAGTTCCGTGAGACTAACTCGCATTAGGAGTCCATTGGGGTACCTGAGGTTACGATCCCACTACTTAGGGACGCCTAAGGAAAACCCGATATTTCGGGCATTCACCCAGGTGGGCGAGGGTGCTGGGCCTCTCGGACGCTCCGGAAGAACAGTCGGACAACCCGTGAATACCGGTAAAAATTGCGGAAAATTCTGGCTCTGACAACAGATTCTGGCGATGCCCTGACACGTCCGGCGGTACCGCTCGCGGCCAGTCTTCACCGCACCGAGGCAGACGCAAAAAGCTCGTGAGTGCTTTGGATCGCCATGGCGGTCCAAAGCACTCACGAGCTCGAAAAGCGTCGTCCCGTGGCGGCTACATCGCGCGGCGGCCGGAGAGGGCCCGCCCCAGCGTCAGCTCATCGGCGAACTCCAGGTCACCACCCATCGGCAGGCCGGACGCCAGCCGCGTGACCGAGAGGCCGGGGAAGTCGCGCAGCATCCGCACCAGGTAGGTCGCGGTCGCCTCGCCCTCGGTGTTCGGGTCCGTCGCGATGATCACCTCGGCGATGTCGTCCTGCCCGATGCGGGCCAGCAGCTCGCGCACCCGCAGCTGGTCCGGTCCCACGCCGGAAAGCGGATCCAGCGCGCCGCCGAGCACGTGGTAGCGCCCCTTGAACTCGCGCGTGCGCTCGATCGCCAGCACGTCCTTGGGCTCCTCGACGACGCACACCAACGTCTTGTCGCGCCGGGCATCCCGGCAGATGCGGCAGGTCGTCTCCTCCGAGACGTTGCCGCAGACGTCGCAGAACACCACGCCTTCCTTGACCTTCTGCAGGACCTCCTGCAGCCGGGTCACGTCCGCGGGCTCGGCCGCGAGCAGGTGGAAGGCGATGCGCTGCGCGCTCTTCGGACCGATGCCCGGCAGCCTGCCGAGCTCATCGATCAAATCCTGAACGGGACCTTCGTACACTTATCGCTCGTTTCCAGGGGTTCGGCGCAGTTTCAATTGAAACCGCACTCCCCGCCGACGACGGTGCGCGGTTCCCGTCGAAACCGCGATCACATGCCCGGCAGGCTGAGACCGCCGAGGCCACCGCCGCCCAGCGCACCGGTGAGCGGGCCCATCTTCTCGGCCTGCAGCTCCTGCGCGGCCCGGTTGGCGTCGCGCACCGCCGCGACCACCAGGTCGGCCAGCGTCTCGGTGTCCTCCGGGTCGGCCGCCTTCGGGTCGATCGACAGCCCCTTCAGCTCGCCCGAACCGCTGACGGTCGCCGTGACCAGGCCGCCACCGGCGCTCCCGGTGACCTCCGCGGCGGCGAGCTCCTGCTGCGCAGTCATCAGCTGCTGCTGCATCTTCTGCGCCTGTTCCATGATCTGCTGCATGTTCGGCTGCCCACCTGGCTGCACCGTGATCCTCCTCCGGCTGGCGCGTGCACGTACCCCGATTCGGGCTACGCCACCAGCCTAGAGAATGCGCGGCCCGCTCTGCCTGGCGGTCCGCGCCCCTGGGCGGCGGGGGCGAAGCGTGACAGGGTGATCGCATGGCGGTGGACATCGTGCGGTTGCTCGAACTGACCAGCTGGCGGGCCTTCGACGTGGCCGACACCGGCCGGGTCCTGGCGGGCTCCGACGAATCCGGATCCACCCAGCTCGTCGAGCTCGCCGACGGCGAGCCCACCCCGCTGACCGCCCTGCCGGGCGCGGTCACCGGCCGCTACCTGCCCGGCGAACGCGCCGTGGTCGTGCAGCACGACACCGACGGCAACGAGCGCGGCCAGCTTTCCCTGCTGCGCCTGGACGAACCGCGCCTCCGCCCGGCGCGGCTGCACGACCTGCAGCCGCTGGTCCGCGACCCGGCGCACGTGCACCGGCTGCTCGACGTCCTGCCCGGCCGGATCGTCTACGCGACCAACCGCCGCAACGGCGTGGACTTCGACGTGGTGATCCGCCACGTCGAGACCGGTGCGGAGGCGATCGCCTACGACCAGGGCGGCATGGTCCTGGAGGCGACGGCCTCCCCGGACGGCCGCCACCTGGCGCTGACCGTGCCCGCCGACCGCGCGATGTCCGACCGGCTGCTCCTGGTCGACACCGCAACCCGCGAAGTGCAGGCGCTGACCGGGCGCGACGAGCCCGCGCGACACGGCCAGCTCGGCTGGCTGCCCGACGGGCTGGTCGTCACCACCGACGCCGACCGGGACCGCGCCGGGATCGCGCGCATCGACCCGCGCACCGGCGCCCGGCGCTGGCTGGTGACCTCCGACGAGCACGACCTCACCGGCTGGCTCTCGCCGGACGGTTCGACACTGCTGGTGCAGGCGAACGACGACGGCGCCAGCAGGCTGGCGCTGCACGACGCCGCCACCGGCGACCTGCTGCGGACGATCCGATTACCCGCCGACGGCTGGTGTTCGTACCCGCTGCCGGCCCCGACCTGGTCGCCGGACTCGCGGTTCGTCGCGCTGTCGTTCAGCGCCCCGGCGGTCCCCGGCGACGCACTGCTGGTGCACGCCGCGAACGGCGAGTGCGAGTCGCTGACCGGTTCCGCGGCGCAGCTCGACGGCCTGGTCGAACCGAGTTCGCACCGGGTGCCGGCCCGCGACGGCGAACAGGTGCCGTGCTTCGTCTTCGCCCCGCACGAGGCCGATCCGCGGCTGGCCGGATCGGCGGTGCTGATCGTCCACGGCGGCCCGGAGAGCCAGGCGTTGCGGGCGTTCAGCCCGATCGCCCAGGCCCTCGTCGCGCAGGGGCACACCGTGCTGGTGCCGAACGTCCGCGGCTCCACCGGCTACGGGAAGCGCTGGTACTCGGCGGATGACGGCCGCAACCGGCTGGAATCCGTGGCCGACCTCGGCGACCTGCACGACTGGCTGCCGTCGATCGGGCTGGACGCCGGGCGCGCGGCGCTGTGGGGCGGCTCGTACGGCGGCTACATGGTGCTCGCCGGGCTGGCGTTCCAGCCGGAGCGATGGGCGGCCGGGGTCGACATCGTCGGGATCTCGTCGCTGGTCACGTTCCTGGAGAACACCGCCGCGTACCGGCGAGCGCACCGCGAGCGCGAGTACGGCTCGCTCGCGGCGGACGCGGAATTCCTGCACTCGGCGTCGCCGCTGACCAGGGTCGCGTCCATCGCGGCGCCGCTGTTCGTGCTGCACGGCGCGAACGACCCGAGGGTGCCGCTGTCGGAGGCCCAGCAGATCGCGACTGCGGTCCGGGCGAACGACCTGGAGTGCGAGCTGCGGGTGTACGACGACGAAGGCCACGGCCTGGCCAAGCGCGCCAACCGCCTCGACGCCTACCCGAGAGCCCTCGAATTCCTGGCCCGCCACCTGGCGAAACAGGCCTGACCGCGCCGCGTTCGTCTTCGCTGGTGTGCCGCATTCCCGACTTTGCCCAAGGGGTCGTTTTCAGAACGGTGCGCGGGCGCGTCTGGGACATGGCCGTCCGGTGTGCAGGGCGCCGTTTTCGCGCGAAAGCGGCACCGGGAACCTTCGGGATCAGCCGGGCGGAGCCCCCGAATTCAGGCGAAATCGAAGGCTCCGAAAGCCGGGGGCCGCTCGACGGGGTGGTTCAGTCGTCGATCCGGCGGGCGCCGAGTTCTCGTTCGAAGAGCTCGACCGCCGCCGTTTCCGGGTCGCGGCCCACCTGGGCGTTGGCGTCCATCGGGGAGGACTCGGCGAGCATCTTCTCCGGGTCTTCCTCGTCATCGGAGACCGGCTCCGGCGGCCTGGGCGGCTCCGGAGGCGGCGGGACGTCGTCCGGCGGCGGGGGCTCGTCGTCCGGCGGCTCGGGCGGCGGCGGGATGTCGTCCGGTTCCGGCGGGCGCGGCACCGAGCCCTGGCGCGCGGGCGAACCCGCCTGCGGGCGAGCGGGATTCCGGCCGTTGGCCGCCTGGCCGGCCTGAGGATTCGCCGACTGGCCGTTCGTCGGGGCGGGCTCGCTCTGCTGGGTCGACCGGCGCTGCACCGGTTGCTTGGGCGCGGCGGGACGAGCCGCAGGCGGCGGCGCGGCACCGGCCTCGACGCACTGGATCTCCCACTCGCCGCCGACGACCTCGCGCAGCGCGTCCCGGACGAAGTCCAGCCGTCGCTGCTGGGCGAGCTGCTTGACCAGCCCGGAGGTGGGCATCGACAGCACCAGCGTGTTGTCGCCGCTGAGGTCCTGAACCACGGCGTTGAGCAGCAGCGCCTGCGTCGGGCGATTCCGCGTCGCGACCGCCTGCAGCACCTTGGCCCACACCTGCCGCACCTTCGCCGCGTCGAACCCGGCCTGCGCCGGCGCGGCAGCCTCCGCCGCTGGCGCAGCGGCCGGACGCGGCTCCGCCGCTGGCGCGGCCGGACGCGGCTCCGCCGCTGGTGGCGGAGCCTGCTCGGCCGCCGGAGGCGGCGTCGCAGGCGCGGGGGCAGCCGCCTTCGGCGGTGTCACCGGCCGCTCCGCCGACACGGGCTGCTCCGCCGCTGCGGGCGCCGGACGCGCTGGCGCCTCCGGCTGCTGCGCTACGGCTGCCTCCTGCGCTGCGCGCTCGTGCGGCCGCTGGAAGACGCGCTTCGGCCGCGCGTCGCCGTCCGCCACCGGCGCGGTGGCGGCAGGAGCAGCAGCCTGGGCGGCAGGGGCTCCCTCGCCCGGCGCGATGGTCATGCGGCTCTCGACGCGCTCAAGCCGTTGCAGCAGCGCGACTTCCGAGTCCGATGCGGTCGGCAGGAGCATCCGCGCGCAGAGCAGTTCCAGCAGCAGCCGGGGCGCGGTGGCTCCGCGCATCTCGGAAAGTCCAGTGTGGACGATCTCGGCGAACCGGGAAAGCGTTGCCGCGCCGAGCTGTTCGGCCTGGGTCTGCATCCGGGCGAGCTCGTCGCCCGCGGCGTCCACCAGTCCGCGCTGGGCGGCGTCCGGCACCGAGTTGAGCAGCACCAGGTCGCGCAGCCGGTCGAGCAGGTCGGAGCCGAACCGGCGCGGGTCGTGCCCGGCCTCGACCAGCCGGTCGACCGTGCCGTACACGGCGGCGCCGTCGCCGGCCGCGAGCGCGTCGACCATGTCGTCGATCAGCGCGACGTCGGTGACCCCGAGCAGCGCCACCGCGCGCTCGTAGGTGACGCCTTCGGGCCCCGCCCCGGCGAGCAGCTGGTCGAGCACGCTGAGCGTGTCGCGGGCGGACCCGCCACCGGCCCGGATCACCAGCGGGAACACCGCGGGCTCGACCTGCACGCCCTCGTCGCGGCAGATCCGCTCGACCAGGTCGCGCATCACGCCCGGCGGCATCAGCCGGAACGGGTAGTGGTGGGTCCGGGACCGGATGGTGGTGAGCACCTTGTCCGGCTCGGTCGTGGCGAAGACGAAGATCAGGTGTTCCGGCGGTTCCTCGACGATCTTCAGCAGGGCGTTGAAGCCCTGCGTGGTGACCATGTGGGCCTCGTCGATGATGAAGATCCGGTACCGCGACTGGGCGGGCGCGAAGAAGGCGCGGTCGCGCAGTTCGCGGGTGTCGTCGACGCCACCGTGGCTGGCCGCGTCGAGCTCGACGACGTCGACGCTGCCGCCGCCTTCGGGCGCGAGCGAGACGCACGAGTCGCATTCCCCGCACGGGTCGGGGGTCGGGCCCTGCGCGCAGTTCAGCGAGCGGGCGAGGATGCGAGCGCTGGAGGTCTTGCCGCAACCGCGCGGCCCGGAGAACAGGTAGGCGTGGTTGACACGGCCGGCGGCCAGCGCGGTCCGCAGCGGGTCGGTGACGTGGTCCTGCCCGACGACCTCAGCGAAGGTCGCCGGCCTGTACTTGCGGTAAAGGGCGAGCGCCACGGACAAAACCCTACGCGGTGAGCCCGACAACCCGAACGCGGCCTGATCCGGAGGCCGACCGGGAAAAATAAGGGGACCCCGTGCACCCGCCAGAGCCCGCTTACCCTTGCTGCCTTCCGGCCCTGGGGGAGTTCACAGGATGGACGCCGCACGAGGTCCACGGACAGTGTACCCCGACGGTTCGGGCGAGTCGCAAAGCGCCCCCAACCCGGCCCGTACCAGGGCGATCGCCCCCGACCGGTCGATGACGAGGAAGCGCGGAAGGTCCTGGCCAACGCGGGCGAGCCCGCCGAAGCCACCGGCTACCGGCTGGAGATCTGGGCGAGCACCGGCGACGGTTCCACGCCTGTCCTCATCGACCCGGCACTGCGTCCTGGACCGGTCCGCGAGCCCGCAACGCCTGCCCAAACCCGGCACCAGGTGATCGACAGCGCCCTGCTAGGCTTCCGCACGGAGGATTGGCCGAGCGGCCTAAGGCGCACGATTGGAAATCGTGTTGGGTTAATAGCCCTCACGGGTTCGAATCCCGTATCCTCCGCTGGTCAGAGCCCTGGCCGCGGATTTCGCGGCCAGGGCTCTTTCGCGTTCCACAGGTCGTACGTCCCTGTCCGTTCTCGTCAGTTCGCCGCACCGTTGCGGTTGTGGGTATGACCGTCACGCAGTTGCAGGAGCTGGTTCGCGGGGCCGTGATCGACCGGGACGATCCCGGGTTCGACGAGGCCCGCCGCGTGTACAACGCCATGATCGACCGCCGCCCGCAGGTCGTTGTGCGGTGCCGCAACGCCGGGGACGTCGTCGCCGCCGTCGACTACGCGCGGGAGAACGGGCTCGACCTCGCCGTGCGCGGCGGCGGGCACAGCGTGCCCGGGTTCGGGACCTGCGACGACGGGGTCGTGATCGACCTGGCGCCGATGCGGGGCGTGCGCGTCGTTCCGGGTGCGCGGACCGTGCGGGCCGAAGGCGGCGCGACCTGGGGCGACGTCGATGCCGCGACTCATGCGTTCGGGCTCGCCACCACCGGCGGCATCATCTCCAGCACCGGCATCGGTGGGCTCACGCTCGGCGGCGGCATCGGGCACCTCGCCCGGGGTCAGGGTTTGACCTGCGACAACCTGATCTCCGCCGACGTCGTCACCGCCGGCGGCGAGCTGGTCGTGGCCGACGAGCAGCGGCACGCCGACCTGTTCTGGGCGCTGCGCGGTGGGGGCGGCAACTTCGGCGTCGTGACGTCGTTCGAGTACCGGCTCGCCCCGGTGCGCGACATCTACGGCGGCCTGATCTTCTTCGAGCTGGACCAGATCACGAACGTGCTGCGGGCCTACCGCGAGATCATCGCCGCCGCTCCGGAGCAGCTCAGCGCGTTCCCCGCCTTCCAGATCGCCCCGCCGCTGCCCTTCATCCCGGAGGAGCGGCACGGCGACACGCTGATCGCGATCGTCGCGTGCTGGGCCGGGCACGTCGATGCCGGGCCGGCCGTCGTCCAGCCGCTGCGCGACATCGCCCCGATCGTCGCCGAGCACCTCGGACCGATGCCATATCCCCTGCTCAACGGGGCTTTCGACGTGCTCGTCCCGCCCGGGCTGCAGCACTACTGGAAGGCGAACTTCGTCGTCGAGCTGACCGACGAGATGATCGCCGCGCACGTCGAGCACGGCCCGCGGGTGCCGGTGGTGAACTCGACCGTGCACATCTACCCGATCAACGGCGCCTGCCACCGGGTCGCGCCGGATGCCACCGCATTCGCCTACCGGGACGCGAACTTCGCGACGGTGATCGCCGGGATGTGGCCCGATCCGGCCGACAACCCGGCCAACATCGCCTGGGTGCGCGACTACTACGCCGCGACTTCACCGCACTCCGAGGCGGGCGGGTACGTCAACTTCATGGCCGGCGACGACCAGGACCGGATCAGGGCGAACTACCGGGGGAACTACGACCGGCTGGTCCAGGTGAAGAAGGCCTACGACCCGGACAACCTCTTCCACCTGAACCAGAACATCCGGCCTTGAAAAGCGTATTTCCGGGCTCGTTTTGCGTGGCGGTGCAGGTGGCGGCGCAAGCTGCGAGGGTGGGCTGAGCGGCTGCGCCGCTTCAAAGAAGAAAGAACAGATCGTGAGCGGTTTGTGTCGCTATGGCAGCACAAAACGCTCACGAGCACCGGAAGCTCAGAACCGCAGGCGGGCCACCTGGGGGTCGTGGTCGCTGGCCTGGTCGGCGAACTCCGCGTTGATGTGGACCACGTCGTACTCCGCCGTGATCGCCGGGCTCACCAGGATGTGGTCCAGCTGCTGGGAGTTGCCCTCGTAGACGTAGCTGTAGCGCTCGGCCGGCGGCAGCGAGTCGGCCAGCGGTACCAGCGCCCCGGTCAGCGGCGCCAGGGCCGGGGAGAAGCCGTAGTCGTTGAGGTCGCCGAGCACCACGATCCGGGCCTCGTCGTCGATGGCCCGCACCTCGTCGACGAAGCCGCGCACCGCCTGCGCCTGCTTCACCCGCTGCTCCTCCGAGACCCGCGCCGGCGGCTGGAACCGGCCGTGCAGCGGCTGGTCGCCGCCCTTGGAGGCGAAGTGGTTGGCCACCACGAACACCTGCTCACCGCGGAACAGGAACTCGCCCACCAGCGGCTTCCGGCTGTCCCGCCACGCCTCGTCGGCCGGGGCGATGCGCCCCGGCGAGGCGCTCAGCGCTAGCCGCGAGCCGTTCTCCACGGGGTGCACCGGCGTCGTCGCATCGCCACCCGGTCGGTCCACAAAGGACACCCGAGCCGGGTTGTACAGGAAGGCGACCCGGATGTTGCCGCCGGGCTGGCCGCCGTCGGCGTTGTTCTGCGGGTCGATCTGCCGCCACAGGTAGCGCGGTCCGCCCGCCGCCTCGATCGCGTCGGTGAACTCCCGCAGCGTCTCCTCCGCGGCCACCACGCCGTCGTCGGTCGGCCCGGAGTTGTCCTGGACTTCTTCCAGCGCAACGATGTCCGGCGCCGCGAGCCGGTCGACGACGCCTTCGGCGAGCCGGGCGAACTTGGCCGGATCGCTGCCCGCGGCGAGGTTCTCGACGTTGTACGTAGCGACCGCGAGCTCGCCGCGGCCCTGCGGCCGCGTCGTCTCCGGGTTCAGGCCGCCCGGCACGTGCTCGCCGAGCCGCGCGGCCTCCAGCACGTAACCGCCGAACCGGCTGTAGTCCAGCGGTCCTTCGGTGCCGCCGCGCAGCCGGTCGCCGACGTTCGCGGTGGGCAACGGCGCGTCCGTCAGGGACTCGACCTTGAGCCGGCCCGCGTTCGCATCGTCGTAGCCGGTGTAGGTGGTGCCGCCGCGGCCGTTCGCGTTCTGCTCTGGCTTGCTGGTGATCCACAGCGCGCGGTACGCGTCGGTCGGGCCGACCACGCGCGCGTCGTCCACGCGCAGCACCATGCCCTCGCGCGACTCGTAGTAGTCCAGCGCGAAGCGCTGCGGCTCCAGGTCCAGCTTGTCGATGTTGGCGTCCTGCGGCGCGAACTCCGCCGGGACCGTCTCCGGCCCGACCGCCTCGGACGGGACGCTCCCCTTGCCGGTGACCTGCCAGGTCGCGCCGGTGAGCTCGGTGACCGACTGGTTCGGCGTGGTCTCCGGCGTCTCGCCCGAGGCCACCGGGTAGTACTCCACGACCCGCCCGTCGACCGCGACCACGTCGCCGACAGCCACCTGCGGCGTCTGGTCGCCGGTGAACACGAACAGCCCCTCGCTGGTGCGCGGGTCCGCGTCGGGCGCGGTGTCCTGGAACCAGAAACCGCGGGCCTGGCCGAAGCCGCGCACCCCGGTGACCACGCCCGGCACCCCGGTCACCTGCCGGCCGGCCAGCGGCGAAACCCGCGTGGTGCCTTGGATGTCGTGGATCCGGACCTGCTGCTGCGCTACCGCGGTCGCCGCGGGCGCGATGGACAGCAGCACCCCGGTGGCGGCAAGCAGTGACGTGACGCGCACTTCGGCTTCCCCTCGCCAAGCGACATGATCGACGAGAAGTTACCCGCCCGAAGCGACGCGCGACACACGATCACGTGAACAAAGCCGAGCGGAACCCGCGCGACCGGCCGAACGCCGCAGCGCGAGAAGGGGCGACCACGAGCTCCTCCCCGACCTGACCAGCGGCGTGCAGGTGCTGCCGGAGCGGGTCGAGCTGACGGCGATCCCGGGCACGACGATCGGCACGTGCCCGGCCTGTCCGAACGCGACCTCGGCCCGGGCCGCGTCGGCCGACCCCCGCAGGTCTGCGGTGATAGTCGACGCTGGTGCCGAGCCTGCTGGCGAGACGGACGGGGCGGTGCGTCCCGCTTCCTGTTCGAGCCATTGCCCCAGGTCCTGGGCAGCCCAGGCGTGCTGTTCTCCGGCGACCGGATGGAGTGCCACCTGGTGAACGCGACGGCGTCGCGGAACCTCCGAGCCCTCCTCGCCCGCCGCGGCAGCCACCCGTGCAGGTCCAGACATCGGTGCCGCAGGTGGCCGCCCCTGGACGAAGCGAAGGGCCGGTCCCGCGGATCGCAGGACCGGCCCTTCGTCGAGCGGTAGCGGTGGGATTCGAACCCACGGAGGCTGTTAACCTCACACGCTTTCGAGGCGTGCTCCTTCGGCCGCTCGGACACGCTACCGCCGACTAGGCTACCGGTCCCCGATCCGACCCGGCACAGGGGGTCACCGCCAGGCGCGCATCCTGTCGGCGAGGCTGGCCCGGGCCCGCGACAGCCGGCCGCGAACGGCCTGCTCACCAGCGCCGACGCGCTGGCCGATCTCGCAGTAGGACAGGCCGTCGACCTCCGCGAGGACCCAGACATCGCGCTGCTTGGTCGGCAGGCCCGCGAGCGCGTGCCGCAGCGCCAGCACGCCCGCTCCCGCTTCCGCGGCTCGCTGCGGGTCGGCGATCACCGTGGCGGCTCCCACGGCGGCTCGGTGTTCTGGTAACGCATCGACCGGCTCGGTGCGGCGTATCCGCCGGCGGCGCAGCACGATCAAGCAATGTCGGCGCGCGATCTGGAACAGCCAGGTCCGCAGCGCGGCGGGCTCCAGGAGCTCACCGGCTCGTCGCCACGCCGTCATGAACACGTCTTGCACCACGTCCTCGGCCTCGGCCCGGTCTCCGAGCATCCGCAGCGACATCCCGAATATCCCGTCGGAGTACCGGCGCACGACCAGCTCGAAGGCACCGGTGTCCCCATTCGCGATGCGCGTGGCCAGAACTGCATCATTCGGCTCCACGTCACCCCTCTGCAACGCGATCAGTCCGCCCTAGTTGAAGGCGGACCGACCAATCGTCACAGCCCGCGATGACGATCACGGCGAAGACGGGGTCACCCGAATCGGTGGAATATGACGAAAGCTGTAACTCTCGGCTGCTAATCGCGATGCGAGGCGAAGAACTCCTCGAGCACCGCGGCGCACTCGTCCGCCAGCACCCCGCCGACGACCTCCGGCCGGTGGTTGAGCCGGCGATCACGCACCACGTCCCACAGCGAGCCGACCGCGCCGGTCCGCGGCTCCCACACGCCGAACACCACTCTGGCCACCCTGGCCAGCACCAATGCGCCCGCGCACATCGTGCAGGGCTCGACGGTGACCGCCAGCGTGCAGCCCTCCAGCCGCCAGCCATCGCCGTGCACGGCGGCAGCGGCGCGCAACGCGAGGATCTCCGCGTGCGCCGTGGGGTCCTGCAGCGCCTCGCGCTGGTTGTGCGCCCGCGCGAGGACCCGACCGGCCTGGTCGACCACGACCGCGCCGATCGGAACGTCCCCTGTGGATGGTGCTTCGGCGGCGACCCGCAGCGCGTCGCGCACCAGCTCGGCGTCGCCGGCGCGGACACCGGATGTGCTCACTGCTCCAGCTTCTCCAGCACCTTCGCGAAGTCGTCCCCGAAGCCGCAGCGCTGGGCGATCATCTCCAGCTGCTCGTCCGGGTAGAGGTCGACCTCTTCGATGATCACCAGCAACTCGCCCTCGGGCAGCCCGAGATCGGAGAGGATCGCGAGGTTGCCCTCCGGCCAGACCTCTTCGTCGTCCTCATCGGGCGGATCGATGCGCAGCAGGTCGAGGACGTCCGCCGCGATGTCGTAGTCCAGCGCCGCGGCCGCGTCCGACAGCAGCAGATCAACGCCGCCGGGCACCGGCCTGATCAGCACGAAGAACTCGTCGTCCACATTGCACATACCGAACACCGCGCCGGTGGAGCGCAGCTCGCGCAACGCCGTGATCGAGGCGTCGAGGCCGGTCAGCACCGTTTGGTCCATCGTGCTGCACCGCCACCGCCCGTCCTCCCGCACCACGGCGACGGCGAAGCCAGCGACCGGCTCCTGCACCGTCATGAGGACACCGTAGAGCGTACTAACGCCACCCGAAAGCACTATTGCGCGCTCGTAACCTTCCGGGCACCGATTCACGCTCAACCGGGTACGTGGCCGACGGAGAGTTCGGGCAGGATGGACCGATGCGTGCCGTGTGCCTGATCGGACTGGGACTCATCGGCGGCTCGGTGCTGCGAGCCGCCAAAACCGCCGGACGCCCCGCCTGGGGCACCACGACCTCGGAAGCCGACGCCGCCGGCGCCCGGGCCGAGGGTTTCGAGGTCCTCGACGTCGAACCGGCCCTGCGCCGCGCCGCCGAGGAGGAGGCGCTCGTGGTCGTCGCGACGCCGCTGACCGCCGTGCGCGCGGTGCTGCGGCAGGTCGCCGAGCACGCTCCCGGCGCCTGGCTGACCGACGTGGTGAGCGTCAAGGAGCCGGTCGACGCCGAGGTCCGCAGCCTGCTGCCCGCCGGCCGCTACGCCGGCGGCCACCCGATGGCCGGGGTGTCGAGTTCCGGCTGGTCGGCGGGTTCCGGCGAGCTGTTCGCCGGGGCGGCCTGGGCGGTGACCATCGAGGAAGGCACCACGCTCGAAGCGTGGCGCGAGGCTGCCCGGCTCGCGCTCGACTGCGGCGCGCAGGTGGTGCCGACGTCGGCGGCCTCGCACGACTTCGCGGTCGCGCGCATCTCGCACCTGCCGCACGTGTTCGCGGCGGTGCTCGCGGCGGTCGGAGCCGACGGCGGACCACTGGCGCTGTCGCTGGCGGCCGGCTCGTTCCGCGACGGCACCCGGGTGGCGGGCAGCGAACCCGAGCTGGTGCGGGCGATGACGGAAGGCAACCGGATCGCGCTGCTCGACGCCGTTGACGACGCCCTCGGCAGGCTCGGAGCGGCCCGCGGCTCCCTCGCCTCCACCGGAGGCCTGAAGTCCACAGTGGATGCGGGCCACGAAGCGCGCCGAACGCTCGACGAACTCGCGATCAACGAGCGAGTACGAGCGACGGTCCAACTCAACGACACGGCCCTGGAGCGCCTGCGAGAGCTCGGCGAGCGCGGCAGCCGAGTCGTGGCCCTCACGGAGACAACCGCCGAGGTAGAGATCCCGGTGTGACGCCTCGAAGCTGCGCCCCGACGTGACGCCTCGAAGCAAGGGGCGGTGATCTCGGCCAGGTCGGTACGCGCGCGAGCGGCCCCGGCCGTCGCGCTCCCGGCGTCGTGCGCCCGCAATTTCAATGGAAATCAGAGCTCTGATTTCCATTGAAATTGCGGGACTCATCCACAGCATCCGGCGTGTCGTGGCCCGACATACCGAGGGGTGTGGACAACTGCCCGTCGGTTTCAATTGAAACTGCTGATCGACTTCGGGCCGTTCGCCCAGGTCCGGCGGATCTTCCGGGGCCGGGCACGAAGAGAGGCCGCCCTGTGCGTTGGGCGGCCTCTCCATGATCCGCTCCGACCACTGCGAGCGGGATGGCCCTCACCTCTTCCCGCTCTGCAGCTTGGGTCGGGCGGCGATGTTCCGTTAGCGCTGTTCGCCGGGGCCCTGATCGTTGCCGCCGAGGAACTCCTTGCCCTTCTCGACGGCGTTGTCGATCTGGTCCTCGTGGCCGAACTTCTCCTTCGCCGCTTCGGCCGCCTTGTCCAAGCCCTGCTCGATCTTGTCGCCGTGCTCCTTGCCCAGATCTTGCAGGTGGTCCTTGAACTCTCCGAATCCCATGGTGCTCCCTTCGGGGCGGCTGGAAAAGCCCTTTCGGCTGCGCGCTGCCCGCCGAACCTAAAGCCACCCCGGCTCCGGCGCGCGCCGGAGTTCGCCCGGCGGAGGCGCGGGTTGGTGCTTCCGGGTGATGCGTCAAGACCGCGTCAAAGCAGCCCCGGGAGCCATTGCCCGATCTTCCCCGCGAGGTCTATGGTGACCCATGACTGGTTGACCAGATTTCAAATCTGGTCAACAGATCGAGATCGAAGGCAGGAGAAGTCCCATGACGCAGCCCACCGAACGTGCCGACCGCATCCTCGACGCGGCCGGGGAACTGATGATTCGGCTGGGCTACCGGAAGGTGACCATCGAGGACATCGCCAGGCAGGCCGGCATCGGCAAGGGCACCGTCTACCTGCACTGGCGCACCAAGGAGCGGCTGTTCGAGTCGCTGTTCCTGCGCGAATCCGCAGACCTGACGGCCGAGCTCATCGACCGGGTGCGCCGCGATCCCGAAGAGGTCCGGCCGCACCGGTTCATGCAGACCTCGTTCCTGGCCACCCAGCGCAGACCGCTGATGCGAGCGCTGGTCACCCAGGACGCGGAACTGCTCGGCAACCTCAAGCAGAGCGATGCGCAGAGCCGCGGCCAGGAGTTCACCGACCGCTACGTCGAGCTGATCACCAAGTACGGCCTGGTCCGCGACGACGTGCCGCACCTCGTCTTCTCGCTGTACGCCACGATCACCGGGTTCTTCCTGCTGGACAACATCAACCCGGACCTGGCGGCACTGGACGACCGGGCCAAGGCGGAGGCGCTGGCGCAGACCATCCACCGCGCCTTCGAACCCGACGACGCACCCGACCGCTCCTCGCTGACCGCGGCGGCGGCCGAGATCAGTGCGCTCTTCGACGAGATCACCGCGAACTACCGGAAGTGGATCTACATCTCCGGGATAACCAGCGAGCGCGCCTGACCGGCGGCGCTCGTCCATCAGGAAGGGGCAACACATGACGACCCTCGCCGACACCTGGGGGATCAACGAAGCGCAGTTCTGGCTGCGCGGCGTCCGACCGGAGCAGCCGGTCGAACATGATTCGGCGGCCGGGATCTGGAACGTCTACGGATACCCCGAAATCCTGCAAGCCCTCAGCGACCCCGCAACCTTCTCGTCCGACACCCGGCGGCTGGTGCCCGAGCTGGCCGGGAACGACGAGGGCAACCTCGTCCAGATGGACCCGCCGGAGCACCACAAGCTCCGCAAGCTGGTCAGCCACGCCTTCACGCCCAAGGTCGTCGCCGACCTGGAGCCGCGGATCGCCGCGCTGACCAACGAGCTCCTCGACGCCGTGTCCGACCGGACCGAGCTGGTCCGGGACCTGGCCTACCCGTTGCCGGTCACCGTGATCGCGGAGCTGCTGGGCGTGCCGAGCAGCGACCGGGGCCTGTTCAAGAAGTGGGTCGACGCGATGCTCGCCAGCTCCAACAAGTTCTCCCTCAAGGAGCGCTCGAAGGAGCAGGAGGAGTACATGGCGAGGGCCATGGAGCAGGTCGAGCAGCTGTCCGAGTACCTGCTCGGGCACGTGCAGGAGCGGCGGCGCGCGCCCCGCGAGGACCTCCTGGGCAAGCTCGTCGCGGCCGAGGTGGACGGCGTCCAGCTCACCGACACCGAGGTGGTCAACTTCGGGCTGGTGTTGCTGATCGCCGGGCACATCACCACGACGATGCTGCTGGGCAACACCGTGCTGTGCCTGGACGCACACCCCGACCAGCTCGCGGCGGTGCGGGCGGACCGGTCGCTGGTGCCCTCCGCGATCGAGGAGTCGCTGCGCTACTTCAGCCCGTTCGCAGCGGTGTCCCGGGCGACCAACCGTGAGGTCGAGCTCGGCGGCACGGTGATCCCGGCCGACCAGCTGCTGCTGCTGTGGATCGCGGCCGCCAACCGCGACCCCCGGCAGTTCACCGACCCGGACGCCTTCGACGTCCGCCGGGACCCGAACCCGCAGATCGGCTTCGGCCGCGGCATCCACTTCTGCCTGGGCGCGCCGCTGGCCCGCCTGGAGGGCCGGGTCGCGCTGAACATCATGCTGGACCGGTTCCCGAACCTGCGCACCGATCCGGCCGAGGGCCCGGAGTTCCTGCCCAGCCCCAACATGACCGGCGTCAGCAAGCTCCCGCTGCTGGTGGGCTGACGGAGGCCCGGACGGGTGCCGGCGCCGGCACCCGTCCGGGCAAAACAACTTGTTCCGGCCGGGCGGACTGGGGAATTCTGCGCGGCATGAGCAATGCCACCGACACCTTCACCGCCTGCCTGCGCGATCTCGGCGCCGCGGGTTCCGTCGTCGAGTTCGAAGCGGAGCTGCCGACCGCGGCGGCGGCCGCGGAGCGGCTGGGTTGCGAGCTCGGCGCGATCGCGAACAGCCTGATCTTCACCGCCGACGACGCGCCGCTGCTGATCATCGCCAGCGGCGCGCACCGGGTGGACACCAAGCACGTCGCGCGGCTTCTCGGGGTGCGCAAGATCCGCCGCGCGACCCCGGAGTTCGTGCTGGAGGTGACCGGGCAGCCGGTCGGCGGCGTCGGCCCGGTCGGGCACCCGCGGCCGATCCGGACCGTGGTGGACCGGATGCTGGCCGACTTCCCGGAGGTGTGGGCGGGCGCGGGCGCGAAGCACGCGATGTTCCCGACGTCGTTCGACGAGCTGGTGCGGATCACCGGCGGCCTGGTCGCCGAGGTCGAGAAGGTCTGAGAGTTGCCGATCGGGGCGATTTCGCGCGAAATCGTCGCCGGCCAGGCGTGGCGAATGGCGATTTCGCGCGAAATCGCCATTTCGCGACGCAAGGCGAGCCCGGCGGATCAGACGTTGGGCTCGAAGCGGCCGTCGATCGCCGTCCAGCCGCCTTCCACCAGCTGGAGGCTGCCCGTGACGTACGACGCGGCGTCCGAGGCCAGGTACACCACGGCTCCGGCGATCTCGTCGGCGTTGGCCCACCGCTTCAGCGCGGTCTTCTCCGCGTACGCGCCGTACCAGGTCTGGTCGGACTTGATCTGCTCGGTCAGCGGCGTCTCGAACGGGCCGGGCGCGATCGCGTTGACCCGCACGCCCTTCGGCCCCAGCTCCGCGGCCAGCGCGCGGGAGAGCTGCACGACGCCCGCCTTGGTCGCGGCGTAGATGCCCTGGCCCGGTTCGACCACCTCGGCGCGGAAGCTGGCGAAGGTGATGATGCTGCCGCGGCCGCGCTCGGCCATCCGCGCGCCGAAGTCCCGCACCAGCCGGTAGGTGCCCTTCAAGTTGACGTCCACGACGCGGTCGAACTCCTCGTCGACGGTGTCGAGCAGGCGCTTGCGGACGTTGATGCCGGGCGTAACGACGAGCACCTCGGCGTCCGCCTCGGCCTCTGCGAGCTGCTGGATCTGCGCACCGTCGCGCACGTCGAGCTCGCGCCGGCTCGCCTCGTGGCCGAGGCTCTTGATCGCCTCCACGGTCCCCTCGGCACCGTCCGGATCCACGTCCGCGACGATCACCTGCGCGCCGAACTCGGCCAGCGCCACCGCGCTGGACCGGCCGAGGCCGCTGCCACCGCCGACGACGACCGCCTTGCGCCCGTCGAGCCGGAAGAGGTTGGCGAGCCGATTCGTCATGATGCTTCCTCCCGCGAGGTGGACCGGTGGTCTGACCATCAGATCCTCAACCAGGCGGGAGGGCGGCGGCAAGGGTTCCCCGGAAGGTGCCGCGGTAGGCGCTGGGTGAGACGCCGAGCGTCGCCTGCAGGTGCTGCCGGAGCGAGGCCGCGGTGCCGAAGCCCGCGTCCGCCGCGATCCGGTCGACGGACAGATCGGTCTCCTCCAGCAGCTGGCGGGCACGCTCGATGCGCTGCTGGGTGAGCCACTGCAGCGGCGAGACGCCGACCTCGTCGCGGAAGCGGCGGGTGAACGTCCGCACGCTCATCGACTCCCGCGCGGCCAGTTCGCGCAGCGTCAGCGGCCGGTCCAGGTGTTCCAGCGCCCACGCCCGGGCCTGCGCGGTCGAGGCGGACTGCGGCTCGGGCATCGGCCGCCGGATGTACTGGGCCTGGCCGCCGTCGCGGTGCGGCGGCACCACCGTCGCCCGCGCCACCTCGTTGGCGACCGCCGCGCCGTGGTCGCACCGGATCATGTGCAGGCACAGGTCGATCCCGGACGCCTCGCCCGCCGAGGTCAGCACGTCGCCGTCGTCGGTGTAGAGGACGTCGGGGTCCAGCCGGACCGCCGGGTAGAGCCGCCGGAACTGGTCGCAGGACCGCCAGTGCGTCGTCGCCCGGCGGCCGTCGAGCAGCCCGGCCGCGGCCAGCACGAACACCCCGGTGCAGATCGATGCGATGCGGGTACCCGGCCGGATCAGCGCGAACGCCGCCGCGAGCTCCGCGCTGAGCCGGCCTTCGGTCTCGGTCTCGTCGAGCTCGTGCGTCGCCGGGACGATCACGGTGTCCGCCTCCGCCAGCGCTTCGGGGCCGTGCGCGACGTGGATCGGGAAGTCCGCGTCGGTACGCACCATCCCGGGGACGAGTGCGCAGGTCACGACCTCGTACAGGGGTTCTCCGGCGGGCGAGAGGGCCCGCCCGAACAGTTGGTGCACCAGGCCCAGCTCCATCGGCATCACGCCGTCGCGGACCAGCACCGCTACTCGACCGGTCATGGCCCGATTCTTGCACATGTTGGCCATCAGGCCACTCGTTTCGCGGCGCGCGGCAGCGCAGGGTCGGGGCATGACGATCGAAACAGCCACCCGGACGGGCATCCACCGCGCGTGGTGGGTCGCCGCGGTGACCGCGCTGGTGGTGGTCGGCGCGGGCGCCTGCGCCACCACCGCCGGCCTGCTCATCACCCCGCTGCACCACGAATTCGGCTGGTCGCGCGCCGCCATCGGCGTCGCGGTCTCGGTGAACATGGCGCTCTACGGGCTGACCGCGCCGTTCTCCGCGGCGTTGATGGACCGCTTCGGCATCCGCCGGGTGGCCGTTGCCGCGCTGCTGCTGATCGCCGCCGGCGCCGGGCTGACCACCGTCGTTTCCGATTCCTGGCAGCTGGTCGTGGGATGGGGGCTGCTCGTCGGCGTCGGTTGCGGCGCGCTGGCGATGGCGTTCGCCGCGACCGTGACGCACCGCTGGTTCGTGGCCCGGCGCGGCCTGGTGACCGGCCTGCTGACCGCGGCCAGCGTCTTCGGCCAGTTCGCGTTCCTGCCGGTGATGTCGTGGGTCATCGACCACTTCACGTGGCGCTCGGCGACCGTGGGCCTCGCGCTGATCGCGCTGGCCACGGCGCCGCTGGCGTGGTCGGTGCTGCGCGACCACCCCGCCGATCTCGGCCTGCGCCCCTACGGCGCAACGGTTTTCGAGGCGAAGCCGGAGCCGGTGCCGGGCGCGGCCCGGCGCGCGGTGCGACTGCTGTTCGACGCGGCGCGGACCGGCCCGTTCTGGTTGCTGGCGGGCACTTTCGCGATCTGCGGGGCGTCCACCAACGGGATCATGTGGACCCACTTCGCCCCCGCCGCGCACGACCACGGCATGCCGACCACGATGGCGGCCTCGCTGCTCGCGGTCATCGGCGTGGTGAACGTGGCCGGCACGATCGGTTCCGGCTGGCTCACCGACCGGTTCAGCCCACAACTGCTCCTGGCCGCTTACTACGCGCTGCGCGGCCTCTCCCTGCTGGCGCTGCCCGCGCTGTTCGGGCCGACGGTGCAGCCGGCCATGATCGGCTTCGCCGTCCTGTTCGGGCTGCTCGACGTCGCGACCGTTCCGCCGACGATCGCCCTGTGCCGCCAGGTCTTCGGGGCGGGCGGAGCGATCGTCTTCGGCTGGGTGAGCGCAGCGCACCAGGTGGGCGCCGGGCTGATCGCCTACTTCGGCGCCGTGGCGCGGGACCTGCTCGGTTCCTACGACGCGGTCTGGATCGGGGCCGCCGCGCTGTGCGCCGCGGCCGCGCTGATGGCGGTCGCGATCAGGCGGTCGTCTGGTCCAGATCGGGCGTGAACCGGGCGCTCGCCGCGGCCACCCCGTCGGCGATCTGGTCGCCGTCGGCCGTGCCGGAATCCGCGGTCGCGGCGGCCCACGCCTTGATGGCCTGCCGGGAGAATTCCTGCACCGCAGCGGAGTTCTCCCACCCCGGCACGTACTCACCCCGGAGGTACCGGTCCAGGCCGAGCAGGTCGACGTCCCAACCCGGTCCGACGAACAGCGCGCCCGCGCCGCTGCTGATCGGCTCCATCGGGACCGAATGCATCATCTCGAGCCCGGTGCCGTCGTCAGTCTCGGCGAGCCGCAGCTCCAGAACGCCGTCGCCGAACGTGATCTTCACCAGGCGCGGTGCCGCGCAGCGCAGGATCTGGCCGCCGGCGTTTCCCTCGAACTGGTAGCGGCCGCCTTCCCGGAGTTCGCCGGTGATCGGCAGGAACCAGCGTCGCAGCCGGTCCGGTTCGGTGAGGGCGCGCCAGAGTTCCTCGATCGGGGCGGCGTAGTTGCGGCGCAGCAGCACGCTGACCTGCGCGCCACCGACGACCGAGTGCTGGCTGACCACGCGCTGCACGGAGGTGACCTGCCTGGTGATGTCGAACATGTGGTGCCTCCCAGTCCGGACTCCCGCGGGCCATCATCCGGCCTCGAACCGCGGTCCGCTCGCTCCCGACTCGTCCGGGTCGCCCGTCCCCCACACCGGCGGGCAGGCGCCGCTTAGGATGTGATCATGAGTGCTCAGGAGGCGGAATTACGCCTGTTCACGGGCGATGCGAGCGCGTCGGAGTTGGGCGTGTCGGCGAAAGTCCGCTACGAGCACGCCGAAGAGCACGGCTTCCCGAACGAAGAAGACGCCTTCCGCCAGGCGGACACGGCCGCCTACCGCGCCGCTCCCCTGCTGCGACTCATCGGCGAACGCGGATCGCGCAAGCTGATCACGGGCCGGGTGCGCATCGCGGTGCGGCCGGACGCGGCGCCGTCGGTCACGATCCTGGTGACGGCGCTGTGGTCGGAGCGCGACCGCTGGACGCAGGTGCAGGACGTGCGGTCGCAGCTGGACGACGCGTTGGGCGCTTCGCTGGCCGAGCCTGCGCATCCGGTGCACGGCGACGCGCGGGACGTGGCCGCCATCCTCGCCAAGGCGGTGGCCGAGTCCTCGCACAACGAGGTCACGAAGGTCCGCGCGCTGCGCTACGAGCTGGAACGGCGACTCGCCGACCAGCTGGCCAACCGCAAGCAGGAGCCGATGCGGCGGCTCCTGGCGGAGGTCATCGAGCTGTCGATCGCGTTCAACCGCGCCCGGGACGAAGCGCGCGCGGCGATCCGCGACGACCTCTGGCGACGCGACGAATCGGCGCCCCAGCACGGCGGGACCACCGAGCCGCCGGGCCCGGAAACCCCGGTCCCGGACCGGATGCACTACAACGCGATCCGGCACTGCCGTTCGATGAGCAGCCTGCTGGAGGAGGAAACCGCGCGCCTGCACTCGTTGCAGGACAGCATGTCGACGATCTCGGTGGCGCAGGACGCCGAAGCGCAGCAGAACTTCAACCTGTTCGCGGCCGCGGCGGCTGCGGGGCTGGGGCTACCGGCGCTGATCCTGTCGTTCTACGGAGCCCAGACGTACCTGCCGTTGACGTCGTTCGACCGCGCGGCGCGGGCGCTGCTGCCGGTCGGCCTGACGGCCCTGGTGGCGGTGATGATCGTGCTCCGCCAGATGCCGTGGCGAGCGCGATTCCGCCACTACGCAGGAGGTTTCACGCTCGTCCTGTCCGTCCTCGGCGTGCTGTGGGTGGCGGGAGCACTGGCGCCGCACTGATCGTGAGGGTCAGCGCCGCTTCGAGGGGCGGGGTTTAGTCCGGAGAATGGCTTCCAGCCGCTCCTCGGCCCGACGTACCTGGTACGAATCCTCGTCGTATCTGCGTCGGTATCCGGCCATGACGCTATCGGCCACGTGCCGAGCCCGAGCAACCTTTCCCACCCTGAAGAGGGCGCCCGCCAGCGAAGAGTAGGTCCACAGAACGTTTGGATGATCAGCGCCGAGAATCGCCCGTTGCCGCTCATGCACATCGGCCAACAACAGCCGGGCCTGCGGCGCTCGATTCATTTTGATCAGGGCAATGCCGAAGTTCGCCGCAGCGCTCAGTGCGTAAGGATGGTTCTCACCCAACGCTTGGCGATACCTCTGCCGCGCCTCCTGCCTCAGATGGAAAGCCTTTTCGTGCTCACCGAGCTGCTCGTACACGAACGCAGAGCTGGATATCGAATTCAAGACGTCCGGGTGCTCTTCACCGAGCATCTCCCGGCGCTTCTCCCAAGCTTGTTCGCAGAGCTCGCGAGCGCGCAGAACCTCACCGTCCTCAGTCAGAATCGCCGCCAAGTTGGTCATCGCCCGCAAGGTATAGGGATGGTCATCACCGACTACGTGCCGCAACTTCTCCCATGCCACCTCCTGCAGTTCACGCGCGCGTGATGCCGCACCGATTCGGACCAGGACGGCTGCCAAGTTCATCATCGCGTATACAGTTTCCGGGTCATCCTCGCCCAGCACCCGACGACGCTTCACCCACACGGCCTCTTGCACTTCGCAAGCCAACGCATAATCGCCCAGTTCGTCGAGGATCACACTAAAATCGTTCATTGAGCGCAGCGTTCCGACGTGGTCCCCGAAATTCTCCTGCCACCTGGGCAACGTGTCCTCGATCAGCGCATGTGCCTTGTGGTATTCCCCGAGCAGGTAGTGGCTGTGGGCGACCTCGTTCGCAGCGGTCAGCGTGTGCATGTCATCCGGGCCGATGCGATCGCGCCAATGCTCGTAGAGGCGGCGCACGAATGGCATGGCCGACGCGATGTCCCCGCGCCGCAACAGGTACAGGGCGGCGTCGCAGGCCAGGGAACGCAGCCGTTCGTTATCGGTGGTCGCCGGATCCGCCTCAACCAGGTGCGGCAGCAGCCGTGCCCACTCCGGCCACGCCGCCGGATCATCCGCGCTGCCCGGGTCGACGTTCGCGAGCAAGGCTTCTGCACTGGTGTGCAACTCATCTCGCCGCTCGTCCGACAGCTGGTCTCGGATCACCGACCGCACCAGGCGGTGCAGGCGGATGGTCGCGTTGCCGACGCGGGCCAGCCCAATGCGGCCGATCCTCGCGACCAGCTTGCCGAACGCGAGCGGATCCCCGGCGACCTCCGCCAGCTCGTCCGGCAGCTCCTCGGGTTTACTCAGCCAGTCGGTCGGGATCGGCTCCGGCGCGAACATCGCGCACACCTGGAGCAGCGCGACCGCAGCAGGTTCGTCCGCCGCCAGCCGCTCCATCGACACGCGCACCGCAGCCGCCAGCGAGGTCGGGTAGGAGCTAGGCGGCTTCTCGTTGAGCACGTCGTTCGTGCGGCTCGCCAGCAGCCGGAGGTACTCCGGCACCGACAGGCCGGTTTCAGCGAGAGTGCCGCCTGCCTGCGCCAACGCGAGTGGCAGGTCGCCGAGCTCGTCGGCGAGCCGGTCGGCTTCGGCGTCCACGAGGCCGGGCTGCCGGGAGCGCAGCAGCGCGATCGACTCCTGCCGCTGGAACTCCTGCACCTCGGTGCGCGTCCCGATCTCGTTCCAGGCCGGGTTCCGCGAGGTGATCAGCACGTGCCCAGCGGCCCCGGAAAGCCAGGGCCGCACGGCGTCCGGGTCCTCGGCGTTGTCGAAGACGAGCAACCAGCGGGAGTTCTCCCGGAAGTACTTGCGCACCGCGAGTTCCGCCGCGGTGTGGTCGGTGTTCGTGCCGACCAGGCCCGCCGCGACGGCCAGCGCCGCGAACTGCTCGCTGATCAGGCCGGTCCGCTCGGAGTCGATCCACCACACCAGGTCGTACCCGGCGGCGAAGCCGTGCGCGTACTCGATCGCCAGCTGCGTCTTGCCGACGCCGCCGATCCCGTGCAGGACCTGCGTGTTCTTGCCGGAGAGCAACCGCTCCCGCAGCGGCACCAGCACGCCGTCCCGGCCGGTGAAGTCCGAGTTCCGCCCGGGCACGTTCCACACCGCCGGCGGGCGCCCCGGAACGCGCGGCCTGGACCCGGCCTCCTGGCCGCGGGCCTGCGCGCTGGGCGGGAACTCCGGCCGCCCGTCCGGGCGCTGCGGCCCGCGAGCCGCGTCCAGCAACGCCTTGCGGGCCTGGTCCTCGTCCAGCCCGAAGAGCTTCTGCGCGATCAGCGGGCGCAGCAGCTGCGGCGGCTCGCATTCCTCCACCACCAGCGGCAACAGCCTGGGGCGCTGCTGCTCGTCGTGCACGAAGGCGCTGGCCCACTCGTCGGTCGTGTAGCGCTGCGGTTCGAAGTAGGCGGGCGAGAACAGAGCCACGACGCGTTCGGCGCCGTCGAGCGCGGCAGCCATCTTCGTGACGAAGTTGTCCCCGGCGGCCCAGTCCCAGGTGTCGAGCTCGACGGTGTAGCCGGCATCGACCAGGTGCCAGGCCACCCACTCCGCCCACGCCCGGTCCCGGCCCGCGTGGCTGATGAAGAAGTCCACCCCAGGTAACCCCCAGCTGCCCGGTCGAAAACTGCGAAACGCGCCGGAACGAGATGCCGAACCAGCAGGGTACCGCGCCGTGATCGCCGGACTCCCCGGAACAGTGATGTCCACATAGGACCCGAACGTCAAAATGTCCGGTATTCGGACGTGGCGACGCCGCCCGAGCTCTAGACTGCCGGCATGAGCAGCACAGACGGGAGCGACGACCGATCCCTCCGCGCATCGGACGACGAACGCGCCGAGATCGCGCACCAACTCACCGAAGCCGTGGGGGCCGGACGACTGACCCTGGCCGAGTTCACCGACCGCGTCGACGCCGCCTACCAGGCCGTGACGCGGGGCGAGCTCGCCGAGCTGGTGACGGATCTGCCCGCCGCGCCGTCGAACCTGCCCGCCGAACCCGCCGACGAGACCAAGCGCCGGTGGAAGATCGCGATCATGGGCGGCTCCGACTACAAGGGCCGCTGGCAGGTGCCCCGCAAGTCCGGCTACTTCGCGCTGATGGGCGGCTCCACGATCGACCTGCGCGAGGCGACGCTGCCCGGCCGGGAGATCGAGATCGTGCTCGTGTCGATCATGGGCGGCAGCGACGTGATCGTGCCGCGAGGGGTGCGCGTGGTGGTCGACTCAACTGACTTCATGGGCGGCAACACGGTCAAGGTCGACGAGGACGCGGAGATGCCGAACGCCCCGGTGATCCGCATCCGCACGTACTCGTTCATGGGCGGCAACGACATCAAGCACCCCAAGCCCAAGAAGAACTGGCTGGCCCACTGGCGCCATGATCCACAGTAGACATATCAAGCGAGCGGCGCTCCGGGGCGGCATGGACTCCGGCGGCACGATGCCGGTCGTCCGACGCAGGAGCTTGATCACCGATGTCCACCGATATCTTCGGTACCCGCGTCCTCGACGTCGACCTGGACCGCCGCGAAGTCCGGTTCCGCGTGTTCGTCGTGTACTACGAGACGAGCGGCCGGAGCTACCTGGCGCCGCCGGTGCGGGATCCGGGGTTCTTCCTGGGGCTGCTGTGGGAATCCGGCCGCTGGGGGCACCCGATCGGCGAGGTCGTCGAATCCGCCCGGATCCTGGACCGGGCATGGGTCGCCGAGCACGCCCGCTGGTTCGTCTCGCACGTCGAGCGCACCTCCGTCGCCAACGACCCGCCGTCCGAGGACGGCTGGGGGCGCCTCAAGGACTTCTACTACGAGCGCGGCGGGCAGTGGGCCGACGAGGAATGGCTGACGCAGGCCGATTACGTCGTCCGCGTCACCGATCTCGCCTGGATCCAGCACTTGGAGGCCGGTGCGGCGTGGGGCTCCACCCAGCTCCCGATCAACGCCGACAGCTTACGGCCCGAGGACGTGCCGCTCGTTCCGAACGTGCATGACCCGCTCGTGCTCCGGCCCTTCGGGGCCCTCACCTCGACACAGCTGGCCTTCTCCGATGACGGCCGCTTCCTGGCCGTGGCCGGCTGGGATGCCGAGATCGTGGTGTACGACTGCGGCGACTGGTCGGAGCACCGGCGCTTCACCGCGGAACAAGGGCGCTTGATGTGGGCTCCCGGGCGGCACGTCGTCGCGCTCACGAACTCGCTTTCGTCACCGCCCACGCAGACCGCGTACGACGTGGACACCGGCGTCGTGGTCGAGGTCCCGCTGGAGCGCGGCGAGCTCCGCTCCCGCTCGGGCGCCCACCGGATCGACTTCGGCCTGGCCCCAGGCGTGGACTTCTTGCTCGACGGGGACGAACGGGCGCGGATACCCGTCGCGGCGATCGCCGACGCAGCCTTCGCCGAGGACGAGTCCCGTTTGTTCGCCAGCACATTCGGCCGGGACCTGCACGTGATCGACCCGTCCTCGCGAACCGTCGTCGACACCATCGACGTCGCGTCCTCCGTCCTGCAACTGGCGCTGAGCCCGTCCAGCGCCTACCTGGTCACCGCCGCGAACACCGGCGGCGACATCTGGGGCGCCGACGGCCACGAGCTGTGCGTCCGCAGGCTCGGCGACCGCGAGGTCATCATGAGCCACTGGCCGGGCGGCAACGTCTACGACCTGGCGTGGTCGCCCGACAACCGCTGGCTCGCGCTCCACACCGAGGACGCGGAAGGCGCCGGGGAGACCCGGGTCATGCGCATCGGGCTGCCGGCGGAACCGCCCGCCGACCTGCGTCCGCCGGAGAGCGTCGGCTCGGTGGAGCAGCCATGACAGAACCGCAGCGGGATCACGCCGGTTCGAGGTGAACGGACCGTTCGCTCCGCCAGATCCGCGATCAGCGCGGATCGCGTTCTGGGGGTCCGAGAGCGGGGCGCAGCATGTCGAGCAGCGCTGCGGAGGTCTCCTGGGGCGACTGGCCCGTGGTGTCGAGGACCATCCGGGGTTCGCCGGAACTTCGCAGCCGCTCCGCCTCCGCCGCCGCTCGGACCGCCACCCGGCTCTGCACTTCCGGTGGCGCGCCGCGGAGTTCGTCCCCCGCGAGCAGCGCCGACTCGCCATCGGCCCGACTTCGGATGCGGTCCTCCAGCGCAGCGGCGTCGGCGTCCAGCCGGACGACGGTGACGAGCTCGTCCGCCAGTGCCCCCATGAGTTCCGCGCCGGGCTCGCGGGTCACGAGGATCAGCGACTGCGCCCCGGCCTGCCGGTAACCGCGCCACAGCGCCGCGAGTTCGGCCGCCTGGAGAACGGGATCCGGCCCGGGATGGACGAATCCGAGCTGGTCGAGGTCGATGTACGCGGTCGGCGCGCCGCTCTGCCAGAGGTCGCGCAGCACGCTCCACGCGGCGGTCGACTTGCCCACCGCCGTCGCGCCCGTCACGACGACCACCGGCTTCGGCGGCAACCCGTCGCCCACGGGGGCCAGCGGCTGCACCGGGCCGGGCCGGGCGACGCAATGCCCCATCAGGGCATCGACGGTCTCGTCGGGGCTATGGCCGGTCGTATCCAGCGGGGTGCCGATCGCCGCGCGGTCGATCCGGTCGACCACCTCGAACAGCTCCTCCAGCATGCCGGCCGGCGATCCGCGCCCGAGGAACCGGCTGCGCAGCTCCTGACGGTCGCAATGCAGGCGCACGAGCGCGAGATCGATGTGAGCCGCCTCGGCGCTACCGGCGAAGAACGGTCCGACGCCGAGCTCCGGATCCACGACGCCGGACACGATCACCTGCTGCACGCCTCGCTGCCGCAACACGGCGATCACCCGCAGCAGGTTGGCGGCCTTGATCTCGTGGCTCGCCGCGCCGCCGCCGGGTGGCGGCCCGATCAAGCCGAGCTGATCGATGTCGACGTACGCGACGCTGCCGCCCCGCCCGGAGATGCGCGTGAACAACCCCCAGCCGGACGTCGACTTCCCCGTTCCAGGCGCACCGGTCACCCAGAGCACCGGAATCGTGCTGCTCCCCATACCCGGTGAGCCTAGGAACCCCGGTCAACTGAAATTCGCCGAACGACGCCAGGAAGCACGAGATCACCCGCCGATCGAGACGCCGACGAGGAACAGGACCATCATCGCCGCGACGGTGCCGAAGACCAGCAACCGCTGCTTCGCGCTCCATTCGCCCGCCGGTGTGCCCTCGACCGCCTGAGCGGCCCTTTCCCGCCGCCCCTGGGCCAGGCTCCGCGGCACCAGGATGACCAGCGGCACCGCCAGCGCCGTGGTCAGGATCGGCCAGCCGACCGTCGCGACCAGCCAGAACCGGATGCCGTTGGCGAAGTCACTCGCTTCACCGTCCGGGGCGGTGATGACCAGGACAACGGCCGCCGACAGCAGCGGCGCGAGGATCGCGGCGAGGCCGCACCCCACCACGACGTCCCGGCGCTGCACCTCGGTGCCGCATCCATCGGGCGTCGGTTCGGATTCCGCCTGCATGGGCCAACCCTCCGTCCGGCTCGTGCCTCACTTGCAGCAGACGCACGAGCTCGAACGAGGTTGCTTCCGAAGCCGCCGAGCCGCGTCCAGCTCCGCCAGCAGTTGCGCCTCCGGCCGGGCACCGACGACCGCGCGCACGGGCCGGCCGTCGCGGAAGAGCATCAGCGTTCAAACGCTCCGATCCCGCGTCCCCGGCTACCCGGCCGCGCCGAGCGGCCGGAAAGCAAGAATCCCCCTGCAAGACGGGGTTTCTGCTGTCTCGACCGGCCGTGCGCCCGATGCGAACCGGGCGCGCTCGTCAGCGGTAGTCGTTCTCGCTGAGCGGGATCACCCACGCGCGGCGCTCGCAGATCTTGCCGTCGCGCATGCGGAACACCTCGGCCATCGACATGCGCATCTCCCCACCCGCGGCACGCTTCGCCGTGCCGTTGATCTCCGCCATCACCACGTCGTCCTGCTCCACCAAGCGCACGACCTCCAGCTCTGGCGGGTCGATGAACTCCGGCGCGCCGTCGATGGCCTTGTCGTAGGCCTCCTTGCCGGTCAGCTGGAACGCACCGAAAACCGTCCACCGGATGTCGTCGGTCAGGCAGGACAGGATCTGCTCGTGGTCGTTCTTGCGGAAACCGTCCAGGTAGGTGTTGACGGTCTCGATGTTGCGCGACATGGGTGCCCTCTCGCCCTCCGGTGAATCGCTTGCGATCTGCAAGCACCGAGAACGGTAGCGAGAGCAGTTGCAAAGTGCAAGCGGTTTTGGTTCGAAATTAGTAATGCACACGAAGAGGGCCTTCCTCAACCGCTCGGTTGACAACGAAGAGAAGGCCGCCTAGCTTGATATTCAACCGATTAGTTGAGGAAGAATCGTGGACGAGAGCACGGAGCGGCTCAACCGGGCGTTCGCGGCATTGGCCGACCCGACCCGGCGCGAGCTGGTGGCCCGGCTGGCCGGCGCGGACGCGACCGTGGGCGAGCTGGCCGAGCCCTACGACATGAGCCTCCAGGCGATCTCCAAGCACGTGAAGGTGCTCGAGGAGGCCGGCCTGGTGACCCGCAGCAAGGACGCCCAGCGCCGGCCGGTCCACCTGGACGCGGAGGTGTTCGACCTGATGTCGAAGTGGATCGAGCGCTATCGCCGGGAAGCCGAGGAGCGCTACCAGCGCCTCGACGCCCTGCTGGGCTGGATGACCGGCGAAGAGAACCAGAAACCGAACCGCACGGAGGACGCATCATGACCAAGCACGAGACCCAGATCCTGGCGGACGAGAAGGTTCCGACGATCGAGATCCTCCGGGAGTTCGACGCGACTCCCGAGCAGGTGTACCGCGCCCACGTCGATCCCGAGCTCTACGCGCAGTGGGTCGGGCCGCGTTCGCTCACCACCCGGGTCCTCCGGTGGGACGCTCGCACCGGCGGCTCGTGGGCCTTCGCCAACGATCGCGGCGGCGAGGAGATCGCCTCCTTCTACGGCAGCTTCCACGAGGTGCGGCCGAAAGAGCGCATCGTGTGGACCTTCACCTACGAAGGCCACCCCGACGCAGTCTCGCTGGAGACGCTGACCTTCGAGGAACTCGAGGGCGGGCGCACGAGGCTGCGGACGCTGAGCGTGGTGCAGGACTTCGAGACCCGCGACGGCATGCTTGCAAGCGGCATGGACGTCGGGGTCAACGAGGGTTACGACAAGCTCGACGAGCTGCTCGCGAAGGACGCCTGAGATGACGCGCACACCTGCCCAGCAGCACACGCACGACGCCGGCCGGTTCACCGAGCTGGTCGAGTCCGCCGCAGCCGACGACTGGGCGCGGCCCAGTCCGGTCGCGGAGTGGACGGCCCTCGACATCGTGAAGCACCTGGTCGGGTGGTCCCGCGGCTTCCTGGCCGGCGCCGGGATCGAGCTCCCGCCCCTGGACGTCGAGGCCGACCCGGTCGCCGCCTGGAAGCAGCACGTCACCGACATCCAGGCGATCCTCGACGACCCCGCCGGGCGGGTGCTCAGCAACCCGCACACCGGCGACAAACCGGTGGACGAGGCGATCGACCAGTTCTACACGGCCGACGTCTGGATGCACACCTGGGATCTCGCCAAGGCGCTCGGCCGCGAGCCCGACCTGGGCCAGGAGCGTTGCCGCGCCGTGCTGGCGGCCATGAAGCCCATGGAGCAGATGCTGCGCGACAGCGGGCAGTTCGGTCCCGCCGTGCCCATCGCCGACGGGGCCTCAGCGCAGGATCAGCTGATGGCCTTCATCGGCCGCGATCCGGCCTGGCCGTCCACCGGCCGAGCCGCCGCGAAGGACTAGCTCCCGTTGACACATACCCCCTAGGGGTATATAAATCCTCCCGACATGAATACCCCATTGGGGTATCGGCGACTGCGGTCGCCCGGGAGGAGACGGACATGGGACTGTTCGCGATTCGCGACTACCGGCGGCTGTTCAGCGCTCAAGTCATCGCGTTGTTCGGCACCGGCCTGGCCACCGTCGCGCTGGGCCTGCTCGCGTACGAGCTGGCGGGCCCACGGGCCGGCGCGGTTCTCGCCACCGCGCTGACCATCAAGATGGTCGCGTACGTGGTCGTCGCACCTCTAGCGGCCGCGTACGTCGACCGGCTGCCCAGGCGTTGGTTCCTCACGATCCTCGACGTGGTGCGCGCCCTGGTGGTGATCGCGCTGCCGTTCGTCACCGAGGTGTGGCACATCTACGTCCTGATCGGAGTCCTCCAGACCGCGTCAGCGGCGTTCACACCGACGTTCCAGGCGGTCATCCCCGACATCGTGACCGAGGAGGCCGACTACACCCGCGCGCTGTCCGCGTCGCAGGTGGCCTCCACCATGGAGAGCCTGCTGAGCCCGGTGCTCGCGGCAGTGGCGCTCACCTTCATGTCGTTCAACCTGCTGTTCCTCGGCACCTCCGCCGGGTTCGCCGGGTCCGCGCTGCTGGTCCTGTCCACGCGCATCCCCAACGCGCGCCCCAGCTCGCACGCGAACGCCTGGGACCGGGCCGTGGCGGGGATCCGCACGTTCGCGGCCACCCCGAGCCTGCGCGGCGTCATGGCGCTGAACCTCGTGGTCGCCGCCGCCGGCTCCATCGTGGTCGTCAACACCGTGAACTACGTCCGCGACGTCCTCGGCGGAACCCGATCCGACGTGGCCTGGATGCTCGCCGCGTCCGGAACGGGGACACTGCTGGTGGCCCTCGTCCTCCCGCGCGTCCTGGACCGGGTGGCGGACCGGTTCGTGATGCTGATCGGCGCCGCGGTGCTGGTGCTCGCGGTCGGCGCGGCGGTCACGACATCCGCGACGAGCGTCGCCGCGGCACTGCCGACCGGGGCGATCTGGGTGGCGATCGGCGGCGGGATGGCGCTGATCATCACGCCGACCGGGCGGGTGCTCCGCCGAGCCGTCGACCCCACCGGAATTCCCGAGGTCTTCGCGGCCCAGTTCTCGCTGTCCCACCTGGCCTGGCTGGTGACCTACCCCATCGCCGGATGGGTCGCCACGCAGGCGGGCTTCACGACCACCTGGACCGTGCTGGCGGGCCTAGCAGCGATCGGAGCCATCACGGCACTGGCGGTCTGGCCAAGCGACGAGAAGGCCGAAGCCGAAGGACCTGCGGTTGTGCAGCGCGCCGAGGCGGTTGAAGCCGAAGGGCGGGCGGCAGCGGGTGCGCTGCGCGACGAGACGGTTGAGCCCGAAGGGCGTGCGGCAGTGGCGGTCCAGCCACGCACCAGGACGGCCGAGGCCGGAGCCCACGTCGCGGTGGCGGTCGCGACCCGGGAAGCCGCAGAAGCCGCGGAGGGCACGCTCGCGGCATCCCAGTGCGCCTGCGTCCGCACCATCTGAGGCCGCCGGCCAACACCGCACAGAACTCCGTTGAGGACGAGCACTTCTCGCCCACCGGTCAGCCGGGGCGAGAAGTGCTCGTCCATTGGTTCGCGCACAACACGAGTGATCGGCCTGCCGACCTGACCAGACGTGCGCCCGAAGGGATTCGAACCCCTAACCTTCTGATCGGGTTTCCGTGATCATCGACGTTTGCCGTTGCTTGCCGAAACCTGTTGCCACGTGCGGGGATGTGGCCTAGGCGCGCCGCGGTGCCTGCCCTCGTTTGTCGTTGTTTGCGGTTGATTCTTGGCAATTTTTCGGCAAACCGGCGTGCCCCGCGGCTTTGCCCTTCACTTACAAGGAAGGGGCCTCTGCCCTCACCCCGTCGACCTGGCGAAGCCCGATCGGATCGTGTCAAGGGGGCAACATCCGAGGCCAACGGTACGCGCCGGCGGAAGCTTGCCCCCTTGACGCGGTCTGATAGCCCCGTGGGAGGTCGATGGGGTGAGGGCAGAGCAGCCACGACCGAACCGCAGGGTTCGATCTCGAACCCTCACCCTGTTGGCCTGCCCGTCCGGCGAGGACATCTCTTTGCGCCTCAGTGTGCCCCTTCTGCGGTGCGGGGCCGCCTGCCTTCCCGTCAGGCCGGGCCGCGGGGGCGCTGGGGTGCCGGAGGCGGGCCCCCGGCGGTCCCCGCTGGCCCGGTCAGGGAAACAGCAGGCAGGCGGCCCCGCAGGGGCCGCCCTTGATGAAGAAAAGAAACTCTGAACACCGGAGCACCGGAGCGCCGCTGCGATGATCAAGCCGCACTCGGAGAGGCTCGCAACGGCGTCGCGAGTTGTTGTCGCCAACCGGTGGGGTCACTTCTCGTGTTGATCGCGCTGGCGCTGCCCGTGCTCGCGTAGTTGGTGCTTGACCTGTTCGAGGTCGAACCGACCTTGTCCGCCTGCGGTCACAAAGGCTGGGGTGATCACGCCTTCGCGTACCCACCGAGCAACTGTCTGGCGTGAAACTCCGAGCTTGCGCGCCACTTCCGAGCTGGTGATCAGGCGCGCGGATTCAGGCATGACCTGAAGCTACGAACTTCAGGCCAGACCTTCCTTCCCGATGTTACTGTTGCGCCAGATTGGTCAAATGAGTCAGATGTTCCACTTTGTATGCGGGGCGGTGTGATCGATGAGCGCAAGCGGCTGGCGGCTAGCTCCCGCCAAGGCGGCAGAGAGCCGGGATGCAGAACATCGCGAAGCACGCAAGCCGAGTGGGTGGAAGCCGCACATGGCGAGACGTTCGAAGGAAACTGTCACTGAGTGGTGTGAACGATTGGCATGGTCGTGTTACTCGTGCGGAAGACGGTTCCCGCCTGGTCAGCGTCAGGCGCTCAACGATCATGAAGACTCACACGTCGGCCACTGATCACGAGACGGGCGCTGCCTGGCGCGAGTCAGACAACGCCGTTCGGGCGACGGGCCGCGGTTAGATCAGCTCCGCCATCTGGCTGATGATGCCCGCTGGCTGGCACTTCATGAACTGCTCGCGCTTGCCTGGCTTGTTCGCGTACGCGATGCACTTGGCCCCAGCATGTTGGGCGGCTTCGATGTCGGTGATCGAGTCGCCGATCATGACGCAGCGCCCAGGTGAGACATCAAGATAGCTCGCCGCCCGCAGCAGGAGATACGGCTGTGGCTTGAGTTCGCCGACATCGGCATTCGTGCGAGCGGAAACGCCGACGACCATGCTCGCTAGGCCGTGCGCTTCGAGGTAGACCCGGACGGCGGCCTCGGAGTTGTTCGACACGATGGCGACCGGAATCCGCTGGCGCGAAAGGGATTCCAGAACAGCGACTGTGCCCGGAGTCGACGGGGCGACCTCGACCGCGCGTGTTTCCAGCTCCCGGAGCCGATGCTCAACGGCTGCGGCGAAACCACCAGTTGAAGCGGCGCACTTCAGGACGTCGAACGGATCACGACTCCAATCAACCTCATCTGGTAGCCGGCCTTCGAACAGCTCCCGCAGCTCGGCGGCCACCTGATGATCCGCCAGACCACCGAAGACGGCGCAGACAGGTCCGTCGAAGTCGAGCAGGACGGCGTCACAGCTAGAGATGATCTGTGGCGGACTGGCCATCAGTGCACTGCCTGAGCTGCGGTGTTCCAAAAACGAATTGTGACTATAGCCTTGTCGTCATGCCGCTTGGCCCTTGGGAATGCCTGCCCGTCTGGGTCGGTGATCGCTTCCCATTGTCGGGATTGCTCAAGCAGCATCGCCAATGCGGCTTCGTCCCCCGTGGCGACCTCGCCCCAGTTGTCGAGCCCCATGTGGCTGAGCGTGTTGAAAGCACCGTCTGTAGCGAGGATTGCCCAGGGAGTCGCCCGCACGTGCCGAACCGAGGTTATCGCATGGTCGGCCGCAGCTGGATCAGCCTCGGCGATCCAGTAGCCACCCCTGCGATTCCGATACTTCACCTGTTGGTCCTGAAGTTCACGTAGCAATCGCTTGTGGACCTCGTCGTAGCCGTATCCGTCCGCCAGACGTTCCTGGTATTGGCGGCGCTCGACCAGGTTTAAGGCGTCAATTCGTTCATCGCTGATGACCTCGTCAGGGAAGATGATCGCCGTATCGCCAAGCACGAGCGAATCAACTGCATCCTCGCGCTGGCGAACGATAGCGACCGTGCTGGACGGTGAATCGCCAGCTACGAGGTTCAACCTGCTCGTCGTTGACCTAATAGCGCCGGCCAGAAGCGAAGGCAGATCAGACGTCGGCTGTTCTTCGAGACTTCGGCGGAGTTCGCCTCCGAGTGTCGTTGCGTACGCGCTGGCGGAGACCGGTATGGGCCGGAAGGCCGACGCACCATCGAGCACGATGACGGCGTTTGAGGTCGTGAAGACCTTGTCGTCGCTCTCCGTGAAAGCCGGTAGCTGTGCAGTTGTGGCCGATATGCGGTCACCAGACATAGGGACCACCAATCAGCTCACTCTTGGTGATCTCCAGCCCTTCGTACGAGCCGCGTACGGCTGCGCTGAAGGACACGTCGCCAACCTGGCGGAAAAGTTCAGCAAGGCCGCCTGTGAGGTAGTGCGCAACCCCAAGCGAACCGATCGCATGGATTCCGGCAATGTGGACAATCACCCGATCTTCGTAGCGGTGTCGTGCGATGTAGGCGATGTCAGCGTTCTCGGGGTCCGGCTCGTCAGCCGGGGATCCGAACCGTTGGCCCGATTCACGATGCTCGAACCACCAGCGGCCATCGTCTTTCACGAGCGTTGCGACTGGATCCTCTGCGAGAAGTGCGGCCCCGATCGGGGCTGACTTGGGCCCACAGACCACAACCCCGTCACCGTCGCGCGCGACACCGGTTTCGGGGCCGATCTGGTACCGGTCGACTGTGAACGCCAAGGCGGTCAGAAGCGCCTCTAGCTGTTCGCCGGTCTCGGCGTCTTCTGCCGCGATGAGCGGTCGTTCGCGGTCAGTGACCTGGTAGCGGTAGGGAATGCCGATGCTCACTGGGCCAACACCGAAGAAGACGCGCTGAACATCCGCGGCGGACTTCTTGATCTGCGTGATGCGCCCCTTGGTGATCCCCAGCGCCGCAGCGATCTCGGTGTAACTCATGTCGCGCTCGCGGTACGCCTCCTCGATCGCAGCTTTGCGCAGCCGGGCGAGTTCCGTCGCGCGTTGTTGGTAGGTCGTGATTAGCTCCGTAGCGCGCTGACCTCGACGTATTGGGTCTGGCTCCTGTCTCACAGCTTCGAACTCATCCTTCATGGCCACGCTGGCAGTTTAGACCCCCTTGACAGGCAAACGCCAGTCGCGTACCTTCGTGTTTAGACCCCCTCAACCGCAAGGTCTGCAACGAAAGTTTAGGGGGGTAAACATCCAGCGATGGAGGCAGAGATGGCGCTGAAGGACATCCCGGCGAACCTCGGGGGCTACAAGCTGATGATCACCGAGGCTCCGACGATGAAGATGAAGGAAGACAAGAACGGCGTGCAGGAGCAGGTGGTGGATCGCCGGACCGGTGAGGGTCACTACTTGGTGTCGCTGTTCGCGAAGAAGCGGCCCCAGGAAGGCGAGTTCGCGCAGCGCGGCGAGGAAATCAAGGTGACCTTGACGCAGAACCCTGGCGAGGGCTTCGAAGAGGGCACCTACGTCGAGCTGCTCTCGGCGACCGTGAGCCACTGGGAGCGCCGCTCGGAGGAGGGCCGCTTCTCGTCTGGTCTGTCCTACAAGGCCATCGGCATGAAGCCGCTCGTCTGACCCCCTGAATTTTCCCTGACGCGACTGTTCGCGTTTCTTAAGCAGATTCCCTGCTTGTTCTTTGAGAATTACATAGTGGGCCGAGCCATGCCTTTTTCGGCGCGGAATTGTGCGCCGGGGAAGTCATGTTGACCCCCGGAATCGGGACGGCAGGGCATTCCTGCTCATGCCGGGGGTCTTCATGGTTTCCCAACAAAGAAGAGGTGATGTGTTGTGCTGTGCTACTGCCCGGCGTGCGATATCCCGGAGAGCCACCGTTCCTACCGGCACTCGGATGACGAGTTCTGCCGAAAGGACACCGGCGGTGGCGCGCTCAGCGATGACTGAGCCGAGTGGACCCAAGGCGTCGGATGAGCTCTGGTCGATGGCGCAGGGTGTCAGGTCGGTTCGTGAGGACCTGGAGGAATTTCGTCGCAGGACCGCGAGTCGCGCGGGTTCGCGGAATTGGCGGGTTCAGTTCGCCATCTCCGCATTGGAATCTGCGGCGGACGAGTTGGAGTCGATTCGAAGCGAATGGGAGTGAGTCAGGATGGACGGTTTCGGTTTTCACGGGTCGGGCTGCCTGGGTTCGGGGCGGTGATCGGCCGTGGTCGAGGAAACGGATTTGTTCGGTAATCCGATCGCGCCGCTGAAGCCGCGGGAGGCTCCGCGTCCACCGGTCAACGACATGGAGTTGGTCGAGCGGATTCTCCGGGAGGCATCTGCGGTCGGTTTCGTGCTGGTCGGCATCCGTGAGGACGTGTACCGGCGGGTCACCGATGACTGGGTGGAAAAGGCCCCGTCCGATGTGGACGCCGCCGTGCACCAGCTGATCGACGCGAAGTGGCTGCACGTCGGCGGCACACACACCGTGCGCTACGACCGCTACACCGGGCCGGCGCGGTCGGTGCTGGTGCCGCGGAAATCCCGCCAGACCGCCTACCGCTGGGACTCCCTGGCCAAACCGGAGTCGTGGAACTCCGGTTCTGACCGGGGGAAGGGCAGGGCGGCATGAGCGAGGGGTGTGAGCACTGGTTTTACCGGGTCGAGCCCGATGGGACGGCGCAGTGCCAGGACTGCCCGCACAGCTGGCAGGTGGCGTGAGCACCGAACGAGCCCCGCCCCACGGGCGAGCCGACGCGACAAAGGGAGGGAGACAGTGAAGGGGTGTTCACAGCTTTGTAATCCAGGAACCGACGATCCCGCGTGCCGGAACTGCCGGCTTGCTCCGGTGGAGAATTTCGCCTCACGGGACGACAAGCTCTACCGCGTCTTATCCGATCTCGATCACGGACTGAAGTTCTATCTCGGCTGCCTCGAACAGTCCAGGGGATTGCCGTGGTCGTGGCAGATCGAGGAATCACTCGATGACCTTTTCGAGGAGATCGACAAGGTGACGAGCTGGACGCGGAGGCATCTCGAAGAAGTGGAGAAGCGGCTGCGATGACCTACGAGGAAGCTCGCGACTCCATCCGGGAATCGATGCGGCGGCTGATGGACATCGAGAACGTGATCGTCACATCGGCGACCGAGCTGGATTTCCCGGACCGGAACGAGCTGATGCCGCTGATGGACGGGCTTCAGCGGGCGCACTACCAGCTCGACCGGGTTTTGCAGATTGAGGAAATCGGAGAAAACGAATGAAGGGAAGTGAGTAATGCAGATCCAGGCGCTGAACAACCGCGCGAAGAACAAATATCAGGAGTTGCACAACGCGCTGGAGGTGGTGCGGATCGCGCTGGAGGAAGCCGCGAAGCTGCACGCCAAGATCAAGAAGCCGGGCAGTCACGACGCCGCCCAGTGGCGGGTGCCGGACCGGGAGCAGATCGAGGCCGGGCACGCCAAGGCGGTGGCGCAGCTGATCACGCTGCACACCTCCACGGTGAAGTGGGAGAAGGAACTCGTCTCGAAGGGTTGGAGGGTCTGAGCATGAGTGGTTACCAGGTGATTGCCGCGATCGAGGATCTCGACAAGGCGATGGTGAAGCTCCGCGATGCCATGGCGGGGATCCAGGTCCGCGCGGCCGGCTTCCGGAAGGAACACGACGAGTTGGCCCGGAAGGTGGCCGACTACAAGGTTGATCTCGAAGACGTCATGCCGCACATTAGCGCGTCGCGATAACCAACCGCACCAACGTTTTTCGCCGGGGCTCGGCTGCCAATGACGGTAGCCGGGCCCCCCTTTTTTTGTTTGTCCCGCAAGGTGTTTGGAGTTGATCAGTGATGGGCAAGGAGACTCGCCGCAAGGGAATCGAGTGGCGCGCGGCCGGCTGGATGGCACGCCACCCCGGCATCAGCACCGCCCCGGTCGCACTGGGCACGAGCGTGGCTGAACTGGGGCCGGTGACCACCGCGGGCGTGCTGGCCGGCGTTGGTGCGGCGGGCCTGTCCTGGTACCGCGGGCACCCGGCCACGTTCGATCGCCACGCCGCCCCGTGGCTGCGGGCGTTCCGGCAACGCTGGCTGCGCTACATCGGCAGACGCTGGCGTGGGGTGATGATCGACTGCGAGTTCGGGCGCGAGAACCGCCGGACCGGGCATGTGGAGGTGCCGCGGCTGATCCGGGTCCGCTCGGCGTCCCCGTCGATCGACACCCTGTACGTCAAGATCCTCCGCGGCCAGTCCCTCAAGCGGTTCCAGGACGCCCAGGACGAGCTGGCGATGGCGCTGCGGGCCGACGCGCTGGGCGTCACTAAGGTCAAGCCCGGCGTGATCGCGCTGACCGTGGTCCGCGGGAACCCCTTCGAGCACATCGTCGACCCGGCCGAGATCCCCGCCGACACCGCAGACGTCGACTTCGAGGCGCTGTACATGGGCGAGGACGAGCACGGCAACGACTGGACCGAGCCCTTCATCGGCGGCAACCACCTGCTCGGGTGCGGTGCAACGGGCTCGGGTAAGGCCGGCTTGTTCTGGAACCCGCTGCGGGCGATGGGGCCGGCGATCCGGGACGGTCTGGTGCAGGTGGACTTCCTGGACCTCAAGGGCGGTATGGAAGCCGGAGTGCACCGCGAGTTCTTCCACCGCTACGCCGACGAACCCAAGCACGGCCTGCAGGTCATCGAAGCGTTCCGCGACGACATGAAGACCACTCAGCGCTACCTCGCCTCGGAAGGACTCAGGAAGGCCACCCCGTCCCGGGAAACGCCGCTGCGGCTGCTGATGATCGACGAGCTGGCCATGATGACCGCGCTCGGAGAGTCGGGCATCACCCGCGCCGCGATCAAGCTCATGGCCGAGGTCATGACCCAGGGCCGTGGCCCGTTGTTCGGGGTCTGCGCCTACGTACAGGAACCGACCAAGGACATCGTCCCGGTCCGGGACCTGTTCACCCGCCGCGTGTGCCTGCGCACCACCGCCGAAAACCACCCCGACATGGTCCTCGGTGACGGCATGCGGCAGCGCGGTGCCTTGGCCGACGAGATCCCTGCCGATGACGAGCACGCCGGCATCGGATTCCGCGTCGACAAGTACTCCCGCCGCCCCGTGCGCGTGCGCGCCGGCTACGTCTCCGATGCCGACATCACCGAACTCGTCCGCACCTGCACCCCCGGCCCGGTCGACGAGTCCAACGTGGTCCACCTCCACCGCGACCACGACGAAGAAGACGAAACCGAAGCCGCCTGAAAACCGACCAGCACGACCCGAGAAACAACCTGGAAGGAATGGACTGATGAAACCCGTTGTCCACGTTGAACTGACCGGTGCCGCGATCAAAACCGTACTGATCCTGCTGTTGATGACGACCGGCGTTCTGGCGCTGGTGTGGCTGTTGGCCGGTCCCGGCTATGCCATCGCGGGCGGACTTGCGGTGATCGTGATCGTGCGGGGCCTGTATGCCCTGTTCACCCCGAGCAGCGAATAGGAGCTGATCATGGGCTTGCGTCGACGCCCGAAGGGTGCGCCTGAGGGGGAGACGTGGCGGGTCGGCAAGCTCCGTGCCCAGATTGCGGAAGCGACCCGCCTCCGCGGCCTGGTCCGCAACCCGGACCTCGTCGCGGTGGAGATCGAGCGCCACCGCCGGCGGACTCTGATCGGGTTGTGGTTCTTCCTCGCGTTGGGGCTGGTGTTCACCACCGCCGGCGTTCAGCGTTTCCTCGCCGGCGGCACGACCTCAGCCGATCCGCTGTGGTGGGCCGCGTGGACGGTCGAGCCGATGTTCGCAGGGTTGCTGATCGTGCTGCTGAACTTCGAGGCTCTGATCCTCTCCCACGGCATCGACCTCGATCACGCCTGGTGGAGTCGGCTCAAGCGGGTCTTGCTGGCGGCGACGTTGTTCATGAACGTGATCCCGCAACTCGTCCCGCTGGTCACCAACTGGGAAGCGTTCAATCCCGGGTCGGCGCTGGTGCACGCGATCATCCCGGTGATCGTCTACGGGCTGGCCGAGGTCATCCCGGTCATCCAGGCCCGCGCCCGGCAAGCCGTCCTCAACGGCTACGCCGAAGCCGACCGCCACCAACCCGACCCCGAACCCGCACCCCCGGAACCCGACTCCGAGCCGGAACCCGAACCGACCCCGGCACGAGCACCGACCGCGCCGGCTGCACCGGAACCGCTTGTGGCCCCGGAGCCGCCCGCGGCAGTGAGGACGGTCCAGCGGGGCCCGAAGTTGCCGCCGCAAGTGGCGCAGATGATCGACAACGCCCGCGCCCAGGCACTCCGTGAGGGCCGGGAGTTCACCGCGGCCGACGTGCAGGCCGTTGTCCGGCTCCCGGACGACATCGCCGCACAGGTCGCCGGCAGCACCACCAACGGCCACGCCGTGGCGTGAAAACCGTTACCGCACAAGCGAATCACTGATCCGTACCGGCTCGGCGGGTGTTACCGCGGGGCATGGGCTCACCGGGAACATCCCGCCGGGCCCATTCCCAGGAGGTGTCACCGTGATCAGCTCCGTCCGCCCTCTCCCTCGTCGTCGTCCGCGTCTGCTGGACCTGTGCTCGTGTGCCGGTGGTGCCGGGATGGGCTACCACCGCGCCGGTTTCGACGTCGTCGGCGGCGACATCGCCCGCCAGCCCCGTTACCCGTTCGAGTTCCATCAGGCCGACGCCCTTGAGTTCCTCGCCGCGCACGGCCACGAGTTCGACGCGATCCACGCCAGCCCGCCGTGCCAGGCGTTCACCAACGCGCAGCGCATCCGCGGCAACGACCACCCCGACCTCATCGCCCCCACCCGCGACCTGCTCATTACGACCGGGCGGCCGTGGGTCATCGAGAACGTCGAAGGCGCACCCCTGCACAACCCCGTCATGCTCTGCGCCGCCCTCCTGACCGAAGTCACCACCCCGGTCACCACGGCCGCCTGAAAATCCCTGCCCTACAACCGAATACCGCATACCGATCCAGCTCGGCGGGCCACCACCGGGCCGATCGATCCGGACAGGTGTCCCGCCGCGTTCCTGTGTGGAGGTGGACACCGTTGCCCCCGAGAGCCCTGATCAACCACGCCGACTACCAGCGCCTGACCGCCGATGGCATGCAGCGCCGTGCCCGCTCGGCCGACTTCCGCCAGTGGCGCACCGACATCGAGCGGCTCGGCGGCTGCACCCACCCGATCCGGCTCTCGGGCTCCTGGGCCGTCCAGGACACCGTCACCGGCAAGGTCCTCGCCGACCGCACCGGGCAGGTCATGGTCCCCTGCGGCAATCGCCGCGAAAGCGTCTGCGTCGCCTGCTCCGACCGCTACGCCGCCGACGCCTACCACCTGCTCCACGCCGGACTCGCCGGCGGCACCAAGGGCATCCCCGCCTCCGTAGCCGACAAGCCCCGCCTGTTCGTGACCTTGACCGCCCCGTCTTTCGGTCCGGTCCACAACCGCCTCACCCCGAACGGGAAGGTCATCCCGTGCCGGTGCGGCGAGTTCCACCACCCCGACGACCCCCGTCTCGGGCAGCCGATCGACCCCGGCACCTACGACTACCGCGGGCACGTGCTGTGGCAGGCCCACGCCGGCGCGCTCTGGCACCGCTTCACCACCTACCTCAAGCGCCACCTTGCCGAAGCCGCCGGCCTCCGCCAAAGCGCCTTCGCCGAGGTCGCCCGGTTGTCGTTCGCGAAGGTCGCCGAGTACCAGCGCCGCGGCGTGATCCACTTCCACGCCGTCATCCGCCTCGACGGCCCCGATGGACCGAACGACCCGACCCCGCGATGGGGCACGGTCGACGTGCTCACCGACGCGGTCCGCCTCGCCCACGCCAACACCATGATCACCTCCCCCGAGGTCGACGGCCGCACCTGGGAACTGGCATTCGGTGACCAGCTCGACATCCGCCCGATCCGGCCCCTCGACGCCTCCGCGGTGGAGGACGACCGCGGTGTGATCAGCGACGACCGGGTCGCCTCCTACATCGCCAAGTACGCCACCAAAGGCACCAGCACCACTGAGGCCGCGGACCGCCGGATCCGCTGCCAGGCCGACATCGACCGCCTGCAGGTCAGCCCACATCACCGGCGGATCATCCAGACCGCCTGGGACCTCGGGGCCCTGGTGACGTGCCCGGACTGCCACCCTGACGGGCCCCACCAGGCAGAGGGTTGCGCCTGTCAGCAACGCCAGCGGGCCCGCTACTGCGGCACCTGCGACAACGGCGGCGAGATCACCCGCACCACCCGCCTCCACCGCTCCCGTCCCGGGCGCAGCGACAAGCCCGACCCGCTGGACGCGCTCCGGCTCCGCCGCTGGGCACACATGCTCGGCTTCCGCGGCCACTTCCTCACCAAGTCACGGCAGTACTCGGTGCCGTTCCGGCAGATCCGTGACGACCGCCGCCAGTACCAGCACGAGCAAACCCTCGCCCAGCTCGGGATCACCGACGACGACACGGTCACCGTGATCAACGACTGGGCCATGACCAGCGTCGGCCACCACACCCCCGCCGAACGCGAACTTGCCGCCGCCATCGCCCAACGCCGGCGAGAACAACGCAAACACCGTCACGCGACCGAAAGGAAGGACTGACCATGAGCATCAAGCTGTGGGGGCCGCAGGACGTGGCCGACTACCTCGGAGTTCCACTTAACACTGTCTACCGGTGGAACAGCCGCGGCACCGGACCCAAGGGGCGGCGCGTGGGCAAGTACGTCCGGTACCGCCGCGAAGACGTTGACGCCTGGTTCGAGTCCCTGTCTGAGGGGGTGGCCTGATGTCAGGTCGGCTCCCGCTGCCGCTGGGTGGCATGGGCGAGATCTCGGTGAAACAGGTCGGCAAGTCGTGGGCGGCGCGGGCCTGGTTCCGGCGTGAGGATGGCACTTACGCCGACGTTCGCCGCCGGGGCCGGACGAAAGAGCTGGCCAGGCAAGCCGTCCGGGACGCGGTCAAGGACCTGGCTCCGGCGACGGCTGCTGGTGCAGATGTGACAGCGATGTCGTTGTTCGACGAGGTGGCGCAGCTGTGGCTGGCACAGTTCCGGGATGACGCCGAGAACGGGACGTTCTCCTTCTCGTCGCTGGACACCTACAGCGATGCCTACCGCAATCACGTCAAGCCCGCGCTGGGACGTCTTCGGGTCTTCGAGGTGAAGACCCCGGTGGTCAGCAGGCTGTGTCAGGCAAAGCTGAAGGCGCATAGCGTGAGCCTCGCCAAGCACGTCAAGGCCGTGATCAGCCACATCATGATCTTCGCAATGGAGGCCGGCGCGGCGGAGAAGAACCCAGTCAAGGGGATTGCTCCGCTGACCGAGCGGCGGGCGAAGACCAAACGGAAGAAGGCGCGATCCCTGACACGGGACGACGTGTTCGATCTCCTCGGGAAGCTGGATACCGACGAGGAGGCCCAGCGGCGAGACCTGCCGGACCTGGTGCGGTTCTTCATCGCCACCGGTGAGCGGTCCGGGGAGGCGCTCGGGGCTCGCTGGACGGACTTTGACGCCAAGAAGAAGAAACTCCGCATGGACGGCAACATCATCCAGGCGCGCGGCAAGGGGACGGTCCGCAACGACGGCAAGTCCGAGACTGCGGGGCGTGACATCCCTCTCACCGACTGGTGCGTGCAGATGCTCTTGGAGCGCAAGGCCAGGCTCGGCGTCGTCAACGAGGACATGCCGGTCTTCACCAATACGAAGAACGGCTACCTCAACGCTTCCAACGTGATCAATCGGGTGTGGGTGCCGTTCCGCACGCGGGCCGGGTACGAGTGGGTGACCTTCCACACGCTCCGCAAGACGTTCGCCACGCTCCAGGATGAGGCCGGGCTGACGGCCCGTCAGGTGGCAGATCTGCTGGGGCATTCGCACGTGTCGATGACGCAGGACAACTACTTCGGGCGGGGTCAGGAGTCCCGCGCTGGCGCTGAGGCGCTGGACTTCCTGGATCCCGAGGCTCCCCGTGAGTAGCCGAGGAAAGTTGGCAATTTATTGGCAACCGGGGCCTGAACGGCAAGCCGTCGCCCGGCCGTTCAGACCCCCGAAAAGCAACGAACCCCCTGCTAGAGGGGGTTCGCAGCTGTCTCGACCAGACGTGCGCCCGAAGGGATTCGAACCCCTAACCTTCTGATCCGTAGTCAGATGCTCTATCCGTTGAGCTACGGGCGCGTCTTCAGTTTTGTGATCTCCACCTGGCGGTGGAGGCCACAGCGGAGGCTCCGGGATTTGAACCCGGGAGGGGGCGTAACCCCCAACCGCATTAGCAGTGCGGCGCCATAGACCAGACTAGGCGAAGCCTCCCGGTAACCCTCGCGGCCACCGGAGAAAAGATTACACACCCCTCCGAACGGTCGAAACAGGGGGGTCGGTTTTTCCGTCCGTCACCCGTTCAGGTCGGCACTGAGCTGCACGAACGGGTCCAGGGCCGCCGGGTTCCGGAGGGCGTCGCGGCTGACCGCCCGCTCCGGCGGCGTGCCGGCAAGGATCTTCTTCACCGGAACCTCCAGCTTCTTGCCGTTGAGGGTGCGCGGCACCTCGTCGACGACTATGAACCGGTTCGGCACGTGCCGCGGCGAGAGCTCCGCGCGCAGCGCCGCCTTGAGCCGCGGCTTGACCTCGTCCAGCTCGGCGCGCTCGGCCAGCACCAGGAAGCACAGCAGTTTCCCCTCGACCTCGCCCGCGCCCGAGGTGTCGATCACCAGCGAGTCGACGATCTCCTCGAAGCCCTCCACCACCCGGTAGAACTCCGCGGTGCCCATCCGGACTCCGCCGCGGTTGAGGGTCGAGTCGCTGCGGCCGTAGATCACGAAGGTGCCGCGGTCGGTGAGCCGCACCCAGTCGCCGTGCCGCCACGCCCCCGGGAACACGTCGAAGTACGCCTCGCGCAGCCGGGAGCCGTCCGGGTCGTTCCAGAAGAACACCGGCATCGTCGGCATCGGCTTGGTCAGCACCAGCTCGCCGACCTCGTCGTGCAGCTCCCGGCCTTGCTCGTCGTAGGAGGCGACCGCCGCGCCGAGCAGCGCGCAGGAGATCTCGCCCAGCCACACCGGCACATCCGGCGCGGCTCCCACGAACGCGGTGCACAGGTCGGTGCCGCCGGAGACGCTGGCGATCTGCACGTCCTCGCCGACCGCGTCGGCCACCCAGCGGAAGCCGTCGGTGGTCAGCGGCGCCCCGGTCGAGCCGACCGTGCGCAGCGCGGACAGGTCGAAGTCGTCCCCCGGGCGCAGGCCGCGCTTCAGGCAGCTCTGGATGAACGGGGCCGACGTGCCGAAGTAGTTCACCCGGTGCAGGGCCGCCAGTTCCCACAGCGCCGACAGCGCCGGGTAGCCCGGATTGCCGTCGTACAGCACCAGGGTCGTGCCGCTCAGCAGGCCGCCGACCAGGAAGTTCCACATCATCCAGCCGGTCGTGGTGAACCAGAAGAACCGGTCGCCCGGGCCGAGGTCGCAGTGCAGGCCGATGGCCTTGAGGTGCTCCAGCACCATGCCGCCGTGGCCGTGCACGATGCCCTTCGGCAGGCCGGTGGTGCCCGAGGAGTACAGGACCCACAGCGGGTGGTCGAACGGCACCGGGTCGAACTCCAGCGGCGCGCCGCGGTGCCGCGCGAGCAGGTCGTCCCAGTCGATGGCGCCCGGCAGTTCGGCCGCTTCGCCGAGGTAGTCGACCAGCACCGTGCCGACCAGCCCCGGCATCGCTTGGCGCAATCGATCCACAGTGGACCTGGTGTCGAAAGTACTGCCGCCGTAGCAATATCCGTCGACCGCGATCAGCACCTTGGGTTCGATCTGCACGAAGCGGTCCGCGATCGCCCGCGCGCCGAAGTCCGGGGAGCACGACGACCAGGTCGCACCGAGGCTCGCCGCGGCGAGGAATGCCACCAGCGTCTCGGGGCAGTTCGGCGCCAACGCCACGACGCGGTCGCCGGCCCGCACGCCCAGCTCCGCGAGGCCCGCCCGCGCGGCGGCCACCCGCTCCCTCAGCTCGCCGTAGGTGATCTCCTCGCCGCGGCCGTCCTCGCGGGCGAAGATCACCGCCAGGTCGTCGTCCGCCTTGCCCGCGCCGTGGCGGAGGGCGTGCTCGGCGTAGTTCAGGGTGGCGCCGGGGAACCACTGCGCGCCGGGCATGACCTCGGCGACCAGGACCTGCTCGGGGGGGTCGTGGAAGCGGACGTCGAAGAACTCCGCCACCGCCGACCAGAAGGCGGTCAGATCCGACACCGACCACTGCCACAGCGCCCGGTAGCCGGCCAGGTCGATGCCGCGCTCGCCGCGCAACCATTCGCGGAACGCGGTCATCCGGCTCGCGGCCACGCGTTCCGGGCCGGGCCGCCACAACAGCTCGGGGTCGGTGCTCGGTGCCATGGCCTTTCATAACCCACCGAGTCCGGGTTAAGCCAGCCTTCGACGCCGCTGAGCTGCCGGTTCGCACCGGCAGCCCCAGGCGTCACAGGCGTCAGCGCAGGTGGAGGTCCAGCCAGTTGCGGGCCCGGCGCCACGCCTCCGCCGCCGCTTCCGCGTCGCGGTCGAAACGGTGCCCGGCGCCCTCGTAGCGGACCACGTCGCTCACCGCCGGCGCGGCGTCGGTGACCTCGCGGAGCTTCTCGACCTCGCCGGCCTCGATCTCGTCGTTGTCGCCGTACAGGCCCAGCCACGGGCAGGACAGCTCGCCGGCGATCTCCACCAGCGGCGGCAGCCCGGCCGACAGCGGTTCGAGGATGCCGTGCCCGCCGACGCTCACCGCGGCACCCACGGTGCGGCTCGCCGCCACCACCAGTGCCGCCGAACCGCCGATGTCGAACCCGATGACGCCCTGCCGGTCGGCAGGCACGCCGCGGTCGGAGAGCCAGAGGAACGACGCGTCGGTGTCGGCCAGGATCGTGTCCCCGGACAGGCGTTGCACCTGGTCAAGCACGTGCTCGTCCGGGTGGTGGTCGTGGAACTCGTCGGTGCCGTCTCGGTGGTAGAGGTGCGGCACGACGGTGAGCCAGCCTTCCTCGGCGAGGGCGCTGCTCAACCGGCGCACCCGCTCCGTGACACCACGGGCCTCGTGCAGGACGACGAGCCCGCCGCGTACCACGGTGTCCGGTTCGGCGATGGTGAGCCGGAGTTGCGTGCCGTCGGTGAGCGCAAGCGTCTCGGTCCGGGTTTGGGTCATGCCGTGCAGGTAATCACGCCGAAGTGAACATGAGTCAACGACTTCAACCGGTCGGACGAGTGAATTCCACGGATGGTCACCAATACGAGGCACCCGATTGGGCCATCCGCAGCACACCCCCATCCGTGAACCTCGTCACGCGCACAACTTGCACAGTCTCCAGCGCTCATCGGCCACTCCCGCTGCACAAAATGACCCGTGCCCCCAATTCCTCGCTCAGGAGCGTTAACGTCCAGGTGACCGACCTGAGCTAGGAGTCGTAAATGACCGTGCGCACTCGTGCCGACCTCGACCAGTTGCCCGCTTATGTCGCGGGTCGCACCATCCCCGGCTCGATCAAGCTCGCCAGCAACGAGGTTTCCGAGGGCCCGCTGCCCAGCGCGGTGGCGGCGATCAACCAGGCGGCCGGCGAGGTGCACCGCTACCCGGACATGGGCGTCGGGCTGCTGACCGAAGCGCTGGCCGCGCGGTTCGACGTGGATCCGCAGCGGATCGCCGTCGGCTGCGGTTCCGTCGCGCTGTGCGAGCAGCTGGTGCAGGCCACCTGCACCGCCGAGGACGAGGTCATCTTCCCGTGGCGGTCGTTCGAGGCCTACCCGATCATCACGCACGTCGTGGGCGCCAAGCAGGTGCGGGTGCCGCTGACCGCCGGGCACGCGCTGGACCTGGAGGCGATGCTCGCCGCGATCACCCCCGCCACCCGGCTGATGTTCGTGTGCACGCCGAACAACCCGACCGGCACGCTGCTGCGGCGGGCCGAGCTGGAGTCGTTCCTGGACCGGGTGCCGTCGGACGTGCTGGTGGTGCTCGACGAGGCGTACTTCGAGTTCGTCAGCGACCCGGACGGCCCGGACGGCGTCGAGATCGCGAAGCAGCGCGAGAACGTCGCGTCGATGCGGACCTTCTCCAAGGCCTACGGCCTCGCCGGGCTGCGCGTCGGCTACACCGTCGCGCCGCCGGAGGTCGCGGCCGCGCTGCGGAAGGTGTCCATCCCGTTCAGCGTCAACGCGCTCGCCCAGGTCGCGGCGATCGCTTCGCTAGAGGCGCAGGACGAGCTGCAGAAGCGGTGCGCGAACGTGATCGCCGAGCGCGAGCGGGTGCACCGCGAGCTGGTGGCCATCGGCTACGAGGTGCCCGAGACGCAGGCGAACTTCGTGTGGCTGCCGCTGGGCGAGCGCACCACCGAGTTCAACGAGCACTGCCTGGAGAACCGGGTCGTGGTCCGCGCCTTCGTCGGGGAGGGCGCGCGGGTCACCATCGGTCAACCGGAGGAGAACGACGCGTTCCTGGCCGCGGCCCGCTCGTTCGGCCGGATCGGCGGCTGACCGGAATTTCCCGGTACGGCCGGAAGAACAGCGGTGGTGCCCGACGAAGAGAGGGGGAGTACTTCGTCGGGCACCACCACCGGGGGTGTGATCGTTTGAGCCGAAACGACCACGTGGAGCGCGTAGTGATCTACGCAGCACCGGAATCTAGTGCTGATCAACCGGAACGGGCCAGCCGACGACTTAGGCATGTACCCATTCGAGTGAAATAAACCAATCGGTCGGATGATCTCAGCCCGTAACGGCGTGGTGCCCGCGGACGGCGACCGGGGTCGGCGCGGCCGGCAGCGGCTTGGGGTCCGACACCGCCTGCTGGCGCGGGCCCTCCGGCTCGGCCGGCCGCGGGGTCGACCCACCGGGGTCGCAGCCGAGTCCGCCACCGGGGCCACCGGGGTTGCGGACGCCATGAGAGCCGGGCCCGCCGGGAACGCCCGGCAGGCAGGGCTCAGGAGTGGGGGTGTGCGGCTTCGGCTTCTCGGGGACGGTCGGGTGGTCCACGATCGGCGCGTTGACGCAGTCGTTCGCCTGCGGCGACAGGATCGGCACCACGAGACCGAGCACCGCGATGTTGTTGCCGCACAGCTGGATCGGCAGCAGGCTCAGGTTGTTGTCGTTGCCCACGTTGATGCCGTCGTTGTCGGCGCTGTCCGCGAAAGCGGGCGCGGCGCCGGCCAGGAGTCCGGTGCCGGCGGCGAAAATCCCGGCGAGGCAAGCAGTCTTGCGCATTCGCACTTCCTTTTCTGTCGTACTTCGGGAGAGGGGTTCCCACCCGCGGCGATCACCGCAGGTGGACGATGGTGCCCAACGGCAGGGTCATGAGCAGCCGAAGCGCGTCGTCGGGAACCCGGACGCATCCGTCGCTGCTGGCCTGCCCGAACACCGAGGGGTCGGGCCAGCCGTGCAGCGCGACGGTTCCGGGGCCACCGCCGTAGGTGCTGAAGGTTTCCGAGTGCGTGCCGAGAGGCAGGATGATGGGGCTGAACCGGGTCACGGTCTCCTCGATCGCCGCCATGATGAAGGTCCGGCCGCGCGGCGTCTGGGCGTTCGGCGCGCCGACGCCGACGGTCCACTCCCCGACCGGCGCGCCGTCCTTGCGGACCACGAGCCGCCGCGCGTCGATGTCGACGTCCACGGCGTAGGGCGACCGCGCCCGCTCGACCTCGCCGCCGGTGCGCACCCAGCCGACCGAGCTGTTGGGCCGGGACGGGAGGAGGACCTGCAGCCACGGCCCCCGTTCCGCGATCACCGGCACCCAGGTGGGGTTTTCCAGCTGCGTCGCGGGGAGTTTGGCGAACACGGGGCCGCCGGGCGCGGTGTGCACGGCGACGTCCTGCTTGACGCGCAGCACGACGCCCTCGGTTTCCGCGTTCGGCGTGGGATCCTGCGGCGCCTTGGGGAAATCGGCGAAGGTCGTCGCGGCCGCCTCCATGCCGAGGTCGGCGCGCGCCATCGCGGTGGCCGGCTCGATCGGCGACGCGCCGGAGCAACCGGCGAGGCCGAGGCAGAGCGCGCCGAGCGTGGCCGCCGTGGCGACGCGTGCACGGCGTCTGGTACTTGTTGTGCGCAGCCTCATGATCAGCTCCTGGCCCGTTGGCCTACCTGTTGTCGGCAGCGTCCGGCGATGGCCGGGAAGCCTGCGGCAGCAACCTGATCCGAGAGATCAAGTGCCGCCGGGACGCTAACGCGGGCACCGGGAGCGCCGACGCGGGCTGGCAGGTGTCCGATCACCGGCGCGCATGGCCTGATCAGGACAAACGGATCAGCTCGATCATCGGGTGCAGAGCGTTACTGAAACTAGATCGCACGATCGTGTCGGGTTTTTACCTCTACCGAGCGACAAAAAGGCCGGGTTGTCCGCGTCGAGGGGCGACTCGGACAACCCGGCCCAGCGGGCCTCGCGACCTCACTTCCAGGTGGCGAGCATGCCCAGCGGCTTGCTGTCGACGTCGGTCGGCGAGTACTCGACCGTCAGGCCGGTGGCGTCCGCCGGCACGTCGTAGATGATCTTGCCGGTCTCGGGCTTGCCCTTGTCGGTGAGCAGCTTGATGAACGAACCGGAGATCTCCATCGAAGCGATGGCCGGCTCGTACCGGTTGCCCTTGGCGTCGACGAGGATGAACTCGTCCTCGCTGACGTTGCCCGCGACGCCCTTGGCCAGTTCCGCCGACGCGTCGATGACGACGTACTTGCCCTTCTCCGCCTCGAAGTCCGCCTGGCCGGTGAAGTCGGTCGGCGCACCGATGGTCAGCTTCAGCTGGGTGCCCTTGTCGGTGGAGACAGTGACCGCCTGCCCGAAGGAAGCGCTCTGGGGACCAGTGGACTCGGACTCGCCGCTGCTCTCGGTGCTGCTGCTCGACGAGGAGGACTTGGTGTCCCCTCCGTCGGACGTGTTCGGCTTCGAACCGACACCGCAACCGGCCAGGGTGATCAACAGCGCCACGGATAACGGCGCAATCAGCCTCTTCAATTTTCCTCGCTACCACGAAAAGTACTTCAGGCCTACTCCAACGCGCGGAACTTTCCCACAAGCACCCAGACGGAACAATCGGAATGACAAATGTCCTATAGGACACTTGAGCTGAACTCCGGATCCGTTGCCCGACACGCCCCGAAAGCACCGCCATGACCAGGGTTTACGCCGCCGAGTTCGGCCGCCACGGGCCGGTCGATATCGATCCCCGTGCCTGAACTGTGGCCTACCTCATGCAGCTGTCGTGAGTGCGCAACCGGGCCAGAACCCGCTTCACCACTCACGACCGCGCCTGCCGAGGGGCTCGAAAGCGTCTGATCACCATCGCCGAAGCGCGACAACGTGATCGTCCAGATCGTGCCGTTCGGCCTGGGTCCTGCGGCGCCATGCCGGGCGGCCTCACGATCACCGGTTACGGCGATCCCGACGACGCGCCAGCCGTCTGTCTGGAGTACACCGGTGGCGGTTCGCGGGTGGAGAATGTGAGCGACGTTAAACATCTCGCGGACATGTTCGCCGAGATCGCTGGATCGGCGCTCAGCGCCGAGAGGCCGGCCAAACTGGTCCGCGTACAGGCGAAGGATGGGGATGAACAACCTGAAGTGGCGCAAGAGCAGGCGAAGCGGCACGAACAACTGCGTCGAGTTGGCCATCGGGGAGTCAGCGACGTACATCCGCGACACCAAGGACCGCGACGGCGGCACGCTGCGCGTGAACCAGCGCGCCTGGGCCGGGTTCCTCGGTGTCGTCAAGGCCGGTCGCTTCGACCGGTGACCGATCCGTGCTGGCCAGGGCCCGTGAGTGTTTTGGGTTGTTATAGCGCCTCAAAACACTCACGGGCCCATCGCCGTCGTCAGTCGAGGGCTCGGCGGAGGAAGAACTTGATGCCGAGGGCACCGAAGATCACCGTGGCGATCAGCAGCGCCAGGACGCAGACCCACAGCGGCATGTGCGGGACCTCCGGGAGGAGGGCTCCTCGCATGCCTTCGCTGACGTAGGTCAGCGGGTTGATCGCGCACAGGATCTGGAACCAGCGCAGGTGTTCCAGCTGCGCCCACGGGAACTGCGTCGCTCCGGTGAACATCAACGGCGCCAGGATCACCGCGAACATGATGTTGATGCGCCGCGGCGGCACCGCAGCGCCGACCGTCAGGCCGACCGCCGCGCCGGCCAGCGAACCCAGCACCATGCACAGCAGCGCGAACGCCAGGCCGGCCAGGTTCCAGCCGATCTCGCCCAGCATCACCATGCCGATCGGCACCATCAGCACCGCCGCGAACAGCCCGCGCAGCGCGCCGAAGAGCATCTTCTCCACCGCCACCCAGCTGATCGGCAGCGGCGCGAGCAGCCGGTCCTCGATCTCCCGGGAGAACGAGAAGTCCAGCACCAGCGGGAAGGACGTGTTCTGCAGCGACACCAGGAACGCGTTGAGCGCGATCATGCCCGGCAGCAGGATCTGCGCGTAGCCGGGCTGGGCGTAGCCGAGCTCGCTGAGCACCTTGCCGAAGATGAACAGCAGCGCCACCGGCTGCACCAGCACCTGCGCCAGGAAGCTCGGCAGCTCCCGACCGGTCACGAAGACGTCGCGGCCCAGCACCGCCGTGAACGCGCGAACCGGACTCATCGCAGCTCCCTCCCGGTCAGGTCGATGAAAACGTCCTCCAGCGTCGCCGAACCCAGCGCCAGGTCGCTGACCGAAACCCGCTGCTCGTGCAGGGTTTGCGCGACCGGCCCGAGCAGCGCCGCGGGCTCCTCGCCCACGTAGAGCCGCAGCCGCAGCTCCGCCGCCCCGTCCGAGGCGGTCCCCGCGCCGACCTGCTCGACCCGCTGCACTCCATCCACATTGGACAGAAGCTCGGCGACCCCGGCCGGATCGTGGCCGTCTGGCCGCAGCGTGGCGTCCACCGTGCCGCTGCCGGGCAGCGACTTGATCAGTGCCTCCGGGGTGTCCAGCGTCAGCAGCTTGCCGTGGTCGACCACGCCGACCCGGTCCGACAGCTTCTCCGCTTCGTCCATGTCGTGCGTGGTGAGCACCACCGTCACGCCCTCGGCGCGCAGGTCGTTGATCCGGTCGTGGACGAACAGCCGGGCCTGCGGGTCGAGCCCGGTGGACGGCTCGTCCAGGAACAGCACCTCCGGCTTGTGGATCAGCGCACGAGCGATCATCAGTCGCTGCGCCTGCCCGCCGGAGAGGTCGTCGACGCGGGCCTTCGCCTTCTCCGCCAAGCCCATCCGGTCGAGCAGCTCGTCGGCGAGCCGCTTCCGTTCGCCGCGGGAGACCCCGTGGTACGCGGCGTGCCAGATGAGGTTCTGCCGGGCGTTGAGCGACCGGTCCAGGTTCACCCGCTGCGGCACGACCGCGACCTTGCTGCGGGCCGCGACCGGGTCGGCCGCCACGTCGACGCCCGCGACGCGCGCCGTCCCGCTGGTCAGCAGCACCCTGGTGGTCAGGATGCCGACGGTGGTCGTCTTGCCCGCGCCGTTCGGGCCCAGCAGCCCGAAGATCTCGCCCGCCTCCACCTCGAAGCTGAGCCCGTCCACCGCATTGCCCTTGGCCTTGGGATACCGCTTGACCAGGTCGGTCACTTCAACCGCTGTGGTCACATCCGCCTTCTTCCTCGCTCAGTTCGCCGAGGATCGCGAGCAGGTACTTCCGGACCACCGCCGCTTCCGCCGGGTCGGTCCTCGGCTCGATCCGCCGGAACTCCGCGCTGACGCCCCGCCACGCGGCGTCCAGCGCCGCCCGCCCCGCCGGGGTGATGCGCAGCCGGACCACGCGCCGGTCGGCCGTGCCGCGCCGCCGGGTCAGCAGCCCGTCGGACTCCAGGGCGTCGATGACCGGCGTCAGCGTCGCCGGTCGCACCCAGCAGCGCTGGGCGACCTCGCGATGTGTCGGTTCGTCCTGCTCGTCGATCGTGGTCAGCGCCATCAGCGCCGTCTTGCTCAGGTCGGTGCTCTGGGCCACGGCTCGCTCCCAGTGGTGCGCCAGCCGCCGGCCGGCCAGGCCCACCAGCCGGGTCAGCGGCATGCGCTGCGGATCTTGTTCCACGAAGCCGGGCACGGATTCGATCGTACTCACGCCGAATGGTTAGGAAGCAAATTGTTTTTTCTCCGCGCGAATCGCCTCCGCGGACCACGAAACTCCCGGTAGCCTGGCCGCGTGACCGAGATGACCGAGCAGCGCACCAAGTGGCTGGACGACTGCGAGATGGCATCCTGGCGGTCCTACATCGTCGGCAGCGCGTTGCTGGACTACCGCCTCAACCGCGAGCTGCAGCTCACGCACGGGCTCTCGATCGCGGACTACGAGATCCTGGTCTGCCTGTCCGAACAGCCCGACCTGCGAATGCGGATGAGCGAGCTGGCCATGGAGGTCGCGCACTCCAAGAGCCGGATCTCGCACCAGATCCGCCGCCTGGAAGCGGCCGAGCTGGTGCGCCGCGACGAATGCCCCAACGACGGCCGCGGCGTGCTCGCGGTGCTCACCGACAAGGGCATGACGAAACTGCGCGAAGCGGCACCGGCGCACGTCGAGGGCGTCCGGGAGCACATGATCGACCTGCTGGAGCCCCACGAGCTGAAGGTCCTGGCGGGGGTTTTCCAGCGCCTGACGGCACACCTGCGAACCCTCGACTGACCCGGACCGGCTGTAGGAAGATCACGTCCGGTTGGCTACGCTGCGGCGTGGAAGCGTGGCAGAGCGGCCGAATGCACTCGCCTTGAAAGCGAGCGTCGCGAGAGCGACCGGGGGTTCGAATCCCCCCGCTTCCGCTGCTTGACCAGTACGAACAGGGCCCGGCGAGGATCTCTCCGCCGGGCTCTTCTCGTGCTCGTCTCAACCGTCGGCCATGGGACTTGCCGGATGCCTGACAGCGGGCGTCTGCTGCGGGCATCATCCTCGGCCATGGAGGTCCGAGAGTTCGACGACAGGCGCGTGTGCCGCGACAACGATCGCCCCACCTACATGGTCGAGCTGTGGTCGTGGGAACTGCGGGACGACGGTTCCCGCCGCAGCCTGGTGTGCGATACCCGCGTGCTGATCGGTTGTGACGTGCTGGAGGCGCTGTCGTGGTGCCGCGAAAACCAGCCGAACCCCGGTTGCTTCGTGCTCTACGCCGGCACCTGGACGAACACCGGCCACCTGGAACGGCTGTGGCTCACGGGCCAGGCCCCGCAGTCGACGGTGGGAGATCCGCGAAGCGGTGCCGTCAGCTACCTCGCCGCCGAGTGAGCGCCGCCTTGGACCGGCGGCTAGGAGCGGTGGGAGAGTTTCCGGGCGTCGGCCAGCGTCGAGCTGCTGTACGAGTCCGGGGCGAGGCGGTGCTGGAGGCTGCGCAGCCAGGCTTCCGCCGTCTGACGGCTGCCGCCCGCGCTGGATGTCGCTATCAACGCAGGCAGGGCGACGCAATAGCAGGCCTGTTGCCAGAACTGGATCGTCTCCGGCGCCAGCCGCGCGAACAGTCCTCCGATCGTCACCGCGAACCAGGCTGCTCCGGCCAGCAATGCCGCGGCCATCCCGATCCACAGCCAGCGGCGGGCTTTGAGGTAAGCGCGGGCGGCTTCTCCCAGGGCCGCCTCGGCGTTGTTGATCGACATCCGGCGAGTCTGGCACGCCAGATGCCCGCTTGTACCCGGATCGCACGGATGCGCCCCAGAAGTCCTTTGTGGACTATTCGGCCGGTTCGGCGCGGACAACCCCCAGTTCCGCCAGGTACCGCTTGGCGATGCGGCCGTCGTGGCGCTCGTCGATCAGGTTTCCGATGCACTCCAGCAACCCGGTTCCAGCCCGCCAGGTTCGTCAGCTCGTCGAACAACTGCCCCGGATAGCCCGGTCGTACAGCTCGGCCGCCTCGGCGAATGGGCGATTGCCGCATTGACCACCGCGTTTTTCCGCCGGAGGGCGCGGGTTTTGGGATCATCGGCCAATGGGCGATCAGGAACCGAAGCCGGTCCCCGGCACGCAGAACACGTTCAAGGGCCGCACGACCGGTCCGGTGGTGCAGGCCGGGAGCGTCGGGGGCGTGCACTTCCACGGCAAACCGAAGCAGCCCTGGTGGAAGCGCCCTATCCCGCTCTTGCTCCTTGCGGTGTTGCTGGGCATTCCGCTGTTGCTGTTCGTGGCCACGCTCGCCTTCTTCTTCGTCGCGCCGGTCGAGGGGGCCGCGGCGCTGGACGGCATTCTCAGCTTCTTCCGCAACGTGACCGAGCAGATCGTCACCTGGTTCTCGTAGACCGAAGTGGTCTCTCAAAGTAGTTGCTTACTGGCACTTCTGGGTGGCCACTTCTTGCGGCAGGCTGGGGTTCGATCGTCCGCACGCCGAAAGGAAACGCCCGCCATGTTCACCGGCCTGAGCGCCTTCCCGCTCACCCCCACCAGCGAAGACGGCATCGACGAACGCGGCTTCGCGAACCTCGTCGCCCGGCTTTCCGCTGCGGGTGTCGACTCGATCGGCGCGCTCGGCTCGACCGGCGGCTACGCATACCTCACCCGCGAGGAGCGCGCCCGCGCCGCGCGGATCGCCGTCGACGCCGCTGACGGCGTGCCCGTCATGGTCGGCATCGGCGCGCTGCGCACCTCCCAGGTCCGCGCGCACGCCGAGGACGCCCAGAACGCCGGAGCGTCCGCCGTACTGCTCGCGCCGGTGTCCTACCAGCCCCTCAACGACGACGAGGTCTTCGGGCTCTTCGATGACGTCAGCCGCGAGCTGAGCGTTCCGCTGTGCGTGTACGACAACCCCGGCACCACGCACTTCACGTTCAGCGACGAGCTGCACGGGCGCATCGCCGCGCTGCCTAACGTCGCCGCGGTGAAGATCCCGGGCATCCCCGCCGACCAGGCACGCGAGCGGATCGCCGCACTCCGGGGCGAGCTCCCCCGGGACGTCGCCGTCGGCGTCAGCGGCGACCAGTTCGCCGCCGGCGGCCTGAACGGGGGCGCCGACCTGTGGTTCAGCGTCCTCGGCGGCCTGCTGCCCGAGCAGTGCCTCGCCATCACCCGCGCCGCGGACGCCGGCGAGGCGACCGTCCTGTCCGACCAGCTGAGTCCTTTGTGGACCTTGTTCCGCCGGTACGGCAGCATTCGCGTGGTCTCCGCCGCCGCCGAACACCTCGGCCTCATCGCCGGCCCGAACCTGCCCCGGCCGCTGCGCGGGCTCGACCCGGCCGCCCGGAAAGAGGTCGCCGCGGCGCTCGATCAGATCCTCGCCGAATAGCGGGAACGGGCATCTTCGGTTCAGCTCAAATGAGCCTTTTTCATCCTGGTCGGTCCGCAGCCGCGGGTCGTAAAGCCACACGTCGATGAGGTGCCGCATGCGCCGCAGGCGCATAGCCCAGCTACGACACTGGCACCGCCGCGGGTTCTCAGAGGCTTCCTGGCGAGGACGGCCCCTCCGCCGTGTATCGGACATACATCAGGAGGGGCACCCACAGACCAGGGAGCCTCTGAGGTTCCGCTACCCGCACCGCCACGCAAAACGAGGCTGGAAAAACCTCAATGAATTCCGGATCAGTTAGTTGATCTTGTTGTTGCGGGTGCCCACGACTGGCACGATGCCAACGTTCGCATTCGTTCGAACCGATGAGGAAAAGTGCAGAAACTGATCGCCCCGATTTCCGCATTGCTGCTGATGGGCCTGGTCGGCTGCGGAAGCGGGGAGGCCCCCGACGCGGCGGCGCCCGCGGAAAGCACCGTCGAGGCGGCCGCGGAGCCCCGGCAACCCGCGGAACAACTGCCGCCGGAGGCCGCTTTCGGGGAAAAGGCCGGCGCGGCCAACGACGGCAGCCAATTCGCGATCACCGCCAGCGCGCCGAAGGACTTCACCGAATTCTCGGAAGCGCCGGTGGAGGGCAAGTACGTCGTCGTCGACGTCCAGGCGGAGCTCCTCGGCGGCGACGGCGGGGCCGTGGCGGCGACGTCGTTCATGCTGGCCGACGCCTCCGGCACCGAGTACCCCAACGCCGCGCCCAACGGCACCGACATGGCCGGGATGCTGTTCGCGACGCTGCTGTCCAAGGGCGACACCGGAAGCGGCAAGGTCGTGTTCGACGTCCCAGCCGACGCAACCGGATTCGTGCTGAAGTACCAGCCGATCGGGGCGACCGAGGCCATCGCCACCTGGCGCTGACGCACCAGCGGCGATCGGGGCGGGCGTCGGTTTTCGTCCCGGGACCGACGCCCGCTTTCGGTCACCCCGCCACGTGCTTCGCGATCGTGCGCAGAACATCCCGCAGCCCCTCGCGGACCTGCGGGTCCGCGATCGTCTCGTCGGGCCCGACGGCGCCGCGGGGAACGGTCAGGCGGACGCAGGCCGCATCGATGATGTCGGTGCTCAGGTAGCCCAGGACCGTCCTGAGCGTCTCGGACGCGCCGTTCCCGCGCCCCTCTGGAGCGACGTTGACCCAGGCCACCGGCTTGTCGTGCATCTCCGGACCACCAACGGTCCAATCGAGCAGGTTCTTGAAGCTGCCGGGCAACGTGCCCGCGTATTCCGGCGTGCAGAACAGCAACGCGTCCGCCGACGCGATCCGGCCGCGCAGGTCAGCGGCAGGTGCGGGCAGCGAATCGGTGTCCTGGTCGGGGTTGAACGCCGGAAGCTCGGCCAGCCCTTCGTAAAGCGCGACCGTCACGCCGTCCGGCGCCGCCTCCAGCGCGGTGCGCAGCGCAGCGGTGTTCGTCGAACCGCTCCGCGTGCTGCCCGTGACCAGCAAGATCTCGACCACTGCCCCACCTCTCCCCGCCCGGCATTCGCCGCGCAACATCCCGATTCTGCCCAAGATCGGGAGGCCTCGACGCGCGTGGACCTCCCGATCGTGCCCAATGTCAGGCAGGTCCGGTGCGCCGGGCCGTCACGGGTTCTCGAAGCGGACTTCGGGGTAGCGCGGGGACGGGCCGTCCAGCAGGTGCTGCGGCCGGTCCCGCAGGTGCAGGTCCACGAACGCGGCGACGTAGTCCCTGGTGATCCGCGCTGTTCGATCGCCGGTCATCGGCTCGCCTCCCACGTCGATCCCCAGCTGCTCCGCCAGGATCGAGTAGTCCGTGAACGACGAATGTGCCGTGCCCGCAACGGAAAGCCAGCGCTTCCAGCCCGTCAGGTGCGGCCAGCTGGCGTCCCAGGTTTCGTCCGCGCCCGGCCGACCGTGCTTGTCCGCACCCAGCATCAGGAACGGGCGGTCGAGGTCCTCGGTCAACTCCGGATGGAAGGTGCCGTCCATGTTGACCCCGGCGCGGATCCGCGGGTCTTCCCGCACCGCGTGCGCCGCGGCCGCGCCGCCCAGGGAATGACCGACCATCGCGATGCGGTCCGCGTCGATCAGGCCCGATCCGGTCAGCTCGTCGATCACGAACGAGACGTCGAGCGCGCGGTTCCGCGCGATGGTCGGCCCGCCCGGTTTCGTTTCGCAGATCAGGCATTCGGTGATCCGGCCGTCCGGGAACGTGATCGCGCTCGCCTCGTAGGTGTGGTCCACGGCCGCGACGGCGTAGCCGCGGCTGGCGAGGTCTTCGGCCAGCCCGGTCAGCGACGAGCGCGAGAAGCTGTGCCCGGGCGAGAGCACCACCAGCGGCAGTTTCCGGTCCATCGGCTCCGCATCCGCCACCGCATGGGTGCGGGTCGTGCTCAGGATCTCCTCGGGAACCCCGGTCACCCGCAGGCCCGCCAGGATCAGGCGCGACTCCTCGGGCGTGACGTACTCGGCGCGCGGCCCGTCGCGGTCCTCGGTCGGGTAGAACAGCGACACCATCAGCTCGCGGTTCTCCTGCGGCACCCACGGATCGGGGCGGTCGTGGTCGACCAGGTGCAGCGTGGTCTTGCCGACCGCGAGCGGGCCGGTCGGTTCGGGGAGTGCGAGGGGCGCGGGCTCGGCCGCCGCGGCCGGGGCCAGCAGGACGCCTGCCGCTACTGCGGCTATCAGTGCTTTCATGCCGCCAAGCCTCGAACGGCGGCCGTGCCGGGCGAATCCGGTGATTCCCTGACTTCGCCGTCGACCGGATCGGAGTTCTGGTCGCCCGCGACGACGAACCGGGCGCCGGGCGCGAGACCGCCGGGCGCGCCCGCGTCGTCGTAGATGTAGCCGCCCCGGCCCGGGCTGACGTAGTCCGCCCAGAAGCGGATCTCGTCGTGGTTGCGCAGGGCGTTGCGCTTCTCCGGGCCGTCGAAGGCCGGCGGCGTCGGGTGCGAGGTCAGGAAGTGCACGGTCCGCCCGCCGACCTCGATCGGCAGGTCCCAGTGCGACTTCGACGACAGCCGCAGGGCCGCCAGCTGCTCCGGCGAGTACCAGTCGCCGGGCTGCGGCGTCGCCGGGTCGTCGGGCAGCTGCGCGCCCGGCATGTCCACCCACCGGAACTGCTGGAACGTGCGGGCCTCGCCGATCGGGTACTTCGACAGCACCACCATGCCGTACTGGCCGGGGAACGCGCCGAAGCCGTAGGCGTCGCCCGGGCCGCCGATGGTGCCGTCCTCGTCCAGGTCCATGCCGGTCTGCACGCCCGTGTTCACCGGGGCGGTGTAGGCGTACGGGTAGTCGATCGGGTCGGCGCCGCCCTGGCCGTGCGCCAGGTAGTTGGCGCGGAAGGCGTCGACCGCCGCGCCGCCCTCGACGTGGTCGAACTCGTTGAGCAGCAGCACGTCCGGGCGGACCCGCTGCACCACCTCGGCCACCTCGCGGGCCTGCGGATCGTCCGGTGTGGACAGATCCGCGAGCAGTTCGCCCTCGGCGGCGCGGTTGAGGGAGGCGTTGAACGTCGCGAAGCGCACCGGCTGCGCCGCGTCCGCGGCGGGCGCCACCAGAGCTGCGGCGGGCGCGGCGATGGCGGCTACGGCGGTGATGGCAGCGACCGCTGTGCCCGCAAGAACGGCACGTTTCACGACATCCCCTTCGATCGGACTACGACAACCACCCCATCCGGTGAGTTTTTCCGCAATTTCAATGGAAATCGGACCTCTGATTTCCATTGAAATTGCGGACCACCGGGAAGCGGCGGGGCACTTCCGGGCGAGTTGGTGGCCGGAAGTGCCCCGCGCGCTGCTCTAACCTTTCCCGCAGGTGTCGATCAGGCCAGGTTGTGGTGACCGGCCTTGGTCTGCACCGGGGCGTCGTGCTGCGCCATCATCGTGACCTGCGCGGCACGCAGCTGCGCGCGCTCGGCGCGGCTCTGCATCCCGTTCACCGCCTCGGTGCTCTTCGAGTAGCCGTCGATCACCGCGGCCAGCGACTTGGCGTTCCGCTCCAGAGCGAGGCGGTCCACATTGGACAGATTGTCGCCCGGCGCGTGGTAGTTCGGGTCGAAGGCGACGCCCGCGGTGCCGCCCCACTTCGCCGCCTGCTCCTCGGTCTTGAGCTCCTCGACGCCGGTGTTCAGGCCGCCCGCCGGGATGCCCACCGCGATGAACTCGCCGTAGTCGGAACGACCGTCGAACTCGTCGCCCTCGACCTCGACGCCCTGCTTGGCCATCGCGGCGACGAAGTCCTGCTCGATCTGCGCCGAGCCCTGCGGACCCGTCGGGCCGCCGGTGGAGCCGTCGCCGTCGTAGACGAAGTAGCCGGCGTTCGGCGAACCGATCATGTCGAAGTTCAGGTACAGCGCGATGTCGAGCTGCTGCTCGAAGCTCAGGCCCTGCACGTACTGCGTCGACCCGACCAGGCCGGACTCCTCCGCGCCCCAGAACGCGAACCGCACGGCGTTGTTGACCTTCGGGCTGCCGCCGAGCTTCAGCGCCGCCTCCAGCAGGCCCGCGCTGCCGGTGCCGTTGTCGTTGATGCCAGGGCCCTCGGGAACGCTGTCCAGGTGCGCGCCGGCCATCACGACGTTGTCGGTGCGACCGGTACGGGTCTGCGCCACGATGTTGCGGGTGGTCACGGTCTCCAGGCGCGCCTGGACGTCCAGCTTCACCTCGGCGCCGGCCTGCCCGGCGAGCGCCTCGCCGACCTGCTTGGTGACCCCGGCGGCCGGGATCTTCGAGATGTCCGGGTCGCCGAGCGTGCCGTTGAGCGCACCATCCACGTTGTTGTAGATGATCGCGCCCACCGCCCCGCGCTCGCCGGCGAACTTCGCCTTGTCCCCGAAGGTGCACGCGCCGCGCTGGATCAGCACGACCTTGCCGGTGACGTCCTGCCCGTCGTAGTCGCTGGCGGTGCAGCCCGGCGTGTCGTCGACCGGGGCGACGGCCAGCGGCGCGGTGATCCCGCCCTGCGGCGTGGCCGGCGAGTACTCGAGCGCGTCACCCTCGACCGGCTGACCGGCCACCGCAAGGCTGAACGAGTCCAGGAAGTACGCCTGATAGGTGAACTCCGGCGTGGTGACGTCGAAACCCGCGCCGCGGAGCTTGCCCGCCACGTAGTCGACGCTGGCCTCGTAGCCGGGCTGGCCGGACGCGCGGTTCCCGCCGTTCTGGTCGGCGATCCGCTGGAACGCGATCAGGTGACGGTTCACGGCGTTGGCGTTGATCTGCGAGCCGAGGTCGGCCGGCGCCGCGCTGGCCGGGGTCACGGTCAACAACGCGGCCGCGCACGTCGCGGCCAGCGCCGCCGCCGAGCGCTTGGGTGTGATGGTTCGCAAACTCATCATGCTCCCCGCTTCGGGTGGACTTTTGTGTTGGCTAGCCTTGAGAGGATCACTCAACGAAGTCAAGGCCGCACCGAGAAGAGTTAAGAAGCAGGGATTATTTCCCATTTTTCCCGAGTTGTCCGGTCGACTTCGGACTCCCGCACCACGCGCTGCGAACCCTCCGTCGCTGACTACCGTCCAGGGCATGTACGCGATTTCGATCCGCGAGCCGGGCGAACCGGACGTGCTGGAATGGACCGAACACCCCGACCCGCGGCCCGGTCCGGGTGAAGTGCTCATCGACGTCGTCGCGAGCGCGGTCAACCGCGCCGACCTGAGCCAGCGGCAGGGCAACTACCCGCCGCCGAAGGGCGCCAGCACCATCCTCGGGCTGGAATGCTCCGGAACAATCGCCGAAATCGGCGAAGGCGTCACCGGATGGCAGGTGGGCGACGAGGTTTGCGCGCTGCTCGCCGGCGGCGGCTACGCCGAACGGGTGGTGGTGCCCGCCGCGCAGGTGCTGCCCAAGCCCGCCGGCGTGGACCTCGTCGAGGCCGCCGGATTGCCCGAGGTCAACTGCACCGTGTGGTCGAACGTGGTGCTGGAGGCCGGGCTCCGGAGCGGGCAGCTGCTGCTCGTGCACGGCGGCGCCGGCGGCATCGGCACCAGCGCGATCCAGATCGCCAAGGCGATCGGCGCGCGCGTGGCGGCGACCGCCGGATCGGCCGCGAGCCGGCAGCTGTGCGCCGACCTGGGCGCGGACCCCGTCATCGACTACCGCAGCGAGGACTTCGTCGCGATCGTCAAGGAGCTCGGCGGCGCGGACGTCATCCTGGACAACATGGGAGCGTCCTACTTGGACCGCAACCTGTCCGCGCTGGCGCCGGACGGGCACCTGGCCGTGATCGGCATGCAGGGCGGCCGGAAGGCCGAGCTGGACCTGGGGAAGATGCTGGTCAAGCGGCTGCACCTGTCGGTGCTCGGGCTCCGCGGGCGGCCCGTGGAAGGGCCGCAGGGCAAGGCGGCGATCGTCGCCGACGTGCGGGAGCGGCTGTGGCCGCTGGTCGAGGCGGGCGAGGTGCGGACGCTGGTGCACGAGCGAGTGCCGCTGCCGGAGGCGGCGCGAGCGCACGCGATGCTGGAGGCGGGCGACGTCCGCGGCAAGATCCTCCTCGTCCGCTGACGGTCCGACGACAGTTTCAATTGAAACTGCGCCCCAGGACTGGCGAAGTGCGGCTCGTGGGTGGATGTTCCGGTAAGAGCCGGAAGGACCACTCACGAGCGGCGGGCTGTGGACAACTCGCCCTGGCTGTGGACAACTCCCGCAATTTCAATGGAAATCGGACCTTCGATTTCCATTGAAATTGCGGTGGCGCCCGGGCTCAGCCGAGTTCGGCGACCGCTCGGACCAGCTGGTCCACCTCGGAGGCGTTCGTGTAGTGCGCCAGGCCCACCCGGACCGCGCCGCCGACCTCGCCGACGCCCAGCACCGCGAACACCCCGTGCGTGCCCGGATCCGCGAACGCGCAGACCCCCCGCTCCGCGAGGTGCTCCACCGCGTCCTCCGCCTTGACCCCGTTCACCGTGAACGCCATCGAGGGCACCCGGCGCATCGCGTCGCCGATCACCATCACGTGCCGCAGCTTCCGCAGCCCGTTGGTCAGGTTCGCCAGCAGGCCCGCCTGGTACGACTTCACCGAACCCAGCGACGTCAGCAGGCGCTCCCGGCGCGGCCCCACCGCCGAATCGTCCAGCTCCGCCAAGTAGTCCACCGACGCCACCAGCCCGGCCAGCAGCGGATGGGCGTGCGGGCCGAGCTCCAGCCGCTCCGGGCCGCGCGCGCCGGGCTCCAGCGCCACCGACGGCAGCTGGTCGAGCATCGCCGGGTTCTTGAACACCAGCGCGCCGACCGGCGGCCCGCCCCACGCCGAGGCGTTCACCGCCACCACGTCCGCGCCCATCGCGGTGATGTCCAGCGGCACGAACGGCGCCGCCGCGGACGCGTCGACCACCACCAGCGCGCCCTGCTCGGCTGCGGCGTCCGCGGCCTGCCGCACGTCCGGCCGGGTGCCGACCGCACCCGACGCCGCCGTGATCGCGACGACCTTCGTGCGCGGGGTGACCAGCTCCTGGTACTGCCAGGTGGGCAGCTCGCAGGTCTCGATGTCGACCTCGGCCCACCGGACCGTGGTGCCGGAGCGCTGCGCAGCGCGCTGCCACGGCGCGACGTTGGCCGGGTGGTCCAGCCGGGAGACGATGACGTCATCGCCGATCATCCAGCCGTCGCCGAGCGCGTCGGCGAGCCGCTGCAGCAGAACGGCGGAGTTCGGCCCGAGCACCACCCCGGCGGGGTTGGCACCGATGAGGTCCGCAAAAGCGCGACGGGCGGCTTCCACGATCGCCTCGGCGCGCTGCGATGCGGGGAAGATCCCGCCCGGACCGGATACCGGCGCCCGCAGCGCGGTGGACGCCGCGGTCGCCACTTGTTCAGGAACCTGCATGCCCGCCGGGGCGTCCAGGTGCACCCACCCGTCGCCCAGCGCGGGGAAGAGCCCGCGAACAGCCGCGACGTCGAACGCCATGGGGAACACGTTACGTACGGGGCGCGGCGTTCTCGCTGCCGGGTGGCAGATATCGCATCACTCGCGCCGGCGAAGGCCACGGCGGCAGCGATTTCGCCTGCTCAGGACCCGTGCGCACTTCGTGTCGCCCTGGCAGCACGACCCACGCACTGCTATCTACCTGCGCAAACGCCTGCATCGACGACCGCGGGCGGGCACCCTGAATGACGGATCCGACATCGACCCGCCAGGATGGAGACATGACCCACGATCCGAGTGAGGGCCGGCCGCAGGTGTTCGTCGTCGGCGAGGACGGCAAGCCGGTCGGGGCCGCCCTGACCTCCGACGAACAGCCGGAGCGCGGCGAGGACATCAACGACCTGGTCGAACAGCCGGCCAAGGTGATGCGCATCGGCACCATGATCAAGCAGCTGCTGGAGGAGGTCCGGGCCGCGCCGCTGGACGAGGCCAGCCGCACCCGCCTCAAGGAGATCCACCAGTCGTCGATCCGCGAGCTGGAGCAGGGCCTCGCCCCGGAGCTCATCGAGGAGCTGGAGCGCCTGTCGCTGCCGTTCGCCCAGGAGTCGACGCCGTCCGAGTCGGAGCTGCGGATCGCCCAGGCCCAGCTGGTCGGCTGGCTGGAGGGCCTGTTCCACGGCCTGCAGACGGCGCTGTTCGCGCAGCAGATGGCCGCCCGCGCCCAGCTGGAGCAGATGCGCCGCGGCCTGCCGGCGGGCAGCGGAGGCGAGGTCGAACCCGGCCACCAGCGAGGCACCGGCCAGTACCTGTGACAGGACGAGCTGCGTAGTGAAACCTACGAGCGAAAGGCCCGTAGGTTTCACTATCATTAGCGCAGCGCTAAAAGCGCCGAACAGAATCCCGAAACCGGCTAATTAGCAACCATTCATCAAGCCAAAGGCATCCTGCGGCGCGGTAACCGGGTCAAGTTCCACACGGCCAGCAGGGGGCAAGCAGTGGTCCGATGCGCCTCCCACCGCGTACGAAACACGACAAAGAACCGTTGCGCCGTTTTGAAACTTGTTCACAACGAACACCCGGCCATCGCCAGGCCGCTCAATCGCACACTGATTGATCAGCGCAGCCGAGACATCGCCCCCCTGCACATCAGCCGCGGCCGTCGGCACAACCGTCAATGCCCCAACGGCACAAACAGCAAAGGCAGCCAAAGACCCAACGGTCTTAATCATAAATACTCCCCAGTTGCCAGTTACGTCGAAATAAACTATCGACGACTCTCGAGACTCACAGTACCAATCCCCATAAGCAACGCGGGCCAATTCGCGCAAGTTTGGCGCATTTTTTCCAACAGTGCTCCGACTGGCGGAACAGCGACGGCTACTTGCCTCGCTTCAAGACCAGAACCTGAAGGTCTCCCATTTTGGGGCAAACATCACTCTTGGCGCGCTTTCATCCTGAAGCGCGAGACTCGCGGGCGCGAGGTTCACTTGGCCCGCACACCCACGCCACACCTGCCTGTGGCCGTGCCACTCTGGTTGCAGGACGACTTGCGTACCCAATGTCACGGACTCGACTCACCGGGACTACGCCTTCGAGTGATGCCCAGGGCGGGGAGGCGCACCTGTGGTCGGTACTCTGACGCACTGTGCAGTCCACGAGCACGCTAGACCGCCCCCCGGCTCCCTCTGAGACCTCGTCGCGGTCCTGGCGCAAGGCAGCGAAGGACCTCCGCGACGGCTTCGGGCAGCGGCAGCTGTGGGCCCATCTCGGCTGGCAGGACATCAAGCAGCGCTACCGACGATCGGTACTCGGCCCGCTGTGGATCACCATCGGCATGGGCGTCACCGCGGGTGGCCTCGGCCTGATGTACTCCACGATCTTCGGGCAGGACCCCGGCAAGTACGTGCCGTACATGACCGTCGGGTTCATGATCTGGTACTTCATCCAGGGCTGCCTGCTGTCCGGCACCGAGGTGTTCATCCACAACGAGGGCCTGATCAAGCAGCTGCCCGCGCCGATCAGCGTGCACGTGCTGCGCACTGTGTGGCGGGAGTTCCTGCTGTTCCTGCACAACCTCGTCGTCTACCTCGTCATCCTGGCGATCTTCCAACCGCCGGTCACATGGAAGATCATCACGGCGATCCCCGCGCTGTTCCTCCTGCTGATCAACGGCGGCTGGGTGGTGCTGTTGTTCGGCGTTGCGAGCACCCGGTTCCGCGACATCCCGCCGGTGATCAACAGCTTCATGCAGCTGCTGTTCTTCATGTCGCCCATCGTCTGGCCGATCGACGTCCTGGAGCAGAACGCCGGGCCGCGTGCCTGGCTGGCCCAGCTCAACCCGATCTACCACTTCGTCGAGATCGCGCGCGCCCCGATGCTCGGGACCGCTCAGTCGTTGCACCACTGGCTGATCGTGCTCGGTTTTACGGTCGGCGGTTGGCTGCTGGCTCTGTTGGTCATGCGGAACTACCGCGCACGCGTCCCCTACTGGGTCTGATCGGGAGCTGAGGAACTTTGGTCAGCATCGACATCTGGAACGCATCGGTCGACTTCCCGATCTTCGACGCGAAGTCCCGATCGCTGAAGAAGGCCGTGCTCGGCAAAGCCGGCGGCAAGATCGGAACCCAGAGCCGGGTACCGATCATCGAGGCACTGCACGGCATCGACCTGTCGCTGCGCCACGGCGACCGGGTCGCGCTGGTCGGTCACAACGGCGCCGGCAAGTCAACCCTGCTGCGGCTGCTCGCGGGCATCTACGAGCCCACCCGGGGCAGTGCGCGGGTGGTCGGCAAGGTCGCCCCGGTGTTCGACCTGGGCGTCGGCATGGACCCGGAGATCTCCGGGTACGAGAACATCATCATCCGCGGCCTCTTCCTCGGCATGAACCGCAAGGAGATGGAGAAGCGGATCGACGAGATCGCCGAGTTCACCGAGCTCGGTGACTACCTGGCGATGCCGCTGCGCACCTACTCCACCGGCATGCGCGTGCGGCTCGCGCTGGGCGTCGTGACGTCCATCGACCCCGAGATCCTGATCCTGGACGAGGGCATCGGCGCCGTCGACGCCGAGTTCCTGGAGAAGGCGCGGGACCGGCTCAACGACCTCGTGAAGCGATCGGGCATCCTGGTCTTCGCCTCGCACTCCGACGAGTTCCTGATCGAGCTGTGCAGCACCGCGATCTGGATGGACAAGGGCGGAATGCGGGAGCAGGGGTCGCTGCGCGAAGTGCTGACGCACTACAAGGGCTACGACCCCTTCGAGCACCTCAGCGAGGAAACCCTGGCCCGGATCGGCGAATCCGCGGCCACGATCGGGAGCAAAGAAGGCTCATGAGCACCGACTCCGCACAGCAGCTGCCCGCCGGATCCGTAGTCGCGGTGATCGTCACCAGGCACCGTCGCGAGCTGCTGGCCGAGTCCCTGAAGGTGATCGCGAGCCAGACCAGACTCCCGGACCACCTGGTGGTGGTCGACAACGGACCGGACCAGCCCGCGCAGGACGTGGTGGCGGACTGCCCGATCCCGTCGACCTACCTGGTCTCGCAGCGCAACCTCGGCGGCGCCGGCGGCTTCGCGCTCGGCATGCTGCACGCGCTGTCGCTCGGCGCGGAGTGGGTGTGGCTGGGCGACGACGACGGCCGGCCCGCCGACGAGCACGCGCTCTCGACGCTGCTGGACGTCGCGAAGAAGCGGCGACTCGCCGCGGTGTCGCCCGTGGTGGTGAACATCGACACCCCGGACAAGCTGGCGTTCCCGCTGCGCCGCGGCCTGACCTGGAAGCGCCGGGTCAGCGAGCTCGGCGGCGACGACTTCCTGCCGGGCATCGCGTCGCTGTTCAACGGCGCGCTGTTCCGGGCCTCGACGCTGGACGTGGTGGGCGTGCCGGACTACCGGCTGTTCTTCCGCGGCGACGAGGTGGAGGTGCACCGCAGGGTGGTCCGCTCCGGGCTGCCGTTCGGCACCACGCTGAAGACCCGCTTCCTGCACCCGGACGGCTCGGCGGAGTTCAAGCCGATGCTGGGCGGCCGGTTCCACGCACAGGACCCGTCGGACGCGGCGAAGCGCTACTACACGTACCGCAACCGCGGCTACCTCCTGTCGCAGCCGGGGATGCGGAAGATCGGCGCGCTGGAGGTGCTCCGCTTCGGCCTGTACTTCGTCGGCCAGAAGCGCGACCCGAAGGCGTTCAAGGAGTGGCTGCGCCTGCTCCGCCAGGGTCAGCAGGAGAAGTTCTACCGCCGCTGATCGGTTGCAGTTTCAATTGAAACTGATGTCACCGGACGGTTACGGGAGCCTGAGACTGGCCTGAGAGCTACCTGAGATCGCAGCTCACGGCACCGGCCCAAGTGGTGGTTCGCACACCGGCGGAATGCCGCGAAGGGGCTCGTACCAGCGGCTACTATCCTCCATCCGTGCTCAGTGGCCAGGAAGAAAGCCGCCGAACGGACGATGCTTCGGCGCAATCCGAGACCGAACGCCGGCAACCCTCCGCCAAGCGGCTGAAGCTGTTCGCGTCGATCTTCGGGCTGCTCGGCACGGTGCTCGCACTGGCGGTGCCGTTCCTCCCCGTCAACTACAACATCACGACGCTGAAGTGGCCGACGGCGGAAGGCACCAAGTCGGTGTCGGCCCCGTTGGTGAGCTACTCGCCGGTGTGGCTGAACGCCGAGGTGCCGTGCGCCGCCGTGCGCAGCCTGGACGCCCGCACCAACGGTCCGGCAACGGTGCTGAGCACGAACCCGCCGACGTCGGATTACGGCAAGCTGACCGGCCTCACGCTGCAGGTCGACAACGGCCACCTGACGATGCTGACCAAGGGCCAGCAGGTGGGCACGGTGCCGCTGCCCGACGGCGACTGCTCGTTCTCGCTGCACTCCGACGCGTACGGCACCACGGCCAGCGTCGGCGACGAGTCGCTGGCGAACCTGCGCGGCGACCAGCGCCCGCAGCTGACCGGCATCTACTCCGGGCTCAACGACGGCATCGACGACGTGCGCGGCCTGTCCTTCGAGGCCCGCGTCGACAACCGCTACGAGAGCCAGGCGACCACGATCAAGGGCGTCGCGATGGTGCTCGCGGTGCTGGCGTTCATCGGCTCCGTGGTCTGCCTGCGGCGGCTGGACGTGCGCGCCGGCCGGCGCCCGCCGAAGTGGGCCCCCGCCGGTTGGTGGAAGCCGACGTTCCGCGACGCCTCGGTGATCGGCGCGCTGGTCGTCTGGTGGGTCATCGGCGCGATGACCTCGGACGACGGCTACATCCTGACCATCGCGCGGGCGCGCGAGAGCTTCGGCTACGTCAGCAACTACTTCCGCTGGTTCGGCGTACCCGAGGCGCCGTTCGGCTGGTTCTACGAGCTGTACTCGCTGTGGGTGCAGGTCTCGACGGCGACGCCGTGGGTGCGGCTGCCCGCGCTGCTGATGGGCATCGTCAGCTGGTTGCTGATCAGCCGCGAGGTGCTGCCGCGGCTCGGCCAGCAGGTGCGGCGCAGCAACGCCGCGGGCTGGGCCGCCGCCGCGGTGTTCCTGGCGTTCTGGCTGCCCTACAACAACGGCCTGCGGCCCGAGCCCGTCGTGGTGCTGTTCTCGCTGCTGGCGCTGTGCTCGGTCGAGCGCGCCGTGGCGACCGGCCGGCTGATGCCCGCCGCGCTGGGCCTGGTCGTCGCGGCCCTGTCGGTCGGGGCGAACCCGCACGGCATGGTGTCCGTGCTGCCGTTCGTGGCGGCGCTGAAGCCGCTGTTCCGGCTGGTCCGCAAGCGGGCCCAGGAGTTCGGCTGGTTGCCGGTGCTGGCGCCGATCGCGGCCTCCGGGTTCGTGATCCTGACGCTGGTGTTCTCCGACCAGACCTGGCAGTCGGTCATGGACGCCACGAAGCTGCGCACCGAACTCGGCCCGAGCCAGAGCTGGTACGAGGAGCTCAGCCGCTACAACCTGCTGTTCAGCCAGACGCCGGACGGCTCGCTGACCCGCCGGTTCCCGGTGCTGCTGGTGATGCTCTGCCTGGCCACCTGCGCCGTGGTGCTGCTGCGGCGCGGCCGAATCCGGGGCGCGGCGCTCGGCCCGAGCCGGCGACTGCTCGCGGTCACCGCGCTGTCCTTCGTGGTGCTGGTCCTGACCCCCACCAAGTGGTCCCACCACTTCGGCATCTTCGCCGCCTTCGGCGGGGCCCTGGCGGCGCTGACCGCGCTGGCCACCAGCAGCACCGTGCTGCGCTCCCGCCGAAACCGAGCGGGCTTCCTCGCGATGCTCATGGTGATCCTGGCCTTTGCGACCACCGGTCCGAACGCCTGGTGGTACGTCTCCGGCTGGGGCGTGCCGTGGTTCAACATGCCGCCGGAGATCAGCGACTACAAGCTGAGCACGATCTTCCTCGTCGTCGCCGGGATCGCGCTGATCGTGGCGTTCATAGAGCACCTACGCATCGACGAGAACAACCCGAAGGTCGTCGACGAGCGCTTCGGGCGGGAGGAGAAGCGCAGCCGCGCTCTGCGGCTGGGCACCGCGCCGCTGTCGATCCTGTGCGCGCTGCTGGTGCTCTTCGAGCTCGCCAACTTCGGCAAGGTCATCCAGAAGCAGTGGGGCAGCTACAGCCTCGGCTCGGACAACATCAAGCAGATCGTCGGCTCCAGCTGCGGCCTGTCCGACTACGTCTACGTGGAGACCAATCCCCAGTCCGGCATGCTGCGGGTGTCCGGCGAGCAGCCGGGCACCGCGGCGCCGTCGGAGGACCAGGACATCGGCATCCCGCCGAAGCGGCTGGAGGGCAAGGAGGACGCCGACCAGTACATGCGGGCCAAGATGGTCGGCTTCAACCGGCCCGGCCTGCCGCCCGACGACGGCGCCGGCATGCAGGAGAACGACTGGAAGCCGCCGCACCAGTTCGGCAACGACAACGCGCCGGTGTGGGGCAGCTACGACGCGGCCGGCCTCGGCACCGGCGAGCTGCGCACCCAGTGGTACGACCTGCCGGAGCGGGCGAAGACCGGTGAGGTGCCGGTGGTGCTCTCGCTGGCGGGCGCGGAGCTGGGCGCGAACTCGGTGGCGCTGGAGTTCGGCCACGACACCGACGCCGGTTTCCTGATCACCGAGCGCAAGTACGTGGTGCAGCAGCCCGGCCCGGCGTGGCGGGACTTCCGGTTCACCGTCGGCGGCAAGTCCGAGGGCGCCACCAAGATGCGCGTGGTGGCCACCGACAACTCGCTGGGCCCGAACGGCTGGGTCGCGGTGAGCGCGCCGCGGGCGCCGCAGCTGGTGAACATGACCGACTTCGTCCGGGACCAGCCGACGTTCGTGGAGTGGACGGCCGCGCTGGTGCACCCGTGCCTGCAGCTGCCGGGCGTGCACAACGGCATCGCCGAGATCCCGAAGTTCCGGGTGGCGGCCGGGGCCGAGGTGCGCGACATCGGGCAGGGCTGGTCGTCGCCGGACGCGGGCGGGCCGTTCGGCTGGCTCAACGTGTCGACCAGCATGCGCGAGCTGCCGACGTACCTGAAGAACAACATCCACCGGGACTGGGGCTCGCTGTACGCGGTCGACCCGTACGAGCCGGACGCGCTGCCCGCGCAGGCGGCGATGGACGTGCACCAGGAAACCCATTGGGGCACCTGGACGCCGGGCCCGCTGTCGAAGACGGTCCACCTGCCGGGAGACGTCCCGAGCAGCGACGACCGCAACGACGTGAAGGCCTTCGAGCCCCCGGAGGAAGAACCCGAGCAGTAGGGGCTTCCCCGTGCGGGGTCCCTGGAGAAGCACCAGCCTTCGGCCGCGCGCCGAAGGCTGGTGCTTTCCGGTTCCGGGCTCAGCCCGGGTGATCAGTAGTCACCGGGGTAGTTCGGTTCGAAGCCGACCGGCGGCTGGGCGTCGAGCTGCCCGTTCTGCACCGTGATCGTGTGCTGCGTCGGCGTGCCGCTCGGGCAGCAGCTCGGATCGCCGGCGGCGTACACCGGGAACTCCACCCGCACCGCCTTGCCGTCCTGCGACAGGATCTTCACCAGGCCGACGTCCACCCGGTGCACCAACTGCTGCCCGTCGAAGAAGAAGACCGCCTGGCAGCGGCCGTTGGCGCTGCCCGTGCAGATCGCGTGGATCGCCCGGATCGGCCCGCTGAGCTGGCCTTCCGGCGGATCCGGGGTGAACCCCTGCCCCTCGATCAGCGCCAGCGCCGCGGCGAGGTCGAAGGGGTCGGGCGCCGGGGCGGGCTGCGCCGTCGTAGGGGTCGGCGACGCGGTCGGTGCGGGCTGATCGGCCGGAGCCGACGGCGGCGCACCGCACCCGACGAGCAGAGCGGCGAGCAGGGGCAACGCCCCGACGAGATGACGACGACGCATCACAGAAGAACCTCCACGTTCGCAGGCGAACGACCGCCCACGCCTATCCCGTTCGACGCAGGCACCGGAAATCGGTTCCGCCCGGCCGAAGCGGGTACGCCGTGAGCGAAAAGCACCGGTGGGACCGGGTTCTCGAGTCCGCTCAGGGTGAAATCGGGTGTTCGGGCACGGGGATTCGTGGTCGGCTGGGGCGTGGAAGCCCTCGCGCTGCGGGGAAACTCCGCCTCGGCGGTCGTCGGGGCGGCTGCGATTGGGAGATCCGATGCCCGAGACACGCCCCGGACTCGTGCTGCACCTCGCCGGAGCCAGCCAGCCGCTGCACATCGCGCTCGAACCGGCCGAGGCCGACGCGCTCCGCGACGTGCTCGCCGACCTGATGGCCAACGGCAGCACTAAGTCGCTCACCACCGCCGACGGCGGCCGCTTCGCGGTGAACTTCGCGCACGTGGCGACGGCGCACTTCGAAGGGACCCGCTCCGACGCCTACGGTGCCCCGGCCCGCGGCACCGGCTTCCGCAACTGACACCGCCGCCGGGCGCTGGCTGGTCTCCCCAGTTTCAATTGAAACTGCGGAACAACGGCGTGTCGCACCACGACACGCCGGTGTCTGTGGACAACTCCCGCAATTTCAATGGAAATCGAACCTCTGATTTCCATTGAAATTGCGGACCACCGGGGAACCGGAGCACCGGGGAACCGGGGCCGTGACGTGGCGTCAGTCGCGGAAGATGAGCACCTTGAGCATGATGAAGTTGATCAAGGTGCCGAGGCCCTGTGCGATGACCCAGAAGAGCGTGAACTGCCAGGGTTCCTGCGCGTCGAACACCATCACCAGGGCCTGGTTGGAGCCCATGTTCACGAAGAACGTGATGGCGTAGAGCAGGGCGAATGCGCCCGCCTTGGCCCTGGTGTTTCCGGTGTTCGCGCCCTGGAAGGTGAACTTCCGGTTGATCAGGTACGACGCAGTCGTGCCGAAGATGAACGAGATCGACTTCGACAACCACACCGGCCAACCTGCGAGACCGAGCAGCAGCGAGTAGGTGCCGAAGTCGATGATGGCGCAGAAGCCACCGATCGCCACGAAGCGGATCAGCTGGCTTACGACGCCTAGGCGCTTCTGTTCGGTCTGGGCTGCGGGTTCGGCCACGGCCACTGGTTCACCTCGGGATCCGACGACAGGGCATTCGGTACCTGGGGCACCCGGCTGGACGCCGAAGACGTGGGAGATCGAACTCCGCGAACGTCCCAGAAGAGTGTAGCGATGACGCATCGCACACCGCCGGGGACCGGATGTACCCGCCCGTATCGGCCGCTCCAGCGCGGATAGACTCGGCTGGGTGGGATCGGTAAAGGACGAGCTTCAGACGCTGACCGGCTGGGGGCGCACCGCGCCCACCAGGGCGCACGTCGTCAGCACCCCGGACGTCGAGGCGATCGCCAGGGCGGTCCGCGAGGCCGGTGAGCGCGGCGTCATCGCGCGCGGCCTGGGCCGCAGCTACGGCGACCCGTCGCAGAACGCGGGCGGCACCGTCATCGACATGACCGCCCTCGACCGGGTGCACCAGATCGACGTCGACAACGCGATCGTCGTCGTCGACGCGGGCGTGTCGTTGGACACGCTGATGCGCCGGCTGCTGCCACACGGCCTGTGGATCCCGGTGCTGCCGGGCACCCGCCAGGTCACCATCGGCGGCGCCATCGGCTCGGACATCCACGGCAAGAACCACCACTCGCAGGGCTCGTTCGGCAGCCACGTGCTGTCGCTGGACCTGCTCACCGCCGACGGCGAGGTCCGCACGCTGACCCCGGACGGCGAGGGCGCCGAGCTGTTCTGGGCCACGGTCGGCGGCATGGGCCTGACCGGCATCATCACCAGGGCGACGATCAAGCTCAAGCGCGTCGAGACCGCGTACTTCCTGGTCGACAACGTGCAGACGAAGAACCTCGACGAGCTGATCGAGCACTTCACCGACGGCTCCGACGACAACTACGTCTACTCGGTCGCCTGGTTCGACTCGCTGGCCCGCGGCGACAAGCTGGGCCGCGCGCTGCTGACCCGCGGCAACTCGGCCCGGATCGAGGACCTGCCGAAGAAGCTGCGCAAGGATCCGCTGAAGTTCAACGCGCCGCAGCTGATGACCGCCCCGCCGATCTTCCCCAACGGCCTGGTGAACAAGTTCACCATCACCGCGTTCAACGAGGTCTGGTACCGCAAGGCACCGACGAAGTTCGGCCTCGTGCAGAACATCACCCAGTTCTTCCACCCGCTGGACCTCGTCGGCGAGTGGAACCGGGTCTACGGCTCGAACGGCTTCCTGCAGTACCAGTTCATGGTGCCCTTCGGGCAGGAAGCGATGTTCCGCCGCTCGATCGACAAGATCAGCTCGTCCGGCCACGTGTCGTTCCTGAACGTGCTCAAGACCTTCGGCGAGGGCAACCAGGCGCCGATGTCGTTCCCGCGCAAGGGCTGGACGCTGACCGTCGACATCCCGATCACGCCGGGCCTGGACCGGTTGTGCCGGGAGCTCGACGAGATGGTGCTGAACGCGGGCGGCCGGTTGTACCTGGCCAAGGAGTCCCGCACGTCGGCCGAGATGATCGAGCAGATGTACCCGCGGATCGAGGAGTGGCGGAAGATCCGCGCCTCGGTCGACCCGGAGGGCATCTTCCGCTCCGACCTCTCCCGGAGGCTCAGTCTCTGATGACCGCGTTCGAAACCAAGGAACTCTTCGGCTGGGGCCGCACCGCGCCGACTCGGGCTCGCGTGCTGAGCACCACCGACGTCGGGAAGATCGCCGAGGCGGTGCGCACGGCCGACGAGCGCGGCGTCCTCGCCCGCGGCCTGGGCCGCAGCTACGGCGACGTCGCGCAGAACGCCGGTGGCGTGGTCGTCGACATGACCCGGCTGAACCGGATCCACGACATCGACCCGGACACCGCGATCGTGGACGTGGACGCCGGCGTCAGCCTGGACCAGCTGATGAAGGCGGCGCTGCCGCACGGCCTGTGGGTCCCGGTGCTGCCGGGCACCCGGCAGGTGACCATCGGCGGCGCGATCGCCAACGACATCCACGGCAAGAACCACCACAGCGCGGGCAGCTTCGGCAACCACGTGCTGTCGATGGACCTGATCACCGCGGACGGGCAGGTCCGGACGGTGACGCCGGACGGCGACGAGTCGGACCTGTTCTGGGCGACCGTGGCGGGCATCGGCCTCACCGGCATCATCACCCGGGCCAAGATCAAGATGACCCGGACCGAGACCGCGTACTTCGTGGCCGACCTCGAGCGCACCGACAACCTCGACGAGACGTTGGAGCTGGTCAGCAACGGTTCCGAGGACAAGTACACGTACTCCTCGGGCTGGTTCGACGCCATCTCCACTGGCCCCAAGCTGGGCCGCGCCGCGTTCAGCCGCGGCTCGCTGGCCAAGCTGGACGAGCTGCCGCCGAAGCTGCGCGCGGACCCGCTGAAGTTCGACGCGCCCAAGCTGGCGACGCTGCCCGACGTGTTCCCCAACGGGCTGGCCAACAAGCTGACCTTCAGCGCGCTCGGCGAGGCGTGGTTCCGCAAGTCGCCCAAGCGCAAGCTCGGCGTGGTGGAGAACCTGACCGCCTTCTACCACCCGCTGGACATGTTCGGCGAGTGGAACCGTGCCTACGGTTCCAAGGGCTTCCTCCAGTACCAGTTCAGCACGCCGCTGAACGCGCACGAGGACCTGCGCCGGATCCTGCTGCGGATCGCGCACTCCGGGCACTACTCGTTCCTCAACGTCTTCAAGCAGATGGGCGAGGGCAACCGGGCGCCGCTGTCGTTCCCGCACCCCGGCTGGATGGTCTGCGTCGACTTCCCGATCAAGCCGGGCCTCTCCCGCCTGTGCTCCGATCTCGACGAGATGGTGCTCGGCATCGGCGGTCGGCTCTACACCGCGAAGGACTCGCGGACCACGGCGGAGACGTTCCACCAGATGTATCCGCGAGTCGACGAGTTCCGCAAGATTCGCCAATCCGTTGACCCCGAAGGCATTTTCGCTTCAGACATGAGCCGGAGGCTTGAGCTGTGATCGACGCCGTTGGAAACCCCCAGTCCCTGCTCGTGCTCGGCGGCACCTCCGACATCGCCTTGGCGACGGCGCGGAAGTACGCCGAGCAGCGCCCGTTGCGCATCATCCTCGCGGACCGCCCGGAGGAGCAGGCGCGCTTGGACGAGGCCGCCGAGCAGCTGCGCAAGACCGGCAGCACGGTGTCGATCCTGACGTTCGACGCGCGCAAGCCGGAGACGCACGCCGAGGTCATCGACAAGGCCTTCGCCGACGGAGACGTCGACGTCACGCTGATCGCCTTCGGCATCCAGGGCGACAACGAGAAGGGCTGGACCGATGTCGAGGCGGCCCGCGCGGTGGCCGACATCAACTACCTGGCCCCGGTGTCGCTGGGCGTGCTGCTGGCCGAGAAGCTGCGCAAGCAGGGCCACGGCAACGTCGCGGTGATGTCCTCCCCCGCCGGTGAGCGCGCGCGGCGGTCGAACTTCGTCTACGGCTCCTCGAAGGCCGGCCTGGACGTGTTCTTCTCCGGCCTGGGCTACGCGCTGGAGGAGCACGGCGTCAAGGTGACCGTCGTGCGGCCGAACTTCACGCACACCAAGCTCACCGAGGGCATGAAGGCCGCCCCGATGGCGAACACCCCGGAAAGCGTCGCCGAGGTGATCGTGAACGGCGTCCGCAAGGGCAGCCCGCTGGTGTACGCCCCCGCGCAGTTCCGGTTCGTGATGTCGATCCTGCGGCACGTGCCGCGCGCCATCTTCCGCCGCCTGCCGATCTGATCGGTTTTCCACGGGGCCGCCGGGGCAACGCCTCGGCGGCCCTTCGGCATTGCGGGAGCGTTGGGTGGCACGGGGATTCGGCTTCCGCAGTGGGCCGTCCGAGTGAAACCGCAGCATTCGGGGGAAGGGAGGCCCCTGCGATTCCGAGGGTTATCCCGCGCATTCCCCGTTGTGCGCGAAAGCAGGGTGGCCGTCGTGAAGAATCGGGAATCAGCACGGGTGCGCACCACGATGGCACCGCCAACCCGATTCCGCGCCGCACGGGGGCGAGATGTCCGCCGAACAACCGAGACACTCCCGCGAGATCAAGCCCGATCACGTGATCCTGGCGTTCCGCGTGATCGCGCACCTGGTCTTCCCGTGGCTCGCCGCCAGGTTCGTGTACAAACCGCGCGTCGGGCGGCAACGACGGGACCGCGTGCTGGATCGGCTGGCGTTCTGGCGGTCGGCGGTCGGCCTGCTCGTCGTGCTGGTGACGACCAACGCCTACCTCTCGCCGTTCATGGTCTTGGGCGACAACTACGCCAAGGCGTTGCGCACCGCGGCATTCGCCATGCTGGCCGCGCCGCTGCCGTTCCTGGTACTGCTCGCCGTGACCCGATCCGGGTACCGCTACGAACTCCTCCCGGGCGGCCGGCGCATGTTGGGTCGAGGGGCGCTCGCACTGGCAGTATTCGCGCTGCCGCTGGCCTTGCTCTTCGCCACCGGCGGCGGCAGATACGAGGTCACCACGCTGGCCGGGCTGCTCGTCGCGTTGATCGTGGTGGCCGTGATCGGCTGGTACGCGGCCTTCTGCCTCTGCACGCTCTACTGGGCCGCTCGCACCAGCTTCTGGATCAGCGAGATCCACCCGCTGCTAGCACCGGTCGCCTCGTCGTTCTTCGTGCTGCTGATCGCCGGGCAGGAGCTCATCAGCCTCGACACCAAGGGCGTGCCCGCTCAGCTGTGGCTCGGGCTGAACCTCTGCGGGGTGGCCTCGACGTTGGTGCTCTCCGTCTTCGAGTACCGGCACGCCTGGTTGACCGGTTACCGGTTCCGCGGTGGACCGCGGCCGGTGGCCGCGCCAGCGCACCTGGATGGAACGGAGCCGGCCGGACGGTAACGATAGGCGCAGAAATTTCGCTCCGGAGGCAACGTTTCGAGGTGCTCCGGCGATCATCGATGTGACGGCGCTGTTAAGGCGTTCCGTCCGATATGTGACTTCCCGACGCGCTTCGCGCAGAGGAAGCGCGGATGCCCGGCGAAGTGGGGTTCATCGGGTGCCCGTGTCCGTGGGTCCTCCACCTGCCCATAACGTCTGGAGGACCCACGGAACGCACCGATTCTGCCCGTCGGTCCGTTCAGGGGAAAACCGCGATTCCGGGCAACCTGCGGGGGTCTTTCGGCGATCACCAGATGACCTGACCGAAAGGGTTGCGAGTGAACGTCAAACGACTCGTGGCGGCCGTGGCCGCCACCGCAGCGATCACCGGGCTGGCCACCGCCGCGCCGGCGGTCGCGCAGACCGAACCGACGACCTCGGCGCCGAGCACGTCCGCCGAGGTCCCGAGCGAGCCGACCGCCTCGGCACCCGTCGAGCCGACCACGTCCGCACCTGTCGAGCCGACGACTTCCGCGCCGTCCGAGCGGACGACATCGGCTCCTGCTGAGCCGACGACCTCGGCGCCGGGCGAAGCCGATCCGGGCGAGGGCGCGATCCAGCAGCGCTACGAATCGATGTCCGCCGAGGAGAAGGCGCAGGTCGGCGCGCCCGCCGGCCAGGAGGTCGTCGAGGACGAGGGCCTGCGCTGGCAGGACTTCGAGAACGCCCGCTTCTACTGGACTCCCGACACCGACGTGACGGTCGTGCGCGGGATGATCTACCTGGGGTTCCTGGAACGCGGCGGGCACGACGCGCTGGGCGTGCCGATCACCGACGAGCTGGCCAGCAGCGGCGGCGGCCGGTACAGCGACTTCCTGACCCGCGACGGCGTGATCCACTCGGCCATCTACTGGTCGACGCGCACCGGGGGGCACCTGGTCGTGGGCCCGATCCTGGAGCACTTCCGCGAGCTCGGCGAGGACGCCCGCTTCGGCTACCCGGCGACCGACACGCGGCTCACGCCGGACGGTTTCGGCGCCTACAACCACTTCCTGACGCCGAACGCCCAGCACGAGGACGCGTCGATCTACTGGACGCAGCCGTCCGGGGCGAACGCGGTGCAGGGCGCGATCCGGGAGAAGTGGGCGGCCACCGGCTGGGAGCGCGGCCCGCTGGGTTTCCCGGTCACCGACGAACTGTCCACACCGGACGGTGTGGGGCGCTACAACCGGTTCAACGGCGACGGCACCTTCCCGGCCGGGATCGTGTGGAGCCCGCAGACCGGCGCGCACTCGGTGCAGGGCGTGATCGCGCAGCGCTACATCGAGCTGAGCGGCCCGGCGGGCGTGCTCGGCTACCCGACCACCGATGAGCTCGGCACGCCCGACGGGCGGGGCCGCTTCAACCACTTCACCGGCACCGGCGGGGCGTCGATCTACTGGACGCCGCAGACCGGCGCGCACGAGGTGTACGGCGGCATCCGCGCCCGCTGGTCGCAGCTCGGCTGGGAACGCTCCTACCTGGGCTATCCGGTGACGGGCGAGCACGACGTCCCGCAGGGCCGGGCGAGCGAGTTCGAGCACGGCTTCATCGAGTGGCACCGCGACTCCGGCGCGGTCGTCGATATCCCGAAGGGCTGAGCAGGGGCGGGCAACCGGGGATCGGCGGGGCGATTTCCGGTTGCCCGCACGCGTGCTCGACTTCGAGACCACCATTCCGACGTGCCGTGCGGGTGGCGATTTCGCGCAAAATCGCCATTCACAGGCGTGAGGAACGGCGATTTCGCGCGAAATCGTCGTTCTGGCGCGGACGACGTGACCGGTGTCAGCGGGGTTCGAGGACCAGGTGGGCGTGTTCCGCCCAGGTCGAGCCGATGTCCCAGCGCGGGTCCGGGCCCGGGCCGGGTTCGCGGCGGAGGACCACGTCGATCGGGCGCGGTTCGGTCGGGGTGAAGTGGCGGTAGTTGAACTCCAGCAGCGCGCGGACGAACGGCGTCGCGTCGGCCAGCCGCTGCTCGATCTGCGGCGCGAGGTAACCGCGGTCGGAGAAGGTGTCGACGATCGCGCAGTCGCAGAAGTACGCGAGCGCGCCGATCTCGCCCGGACTGGTGACCGTGCGGTCGCCGACGAGGCGCCCGAGGTCGGTGCCGATCCGCTCGTACTCGGCCGCCGTCGCCCAGTTCGTCATGATCGCCGCCTCGCGCCACGGCAGGCCGTGCTGGGCGGCGAACCAGAGCTGCGCCGCGAGCACCGCGCACCCGGCCAACCCCGCCAACGACCACCGGGCCGCAACCGCGCCGATGCCTCCGGCCAGCAACAACGACAGGCCGATCAGGCTCGGCGCGTAGTACCAGTGGTACGGCGGAACGCCCATGAGCGTGTAGACGTAGTAGTGCGCGACCGCGCCGAGCCCGATCAGCGCCCACGGCCACAGCGGCACGGCGCGGCGGAACGCCCGCAGCACGCACGCGATCGGTAAGCACACCAGGCCGAGCACGGCCGGGATCAGCGAAACCACCACGGCCGTCGGGAAAACCCCGTGGTAGAGCTCCAGGCCGTTGCTGAAGTCCCAGTCGCCCCAGGACTTCTGCAGCTGCTTGATCACCAGCGTGTCCGGCACGGCCGAGCCGAAGTACAGCCAGCTGAACGCGAACCACGGCACCACGATCGCCGCGGCCGCCGACAACCAGCGCCACCAGCCGCGCCACAGGCCCGGCCGGCCGATCAGCACCACCAGCACGAACACGCCGAGGTCCAGCCGAGTCAGGGCGAGCAGCCCGGCGGCGACGCCGAACAGCACCGGTCGGCGTTGCACCGCCGCCAGCAGCAGCACGCCGAGCAGCGCCGAGGCGAGCGTCATCTCCAGGCCCACCGTCGAGAGCACCAGCGGATTCGCCGCCACCAGCAGCGCCCCCACAGCTCCCGTCCAACCGGGGAAACCACTGGTCCGCGCCGCGCTGCGGAGCGACACCGCGAGCAGGACGTTGGCCAGCACGAACACCACGCCCAGCGCCACGACCGGCTGCCGCACCACCTCCGTGACCGCGGCGAGCACCAGCACGTTCAGCGGCGCGGTCGCGGAATTCGAGACTTCGGCGCCGATCAGTCCCCAGTGGCCGTGGAACGCCAGGTTCCGGGCATAGCTCAGCGTGATGTAGCTGTCGTCGATGAGTGCGCTGTGGACGACCCAGAACAGCGCGCCGGCCACGACGCCGACCACCAGCGGCATCCATAACCAGCCCGCGGACCGAGTCCGCTCCCGCTGTTCCTCCGCGATCGCAACTTCCGCAACGCCCACCATGTGCCCGCTCCTGTCTGTCCGACAGGTGCACGCCGGAGCGGGGCGACGGGTTGCCCGCCGCGGGCAACCTGCGCGGCGCCCCGATCGTCAATCGGCTGGACGAATTCGGCGCGCCGCCGCCATGCGTCGCGCGCCGCGTTGGCCAGGATTGAGCAGGCGAGGAAGATTCCGATCTGCGAGGTGCGCGGTGAAGTACTTGAGCAGTCCGGCACAGCTCGATCCGCCGGCCGAGCCGCAGACCGGCGGAACAGGTGCCGACCGCCCGCGGCGCTCCCGCGCAGGCCTGTGGGTGGTGCACCTCCTGGCGTGCTGCATCGGCATCGTCGGGCTCGGCTGCGCGCTCGCGCTGCCGTTCGCGCCCGTCTGGGTGGATCGCACCGAGGTGAGCTGGCCGGCCGCCGAGGCCCGGTCCACCACGGCGTTCTTCGCGCCCTACCGGCCCGCGTCGTTCGACGCGTCCGTGCCGTGCCCGGTGCTGCGCGCCGCGCTCGACCGGCCGGGGCGGACGACCGTGCTGACCACCCTGCCGCCGGGCAGCGACCGCGAAGGCCTGGTCCTGACCACCCGCGACGGGAAGCCGGAGCTCGTCCTCGACCAGCACCAGGTTCCGCTGCCGCCCGGCACCTGCGAGCTGTCGATCCACGCGGACTCGACGCGTTCCGCGGTGACCGCGGGCGGCCGCCCGCCGATCGTGCTGCCCGGCATGGCGGCGCCGGAGATCTTCACCTTCGCCACCGACCTCGAACCCGAGGAGCTCGCCGGGATCTCGGTCACCGCGCGCACCTTCTCCTGGTTCGACACCTCGCCGACCGACATCAAGAGCGCCCTGATCACGACCGCGCTGGTGCTCGCGCTCGTGTCGCTGGCCCTGCTGTTCGTCCACGCCCCGCCCGCCCTCGGTCGGATCCGCGTGTCGCCGCTGCTCCTACCGGTCGACGCGCTGGTCGCGGCGGTGCTGGCGGGCTGGCTGGTGATCGGGCCGCTCACCGACGACGACGGCTTCGCGATGATGACCGTCCGCAACTACGACGACGCCGGCGACATCGGCAACTACTACCGCTGGTTCAACGCCTCCGAGACGCCGTTCACGCTGGTCCAGCACCTGATGCGGTGGGTGTCGGAGGAGAGCCTCGCGCCCGCCTGGCTGCGCGTGCCCAGCGCGATCGCCGGGCTGCTGACCTGGCTCGTCGTCAGCCGCGGCATCGTCCTGCCGGTGTGCCGGGGCACCCGGCGCCTGCCGCTGCACCTGCTCACCGCGGTGTTCTTCCTAGCCTGCTGGCTGCCGTTCGGGCTGGGCATCCGGCCGGAGCCGTTCGTCGCGCTGGGCACGTCCGCGCTGGTCGCGGCGCTGCTGAAGATGGGCCGGACGCGCGCGCCGCACTTCTGGCTGGGCGTCGCCGCGCTGATCGCCGGGCTGACGGTGTCCGTCACGCCGACCGGCGTGAGCGCGCTGCTCACCGTGCTCGTGTTCGCGCCGCGCATCTGGCGGGTGCTCGCGCAGCGCGGCGCACTGCCGCGGTGGGTCAGCCTGCCCACGCGCGTCGTGCTGCTCGGCTGCGTGGGCGCGGTCGGCCTGGTGGCGATGTTCGCCGATTCGACGCTCAACGGCGTCCGGAGCGCGACCGCGATCCACGACGAGTTCGGGCCGAGCCTCGGCTGGTACCAGGAGATCGACCGGTACGCGAACCTGCTGGGCACCAACATCTGGGGCACCGCCACCAAGCGGCTGGTCGTGCTCCTCGTGGTGGCCGGCGTGCTGATCGCGGCGGCGTGCGCGATGCGCCAGGTGCACCGCTGGACCGAGCTGCCCGACCTGCCGATGGTGCTCGGCTCCGTCGTCGCGGTCCTGGTCGCGATGTGGTTGACGCCGTCGAAGTGGACCCACCACTTCGGTGCGCTCGCCGGGGTCGGCTCGGCGCTGCTCGCGGTGACCGTCGTGCTGCTGGGGCGGATCGGCAGGATAGAGCGGGCCAGGCGCGAGGCGCGGCTGGTCGGCGTGTTCGGCGGGATCGCCGCATCGGTGGCCGCGGCCCTGGCGTTCATGGGGCCGAACGTGTGGCCGATGCAGTCCGACCTGGCGATGCCGTGGTCCGACACGCCCGTCCGGCCGGGCCTGCCGCTGGACAGCCCGGCGCTCTGGCTCGCCACCGGCGCGTCCGTCGGCGTGCTCGCCTTCTGCTTCGTCCGGATCCGCGCGAGGCTGTCGCGGCCCACCCCTCGCGGTCTCATGTGGACGGTCATGCCGATGTCGGTGCTCGGGTCGGCGGCGCTGGCTTCGGTGGCGGTGCTGATCGGATCGTTCATCACCGCGCCGCAGACGATGGGCGACCGCTTCTCCATCGCGCGGATGAACTCGCAGAGCATCCGGGGCAGCAACTGCGGGCTGGAGAACGAGATCGAGGCGCTGCCGATCGCCGAACGGCTCGCGCCGATCGCCGGGACCGCCGACCTCGACGGTTTCACCTCGGCCGGTGGGCCGCCGCAGGAGCCCGACCTGCGCGAAGAGCACCCCGGCGAGCCGCTGCTGGCGAAGCGGCCCGACGACCCGAAGGCCCCCGAGGGCGAGGTGGCGACGACGGCGGCGAGCCAGTTCGCCTGGACCAGCACGGCGGGCGGGCCGCAGACGACCGGCTCGCTGACCTCGGCCTGGTTCGGCCTGCCCGGCCTCACCGCCGACCAGACGCTGTCGGTGTGGGTGTCCGGCCGGCCCGAGCAGGGCAACTCGCTGGCCCTGGAGTTCGGCACCGCGGCGGGGACGGTGGCGACGCGCGAGCTGCGCGATCCGCCGCCCACCGAGCTGCCGTTCGACGACCCGCGCCACGGCAGGCCGATCGACTGGCGGAACTTCCGCGACTGGCGGCTGCTCACCGTCGAGCCCGGGCAGATCCCGGCCGGGGCCGACCGGATCCGGGTGCTCGCCGAGGACCGCACCACCGACCAGCAGGGCTGGCTGACGGTCAGCGGCCCGGCGGTGCGGGACGTGGTGCCGCTGCGGCAGGCGCTCGCGCAGCGGGAACCGGTGCTGATCGACTGGACGATGAGCTTCGTGTTCCCCTGCCTGTCCGACTACCCGCGGGTGTCGCACGGCGTCGCCGGCGCCCCGCGGATGCTGATCACGCCGCCCCTCGGCGAGGGCTCGATGGCGTTCGGGCCCGACATCGGCGGCGTGTTCGCCGGGGTTCCGATGCTCTCCCAGCGCTACGAGCTGCCCAGCCGCCTGCGCGACGCCCCCGGCAACACCTGGGGCCACGTCCTCTACGCCCGCTACCCGATCGAACGCGACGCGTACGCGACGACGCAGCACCGCGAGCGGATCGGCGGCGCCGCAGGCGATCCGGCCTACCCCTTCGAGGAGCACTGACCGTTTCAGCTGGTCAGGCCCCGGGAGCCGTCGATCACGATCACTCCAATGGCATCGACACCGCCCGATCGGGCGCATCGTTTCGGCGCGCCGGGCTGCGTCGAGGCCGTTACCCTTGCGGCGGTTTTCGCACCGTGATCGGCGCAGGATCACTGGGGGTAGCGGTGGCGATCTCGATCTGCTCGTCTCTCCGGCCGGCCGACGGCAATTCCACCGAAGCGCCCGTGAGCGGGCCGTCCGAGACCGGAAGAACCCTCGACTACGCCGAACGTGACCACCTGATCGGGGTGGATTACCCGTTGCAGGGCAACGACCTCGGCGCGCGGAGCGTTCCTGTTCCACGGTGGGGTTGGCGAGGGGAGTGACCATGGCCGACACGATGCACCAGCGGGTCCGGGTTCCGGTCCCGCAACAGCGGCGGAGAGCCACCGGCGAGGGCGCGCCGCCGCTGATCTCGTACGTGCTGCCGGTCTACAACGAGGTCGCGGGCATCAAGCGGTTCCACGAGGAGCTCACCGCGGCCACCGCCACCCGGGCCGAGTTCGACTACGAGTTCGTCTACGTCAACGACGGCTCCTCGGACGGTTCGCTGGGCGTCCTGAAGGACGTCGCCAAGAACGACCCGCGGGTGCGAGTGGTGGACTTCGCCCGCAACTTCGGCCACCAGATCGCCATCACCGCCGGGCTGGACCACGCGGGCGGCGACGCGGTGATCGTGATGGACACCGACCTGCAGGACCCGCCGCAGGTCAGCCTGGAGCTGATCGACGCGTGGCTGGACGGCGCGGAGATCGTGTCCGCCCGGCGGCGCACCCGCCGCGACACGCCGTTCAAGCGCGCCACCGCGCACACCTACTACCGGGTGCTGCGGCGCTGCGCCGAGGTGGACATCCCGGTCGACACCGGCGACTTCCGGCTGCTCGACCGGCGGGCCGCCGAGGAGCTGCGGGGCTTCCGGGAGCGCAGCCGGTTCATCCGCGGCATGGTCGCGTCGATGGGCTTCGAGCAGCAGGAGGTGCTGTTCGACCGCGACGAGCGGGTGGCGGGCGAGACCAAGTACCCGATGCGCAAGATGCTGCGGCTGGCGGCCGACGGGGTCACCAGCTTCTCCACGGTGCCGCTCAAGCTGATCACCCGGATCGGCTTCATCACCCTGGTCCTGGCGATGCTCGGCATCGTCTACGCGGTGGCGCTGCGGCTGTTCTTCCCCGCGATCACCGTCTCCGGGTGGACCATGCTGATGGTCGCGATGCTGTTCCTCGGCGGGCTGCAGATGGTGTCGCTGGGCGTCATCGGCAGCTACGTCGGCCGGATCTACCACGAGGTGCAGCAGCGCCCCCTCTACATCGTGCGGAACGTGATATCGCATGACGAAGACTGAGCACGTCGAGGCCCGCGACCGGCTGATCAGCCGGTCGCTGCTGCTGTACGCGGTGATCGGCGCGAGCGGCGTGCTGCTGGACTACCTGCTGTTCCTGCTGCTGTTCAACGCGGCCGGGCTGCACGAGCAGCTCGCGAACGCGATCAGCACGACGGCCGGGATCACCAACAACTTCGTGCTCAACACGCTGTTCAACTTCCGCAAGCGGGACCGGATCGCGGTTCGGTTCCTGCGGTTCTACGCCGTCGGCGTCGCCGGGATCGGCCTGACGTTCGTGCTGCTCCAGGTGTTCTCCGGCTGGCTGGGCATCGACCCGAACCTGGTCAAGGCCGGTTCGCTGCCGGTTGTGCTGATCTTCCAGTACTCGATCAACAAGAAGTGGAGCTTCGGATGAGGGTGGGCATCGTCGGGGCGGGCGCGACCGGGCTGACCGCGGCGTTCGACGCGGTGAAGGCCGGGCACGAAGTGACGGTGCTGGAGGCGTCGGCGGAGCTGGGCGGGCTGGCGGCGTCGATCGAGGTCGGCGGGACGCCGCTGGAGCGCTTCTACCACCACAGCTTCCGGACCGACCGCGCGATGATCGAGCTCGTCGAGGAGCTCGGGCTCGGGCACCTGCTGCGCTTCCACCGGCCCAGCACCGGCGTGTACGTCGACGGGGAGCTGCACGACTTCGGCACGCCGCAGGAGATGCTGCGGTTCCCGAAGTTCTCGCTGCTGGACCGGTTCCGCTTCGGGGCGTCCTCGGCGGCGCTGAAGTTCGTCCGGAACGGACAGCGGTTCAACTCGGTGCTGGCGCTGGACTGGATGCGCCGCTGGGCCGGGCCGCGGGTCACCGAGAAGATCTGGGAACCGCTGCTGACCGGCAAGTTCGGCGGCCACGCGGAGCAGATCTCGATGGCCTGGCTGTGGGCGCGGATCCACTACCGCACCTTCGAACTCGGTTACGTGCACGGCGGTTTCGAGCGGGTGTACCGGGCGCTGCTGGACGCGGTGACCGAGCGCGGCGGGAAGGTCGAGTTCGGCAAGCCGGTCGAGACGATCCGCCAGCCCGGGGCGACGGTGCTGGTGGGCGCCCGGGACGGCAGCAGCTACGAGTTCGACCGGCTGATCGTGACGGTCCCGCAGCCGGTGTTCGCGAAGGCGGCGGGCATCGACGCCGACAACGTGCTGTGGCAGAACCAGTACCTCGGCGCGACCTGCTTCATCCTGGAGTGCGACCGCAGCGTCATCCCGCACTACTGGCTGAACATCAACGACACCGCGTTCCCGTTCCTGGCGGTCGTCGAGCACACGAACATGGTCGACCGCAGCGAGTACGGCGGCCGGCACGTCGTGTACGTCGGCAACTACGTACCGCGCGAAGACTGGCGGTTCACCACCGATCCGGCCGAGCTGCTGGAGCGCTACATCCCGTGGCTGCGCAAGCTGAACCCGGACTTCGACCGCTCCTGGATCCTGGACTGGCACTTCTCCAAGGCGGGCTTCGCCCAACCGATCGTGACGCCGCAGTACCGCGCCCTGATCCCGGGCCACCGGACGACGATGCCGGGAGTGACCCTGGCGACGATGTCCCAGATCTACCCCCAGGACCGAGGCCAGTCCTACGCCATCGCAATGGCCCACGAGGTAACCCGCCACCTCGGCCTCAACCACGGCTGACGGCCGGGCGCAGGACACCCCTCCACCTGTCGATCGCCAGAACGCACGTCCGTTGGCACCAACTTCCCCGACGTCACTCGTTCATCGTCACCGGAAGGGTGCCCAACGACTCGGACCCGACCGCACCGCACGCCGAGGACATCCTGCTGACCTACCACTCGAACGACCGCAAGGACGTGCCGCTCACCTCGATGCTGAACCGCCCGGACGCTCAGCCGGAGGACCGATGGTTCGCCCTGCACACGTTCTGATCTGGAGTTCGGTCTGCCTCGCTGTCGCTGCCGCCGTTGTGGTGCTGGCGCCGGCAGACTTCGGGGATCCGGGGCGGCGCCCGGCGCGGCCGGGCGCCGTCGGTGGGGCAACTCCCGGCGAAACAGCGCAGCGCTACGTGGCTGCTCTGAACGGACGGGACCGCGACACCCTGCTTCGTCTGTCCGTTGTGGACACCTCGGCGGCCCGGAGCAACGTCGCGGACCGCTTGCTGCGGGACGGCGGTCGCAACATCCGGATCGACACCGTCGCGGTGCATCCCGGCGTGGCGAACTACCAGGCCACCGCCGACATCGCCGGTGACGCGTCCGGCAACTCCTACCGCGCCAGGCTCGAACTGACCGAACGCGACGACGCCTGGCTGATCATCTACACGCACGAGACCTGAACGGTGGCGGGCGGGGGCGCTTACTGGGCGGTGAATCCGCCGTCCACGGCGATGAGGGCGCCGGTGATGAAGCTCGCCGCGTCGGAGACGAGGAATGCGACCGTCTCGGCCACTTCTTCGGGGCGTCCGATGCGGCCGATCGGGTGCGCTCCGCCGAAGGAGGCGAGCATCTCGCGTCCGTTCGCCACGACGCCTTCCATGATGTCGGTGTCGATCACCCCGGGGAGCACCGCGTTGGAGCGGATTCCCTTGCGGCCGCCTTCGATCGCGAGCACGCGGGTGATCTGGGCCAGGGCTCCCTTCGACGCGGCGTAAGCGGTCTGGGTCTCGAAGGCGACGACCGACGAGACCGACGCGATCGAGACGATGGCTCCGCCTCCGGCCGCTTCCATCGCGCGGAACGCCTCGCGTGCCTGCACGAAGTTGCCGCGCGCGTTGACGCGGAGGATGGCCTCGAAGTCCTCCACGGTGGTCTCGGTGATCGGCTTGTTCAGGGTTCGGCCCGCGTTGTTGACGAGGATGTCGAGCCGTCCGAACCGATCGGCGGCCAACTTCATGGTCTCTCGCGCGAGCTCCTCGTCGGCGACGTCGCCGACGAGCGCGGCCACGTGGTCCGGGTCGGTCGCGGCGAGCTCCTCGACGGCCTCGCAGCGGTCGGTGACGACCAGGCGGGCGCCGCGCTCGCGCAGCAGCAGGGCGGTGGCGCGGCCGATGCCGCGAGCGGCTCCGGTGATGACCGCGACGCGGCCGGTGAGGTCCCAAGCGGTGGGGAGAGCGGTGGTCATGGATTCCTTCTCGTGATGGGTCAGCGTTGCCGGGCCGGGCGGACGACGATCTCGTTCACGTCGACGTCGCGCGGCTGGTCCAGGGCGTACGACACGGCTCCGGCGATGGCGTCCGCGCCGATCGCGTGCGCGCGGTAGGTGCGCATCGCCTCGGCCGCGCCGCTCTCGGTGATGGAGTCCGCGAGTTCGGAGGCGACCACCCCGGGAGAGATGGTCGTGACACGGATCGTGGGGTCTGACTCCTGGCGCAGCCCCTCGGTGATCGCCCAGGCCGCGTACTTCGTGCCGGAGTACACGGCGCTGGTGGGCACGACCTGGTGGGCTCCGATGCTCGCGATCGTCACGAAGTGGCCCGATCCCTGAGCCGTGAAGTGCGGCAGGGCGGCGGCGATCCCGTGCAGGAGGCCGCGGACGTTCACGTCGACCATCCGGTCCCACTCGTCGACCAGCAGGCTGTCCAGCCGCGACAGCGGCATGACGCCGGCGTTGTTGACGAGGACGTCGATGCGCCCGAACCGTTCGCGGGCCAGCGCGACGAATGCTTCGACGTCGGCCCGGTCCGTGACGTCCAGCCGCACCGGGTGGAGGCTGCCGCCCGAACTGCGGGCCGTCTGCTCGGTGCGCTCGGCCAGCGCCTGCAGCCGGTCTTCCCGGCGTGCACCCGCGACCACGTGGTGGCCTCGGTTGAGCAAGCGGGACGCGATGGCCTCGCCGATCCCGCTGCTGGCACCGGTGACGAGCACGACCTTGCCCTCGGCAGGATCGCGGTCCGGTGACTCGTTGGTGGACATGCCACGACGATGGCCGTCGCGGCATCCCGGTGGGAGGGCGCTGTCTTCATGGGAGCGCTGCACCCACGACATCGCCTGGCGCGGCCTTTACGCTGCTGGCGTGGCACGATCCGAACTCGGGGCCTACCTCAGCGACCGGCGGGCGCAGCTCGGCCCGGACGAGGTGAACCTCGCCAGCACCGGGCCCCGCCGGGTCCCCGGCCTGCGGCGCGAGGAAGTCGCCCTGCTGGCAGGCATGAGCGTCGACTACTACATCCGCTTGGAGCAGGGGCGGGAGCGAACGCCCTCGGCGCAGGTCGTCGACGCCCTGGCCGTCGCTCTCCGGCTCGGCGAAGACGGCCGCCAGCACCTGTTCCGCCTGGCCGGGCTCAGCCCGCGCGACCGGGTCGCCGCGGTGCCCGACCGCGTCGACCCGAGCCTGTTGACCCTCATGTCGGCCTGGCCGAACAACCCGGCCATCGTCTACAACCGGGCCTACGACGTGCTGGCGTCCAACGCGATCGCGGACGCGCTCTTCCACGACTGGACGCACTCGCGCAACCTGATGCACGTCGTGTTCACCGACGCGGCGGCGCGGACGTTCTACCGGGACTGGTACGAAGTCGCCCGCAACTCCGTCGCCGGCTTCCGCCTCGGCCACGGCAAAGCCCCGGACGACCCGCGGATCCAGCAGGTGCTCGGGGAGCTGCTGGCCGAGAGCCCCGAGTTCGCGGAGCTGTGGCGCAGCCACGACGCTCGCGGCAAGGCGCTGGAGCGCAAGCGCTTCGAGCATCGCGACGTCGGAGAGCTGACGCTGACCATGCAGACCTTCGACGTTCGATCCAGCCCTGGGCAGGAGCTCGTCGTGTACCACGCCGAGCCGGGCTCGCCGAGCAGCGAAGCCCTCACCCTGCTCGGCACGCTCGCCGCCACCCAACGCGGCTGACGAAGAAGGGTGCAGGATCGGTTTGCGTGCCTCGCCCAGTTTCAATTGAAACTGGGCTCCTCCGGCGTGTCGGGCCACGACACGCCGGAACCTGTGGACAACTCCCGCAATTTCAATGGAAATCGGACCTCTGATTTCCATTGAAATTGCGGCATCACCCGGCCGGCGGCGTTCGCGTTGCCTTGATGCGCGGCGACGGGCATCAGACGCCTGAGCCGGCTGGTGAAGGTGGCGCGCAGCTCGGTGGAACTGCGCGCCACCTCCGGATCAGGCCTTGTTGAGGCCGGGTTTGCCGTCTTCGACCACGAACGACGCCAGGGTTTCCACCGGGGCGCCCGGCTTCGAGACGTACGGGACCACCCGGTAGTCCGCCCGCAGCTCGCCCGCCGTGAACTTCGTCCGGATGTAGCCCCGCTGGTTGTTGTACAGGCGGACGTGCGGGTTCTCCGCCAGGTAGCCCTTCTCCTTGTTCGTCAGGTTCGGCGAGCCGTCGCCGCCGCTGGTGATCGACGTGGTCGTCAGCTCCGTGCCGACGACCTCGTCGCCGTCGTGGATGTCGTTGGCCCAGTTGGTGTGCACGTCACCGGTGAGCACCACCGGGTTCCGGGTCTTCGCCTGCTCCCAGCCCTTGATGACGCGGGTCCGCGAGCCGACGTAGCCGTCCCAGGCGTCCGGGTTGTAGGCCTTGTCCGGGCCGTTGAGGTAGTCGATCTCGGCGAACATGACCTGCTGGCCGAGCACGTCCCACTTGGCGTTGGAGCTGCGCAGGCCGTGCAGCAGCCAGCGCTCCTGCTCGGCGCCGGTGAGGCTGCGCTTCGGATCCAGCCGGGCCGGGTCCTGGGTCGGGAACTTGTCGCCGCCGACCTGGTCGTCGCGGTACTGCCGGGTGTCGAGCATGTGGAACGTCGCCAACCGTCCCCATTGGACGCGGCGGTGCAGCCGGAGGTCGATGCCGTGCGGGATCTGCGCGCGGCGCAGCGGCATGTTCTCGTAGTAGGCCTGGAAGGCGGCCTTGCGGCGCTCCAGGAAGTTCGGCTGCGGGATCTCCGGCTTCTCGGGGATCTCGTCGGCCCAGTTGTTGTCCACCTCGTGGTCGTCCCACACCACGACCCACGGGGCCACCGCGTGCGCCTGCTGCAGGTCCGGGTCGGCCTTGTACTGGGCGTGGCGCTGCCGGTAGTTGGCCAGCGTCTCGGTCTCCGGTCCGGCGTGATCGCGCGGGTTGCCGCCCGGCGCGACGTAGACGCCGGCCTTGTACTCGTACTGGTAGTCGCCGAGGTGCAGCACCAGGTCGGGGTGCTCCTCGGCGAGGTGCCGGTAGGCGGTGAAGTAGCCGTGCTCGTACTGCGCGCAGGACGCGAACGCCATCGACAGGCTGGTCAGCGCGCCCGGCAGCGGCGCGGTGCGGGTGCGGCCGGTCGGCGAGAGCGAGCCCTCGGCGCGGAAGCGGTAGAAGTACTCGCGGTCCGGGCGCAGCCCGAACAGCTCGACGTGCACGCTGTGCCCCAGCTCCGGCGCGGCCTGCGCCTCGCCGCGCTGCACGACGCGCTTGAAGCTCTCGTCCTCGGCGACCTCCCACTGCACCGGGAAGGTCCGGTTCGGCATGCCGCCCATGCCGTCCTCGGCCAGCGGGTTCACCGCCAGGCGGGTCCACAGCACGACACCGTCGGGCGCGGGGTCGCCGGACGCGACGCCGAGCGCGAAGACCTCGCCCCGCCGGGCGACGCCGGCACCCGGCTGCGCGACCGCCGGCAACGTGGCCACAGTGGACAGTGCGGCGGCACCCGCCAAGGTACCGCCGAGCAACACGCTGCGCCGCGAGACGCCGGTGGGTTCAGACAAGACGACCTCCATCGTTCGGGAAACGCCCCAACTCTCGCCCCGAACGATGAAGGCACCCTGCCCACCGGGTGATCAGCAAATGAACAACCAACGCCTCACCGCGACAGGATCAACGGTCGACCGGGCGAGCCACGTGGTGGACGCCGAAATGCAGCGGCGCCCCCGGCCTGGTTCGGTCGGGGGCACCGCTGTGTTCGTCTTCTTACAGGTAGAACGCCAGGAAGAGGCAGCCGGCGAGGATCACGCCGAGGACCATCAGGACCTTGTCCTTCAGGACCACTTCCTCCGGCTCCCCGGCCACGCCCTTGTCGATGTCCACCGCGTACCGCAGGATCGCGACCACCATCGGGATGATCGAGATCAGACCCCAGCGGGACGCCTCGTCCTCCTGGATGGCGTACGCCCACAGGGCGTAGCACATGATCGTGATCGCCGCCGCGATCGCCCACACGAACCGCAGGTACGACGGCGAGTAGGCCTTCAGCGACTTGCGGATCTTCGCGCCGGTCTCCGCCGCCAGCTTCACCTCGGCGTAGCGCTTGCCCGCCACCATGAACAGCGAACCGAACGCCACGATCAGGTAGAACCACTGCGTGATGACCAGGTGCGCGGCGGCACCACCGGCGATGGCGCGCAGCAGGAAGCCCGACGCCACGATGCACAGGTCGATCACCGGCTGGTGCTTCAGGCCGAAGCAGTAGCCCAGCTGCACGGCGATGTAGACCGCCATCACCGCGAACAGCTGCATGCTGGTCACGGCCGAGATCAGCAGCGAGCCGCCGAGCAGCAGCACGCACACCACGTACGCGATCGGCACCGGGATCAGGCCGGCGGCGATCGGGCGGTTCCGCTTGGTCGGGTGCTGCCGGTCCGCCTCGACGTCGATCGCGTCGTTGACGAAGTAGATGCCGGACGCCGCCATCGAGAACACGATGAACGCGACGACCGAGTGCCACAGCACGCCCGGGTTGAGGATCTCGCCCGCCGCGAACGGCACGGCCAGCACCAGGACGTTCTTCACCCACTGCTTGGGGCGCAGTTCCTTGATCAGGCCGGTGACCAGGCCCGCCGTGGTGCCCGCCTTCGCGGTCACCTTCGCGTGGTAGGCGTCCGAGGACTTGTCCTTGATGTCATCGGACTTGACCGGAGCGGCCTCCAGCACCTCGTCGCCGAACTCGGCGCCGATCGTGCCGTCCGCGTCCGCCTCGACCTCGGCCAGCTTGGCCTTCGCGGCCTTGCCGTCATCGGACTCGTCCGCACCAGACTTGCCGTCATCGGACTTGTCGCTGCCGATCGTGCCGTCCGCGTCCGCCTCGACCTCGGCCGGCTCGGCCTTCGCGGCCTTGCCGTCATCGGACTCGTCCGCACCGGACTCGTCGGTGCCGGGCTTCTCGACGCCGGTCAGCAGCGCGTCGCCGACGGCGGCACCGTTGCTGCCTTCCGCGTCGGCCTCGGCCGAGGCATCGGGCTTCCCGGTGTCGACCTCGGTTTCGTTCTTGTCAGCCACGGTTCCTCCGCCGTCTCATGAATCGCCGAACGCCCCACGCCACGGCACCGCCGAGCGCCGAACCGGCGACCACATCGCTCGGATAATGAACCCCCAGGACAAGCCGGCTGACCATCATCGGCGGCACCAGCACCGGGGTCAGCTTCTTGCCCGTCATCCCGCCGTAGAGCACCGCGGCGGCCGTCGTGGACGTCGCGTGCGAGGACGGGAAGCTCAGCTTGCTCGGCGTGCCCACGAGCACCTGCACCTCGGGGTCGGCGGGCCGCCGGCGCCGCACCACCCGCTTCACCGCGATCGACGCCGCGTGCGCGGCGGCGACCCCGGCGGCGGCGGTCAGCCACTCGCCGCGGCGCTTGCGGTCCACCAGCGCGCCGACCGCGCCGATGGCCAGCCAGCCGCCGGCGTGCTCGCCGAACAGCGACATCGCCCGCGCGGTCTTCACCACCGCCGGCTTCGCCAGCGCGCCCTGCACCTTGCGCAGCGCGACGGTCTCGGGGGTGACCGCCGCCGCCGATGCCTCTTCAGCGAGTTCTTCGGGGGCGGTCGCCGTCGTCAGCTCTGCCACATCGTCTCCGGGTGAGTCGGGGTCACTTCTTGTCGAAGACCTGTTTCCAGGACTCCGCACTGGTCAGCTCGGGCAGCGCGGCGCGGTAGGCCGACCGCAGCCGGCCCCATTCCTGCGCCAGCCGCTTGTAGTTCGCCAGCGCGCGCAGGCCGAGCCGGCGGAACTCCTCCGGGTCGCGGCGCCGGAACGCCACGCCGCTGCCGTCGGCGTTCGACACGGTCGCGCTGTCCAGGTTGCCCAGCAGGAACCACCGGGCGGCGGCAGCGGGCACGTTCAGCTGGGGCCTGTCGGAGGCCGCCTTCGTCGGCTCCTTGAGGTTGTGCAGCAGCGCCTTGGACGCGCGGGCCGCGATCACCGCCGGGTTCACCGGCGGCTTGAGCAGGCCCTCGGCCATGATCGGGTCCGCCGACGGCGGCGGGAACTCGCGCGCCGACGGCAGCGTCTTGGCGTCGTCGTAGTCCTTGCGCAGCTCGCGGACCTCCGGCAACGCCGTGCGCAGCGTCTCGAACAGCCCGTCCGGGCCGGCCATGAAGTCCTCGATCGCCTTCTGCTGCACCGCGACCGTGGAGTACTCCATCGACAGCAGGTGCCGGAGCGTGAGCTTCAGGCCCTGCTTGACGATGTTGGACTTGACTTCCTCCGGGCTGTGCAGCGCGGCCAGGATCAGCCGGTTGCGGGTGTGGAAGTACGCGGTCCAGTCCGTGGCGTCGTTCTTGTCGGTCCACGGCATGTGCCAGATCGCCGCGCCCGGCAGCGTCACCGTCGGGAACCCGTGCCCGCCCGCGCGCAGCGAGTACTCGGAGTCGTCGTGCTTGATGAACAGCGGCAGCGGCAGCCCGGTGCGCTCGATGACCTCGCGCGGGAACAGGCACATCCACCAGCCGTTGTAGGTGGAGTGGATGCGCTGGTGCAGCTTGGCCGTCTTGCGCAGCGTCTTCTTGGCGAAGTCGTGGTCGATGACCGCGCCCGGCGCGGCCCGCCAGATGCCCTGCGCGAGGTCGACGACCTCGCCCATGGTGTGCAGCCGCGAGCGGGCCTGCAGGTTCAGCATCTGGCCGCCGACGATCACCGGGTTCGACGCCGCGCGCGCGAACGCGTTGGCGCGGAGCACGCCGTCGGGCTCCAGCGCGATGTCGTCGTCGATGACCATGACCTGCTCGGCGTCCGAGTTGTGCACGCCCTCGTACATGACGCGGGTGAAGCCGCCGGAGCCGCCGAGGTTGTCCTGCTCGATGACGTGCAGCTTGTCGCCGATCCGGCGGGCGGCCTCGTCGAAGCCCTCGGTGTCGCGGATCTTCTGCGGGCCCTGGTCGGCCACCACGACCCGCTCCACGACGGCCATCACGTCCGGGTCCTCACCGAGCGTCTGCAGGGCGAGCACGCAGTCGGCGGGCCGGATCGTGGTGGTGCCGATCAGCACCTTCTGCTTGGGCAGCGGCACGTCGGTGGTCCACGCCGCCTCGTCGATCTCCAGCGCGGCGTCGTTGGTGAACAGGTCGAACCAGATCCAGCCGCCGTCCTCGAACGGCGTCAGCGCCACCCGGAACTCCAGCGAGGTCCAGTCCGGGCTGTCGACCGGGCTGCCCTGCAGGTGGACGCTGTCGCCGTTGGCCTTCGAGCGGTAGACGTCGAGCCGACCGGCCCCCTTGACCTTCAGCCGCAGCACGACCTCGTCGACCTTGGTCCAACGCTTCCAGTAGCTGGCCGGGAAGGCGTTGAAGTAGGAGGCCAGGGAGATCTTGCTGTTCGCGGGCACCACCAGGCGGCGGCGCGACACGACGGTCGCGGAGCTGTTCAGCGCCGTGGGCTCGTCGATGTACAGCGGGCGCACGTCCAGCGGGTCCTCGCCGCGCGGGAACACGACGCGCTGCAGCACCTGCTCGGGCGCCGCGTCAGCGGTTCCCTCGCGCACCGACGTCACGTCGCTGAGCTTGCTCTCGCCCGCGGCGGCGGCACGGTCCTCTCGGGGGGTCCGGTCGGTCACGTCAGTCCTCCAGCGAGCCGTCCAGCGAGCGCCCCTCGGTGAAGTACGGGGCGATCTTGTTGTCGAACATGCTCAGCGCCGAACCGATGGCCATGTGCATGTCCAGGTACTTGTAGGTCCCGAGCCGCCCGCCGAAGACGACCTTCCGCTCCTTGGCCTCCTTCTTGGCCAGCTCGCGGTAGGCCTCCAGCTTGCGCCGGTCCTCCGGGGTGTTGATCGGGTAGTACGGTTCGTCGCCGCTCTCCGCGGCCCGCGAGTACTCGCGGACGACGACCGTCTTGTCCTTCGGGTAGTAGTCGCGCTCCGGGTGGAAGTGCCGGAACTCGTGGATCCGGGTGTACGGGACTTCCTGGTCGGCGTAGTTCATCACCGACGTGCCCTGGAAGTCCCCGGTCGGCACGACCTCGGTCTCGAAGTCCAGGGTGCGCCAGCCCAGCTCGCCCTCGACGTAGTCGAAGTAGCGGTCCAGCGGGCCGGTGAAGACGACCGGCACGTCGGCGGGCAGCTCGGCGCGCACGTCGAAGAAGTCGGTGCTCACCCGGACCTCGATGTTCGGGTGGTCGGCCATCTTCTGCAGCCAGGCCGTGTAGCCGTCGACCGGCAGGCCCTCGAAGCTGTCGTTGAAGTACCGGTTGTTGAAGTTGTAGCGGACCGGCAGGCGGCTGATGACGGCCGCGGGCAGTTCCTTGGGGTCGGTCTGCCACTGCTTGGCCGTGTACCCGCGCACGAACGCCTCGTACAGCGGGCGGCCGATCAGCGAGATGGCCTTCTCCTCCAGGTTCTGCGCGTCCGCCGTGTTGATCTCGGACGCCTGCTCGGCGACCAGCGCCTTGGCCTCGTCCGGGGTGAACGAGCGGCCGAAGAACTGGCCCAACAGGCCCAAGTTCATCGGGAACGAGTAAATCTGCCCCTGGTACTTGGTGAACACCCGGTGCTGATAGTCCGTGAACTCGGTGAACTGGTTCACGTAGTCCCACACGCGTTTGTTCGAGGTGTGGAAGAGGTGCGCGCCGTAGCGGTGCACCTCGATACCCGTTTCGGGCTCCGCCTCCGAGTAGGCGTTGCCGCCGATGTGGTCACGTCGGTCCAGCACCAGCACCCGCTTGTCCAGCTGGGTGGCGGCGCGCTCTGCGATCGTGAGGCCGAAGAATCCGGAACCAACAACGATCAGGTCATAGCCTGCGAAGCTCACAGCCGTCGAGGGTAGCGGGGACGAACCACCGGCCCGAAACCGCGTTGACGTTCCAGGCTACGCATGGCTACGGGGCGTGTCGATATCGCTTCTGCGGGACGCATTTTCGCCCTTGATCAGGCATTTTTCACAACAGCGGGTGATTTCGGCAGTACCGTTCGCAGCTATTCCCGAATGTTATTACTCGTCAGGCGACCCGACCGGCGTGTCGTGCCTTCGATAACATCGCGCCCGGCGCGACGCGAGTGCGCCGCGCCGCATTCCAGGGGGCGGTGAGCATCGGTTTTGGCACGCGCACGTGATGGGCGGGTACTGCTGGTCGCGGCGGTGATCGTCGAGATCCTCGCGATCTGGTTCGTGCACTGGATCGACACCCGCGGCTACATGGACACCGAGATCTACCGGCTCGGTGCCCGCGCGTGGCTGAATGGCTACCAGGTGTACGGCGCCGACCTGACGCCGGAGACGCCGGACTACGGCACGTTGCCGTTCATCTACCCGCCGTTCGCGGCGCTGCTGTTCATCCCGCTGACCTGGCTGTCGGTGGACGGCGCGGTGGTGCTGGTGGCGGTGCTGTCGCACATCGCGATCCTCGTCACCGCCTACTCGCTGGCCCGCTCGTCCAGCTACCTCGCGCCGCGCGCCGGGCAGGTCGCGGTGGCCACGGCGGTGCTGATGCCGTGGTTCACGCTGATCGAGCCGTCCCGCGAGACGATCAACTACGGGCAGATCAACCTGGTGCTGATGGCGCTGGTCGCGGCCGACTGCCTGCTGCCGCGCACCCGGTGGCCGCGCGGGCTGCTGGTGGGCATCGCGGCGGCGATCAAGCTCACACCGCTGGGCTTCCTGCTGCTGCTCCTGCTGCGCCGGGACTACCGGGCGATGGCCGTGACCGGCGCCACCTTCGCCGCCACCGTGCTGATCGGGTGGATCGCCGCGCCGAAGGACTCGGCCGACTGGTGGCTGGAGAAGATGCTGTCCACGGGGGACTCCTTCGGCACCGTCTACGCCGGAAACCTCACGCTGCGGAGCCTGCTTGCGAAGCAGTCGCTGACCGGGTTCGAGCTGAACTCGCTGTGGCTGCTCGGTTCGGTGCTGCTGCTCGTGCTGGCGGTCCTCGGCATGCGGTACGCGCTGCGGATGGACAACGTGCCGCTGGCGCTGGTGCTCAACGCCGTGCTGGTGCTGCTGGTTTCGCCGATCTCCTGGTCGCACCACTGGGTCTGGGCCGGGCCGGCGCTGGCGCTGCTGTTCGCGATGTCGCTGCGGCACCGCTGGTACGGCGTGCTGCTCGCGGTCGGGTTGTGCGCGCTGACGGTGCTCGTCGGTCCGCAGTGGTACCTGCCGAACACCGAGGACCGCGAGCTGGACTGGACGTTCGCGCAGCAGGTCGTCGGCAACGCCTACACGCTGATCGGCATCGGTTTCCTGATCGCCGCCGCGGTCGCCTACCTCCGCTTCCGCCCGCCCCCGGACGCCCCGCAACTTCCATTGAAATCGAAGATCCGATTTCCATTGAAACCGTAGAAGTTGTCCACATCCTCCGGCGTGTCGTGTCCCGACACGCCGATGTCCCGCAATTTCAATGGAAATCGAAGATCTGATTTCCATTGAACGTTTTTCATCCTGGTCGGCCCGCAGCCGCGGCCCGCGAAGCCGTACGTCGATGAGGTGTCGCATGCGCCGCAGGCGCATAGCCCACCTACGCAGCTCGCACCGCCGCGGGTTCTCAGAGGCTTCCTGGCGAGGACGGCCCTGACGCCGTGTATTGGACATACATAAGTCAGGGCACCCACAGACCAGGGAGCCTCTGAGGTTCCGCCACCCGCACCGCCACGCAGAACGAGGTTGGAAAAACCTCATTGAAATTGCGGACGTTGTCCACATCGGACGGCGGAGGGTGGTCACTCGTCCAGAGCAGTTGGAGCGGCGGCTGATCGGCGCCCACCGCATACTCGCCTCGCACAGCCCAGATCGCCGTGCGGAAGCGAGGTATCGACCATGCGTCTCCGGTTGAGCGTTCCGATCGCACTGCTGCTCGCCTCCACCGCTCTGCCCGCCTCGGCGGAGCCCCCCGAGACCACCAGCACCCGGATCGCGTTGCGCGACGCGCCGCTGACCCGCGACGCGACGCGGGAGGTGCACGCCGACCGCGCTTTCGACCTGGTCGGACTGACCTGGCGCGGGCCGGCGCCGGAGCACATCGAGGTGCGCACCCGGACCGGTTCCGGCTGGACCCCGTGGACGCCGCTGGAGCCGATCGACTCGGCCCCCGACCGCGACACCCCGCAGGGCAGCGAACCGCTGTGGACCGGCCGCGCCGACACCGCGCAGGTGCGGGCCAGCCGGGGCGGCGTCGACGTGACCGGTGATCTGGAGCTCGTCGCGATCGACCCGGGCACGGCACCGGCCGCGGCGCCTCGCTCGACCGCTCCCGGCCAGCCGCCGGTCGTCGGCCGCGCGCAGTGGGGCGCCGACGAAGGCCAGATGACCTGGCCGCCGGAACGCACCGAGACCAAGGCCGTCGTGGTGCACCACACCGCGGGGACCAACGACTACGGCTGCCGCGAGTCGGCCGCCATCGTGCGGGCGATCTACCGCTACCACGCCGTCGAGCTGAAGTGGGGCGACATCGGCTACCACGCGCTGGTCGACAAGTGCGGCACGATCTTCGAGGGCCGCGCGGGCGGGCTGCGCGACGCCATCGTCGGCGGGCACGCGCGGGGCTTCAACCAAGGCACGTTCGGCGTGTCGATGATGGGCAACTACGACGGCGTCGTGCCGTCCCCCGACACCATCGAGTCGGTCGCGGCGATCAGCGCGTGGAGGCTGGGCACGGCGCGGGTGGCCGCGGACGGCCGCACCGAGCTGATCGCGGGGCCCGCCAACAACTCGCACTTCCCGGCCGGTGCGACGGTCCCGCTACCGACGATCTTCGGCCACCGCGACGTCAGCAGGACGGCCTGCCCGGGTCAGCGCGGCTACGAGCGACTCGACGAGATCCGCGCCCGCGCGACGGCCATGCAACGCGACCACCGGCCGTAACCCGTGACCGCAGTTTCAATTGAAACTGCGGTCACCACCAGCGGTCGAGGACGTGCGCGACGCCGTCCTCGGCGTTGGTGATCGTGACCTCGTCGGCCGCCGCCAGGGCCTCCTTGTGGGCGTTGCGCATCGCCACGCCGTGGCCCGCCCACTCCAGCATCGGCACGTCGTTGGGCATGTCGCCGAAGGCGATCACGTCCGCCTGGGCCACGCCGAGCTCCTCGGCCACCTCCGCCAGCCCCGTCGCCTTGTCCACGCCCGGCGCCGAGAGCTCGATCAGGCCCGCCGTGGTCGAGTAGGTCAGCTGCAGCTGCGAGCCCAGCACCTCGCCCGCCGCCGCGGCCATCTCCGCGCTGGTCATGTGCTCGTGCAGGACCAGCAGCTTCACCGCCGGCTTGCCGGTCAGCTCGTCGGTGCCGGCCACCCGGATGTCCGAATTCGGCCACGCCCGGCGGAAGCCCACCTCGGCGAGGAACTGCTCGTGCAGCCGGTCCCGCGCCCTGTCGGTGGTCCGCTCCACCGCGAAAGCGCAGCCCGGCAGCTCGTGCCGCAGCTCGCGGGCCACGTCGTGCAGCAGCACCGGGTCGATCACGTGGCTTTGCAGCACCCGGTCGGCGGCCGCGTCGTAGAGCACCGCGCCGTTCGCGCACACCGTCACCCCGGACACGCCCAGGCCCTCGACCACCATCGGCACCCAGCGCGGCGGACGCCCCGTGACCAGGACGAACGGCGTTCCCGACGCCACCACCCGCTGCACCGTCCGCGCGGTTCGCGGGCTCACCCGCTCCATCGGGTCGAGCAGGGTTCCGTCCACGTCCGATGCCACCAGGCCAGGTTTGCGCACGCCGCCATCCTGCCTGGTCCCGGTCGCCGCTCAGGAGCCGAGGACCCGCCGCCGCGACCCGGGCCACGTTTCCGCATCACCTGATCGGGTCGATAAGGGCGGGGCGGTACCAGTACGGTCGACGGCGTGCGAGTTGGGATCGTGATTTTGCCCGAACACCGGTGGTGGGCCGCCGAGCCGCTGTGGCGGATGGCCGAGGAGTACGGCTTCGCCCACGCGTGGACCTACGACCACCTCGGTTGGCGGTCCCTTGTGGACAAACCGTGGTTCGACGCGGTTCCGACGCTGACCGCGGCCGCCACGGTCACCTCGACGATCCGGCTGGGCACCCTGGTCGCGTCGCCGAACTTCCGGCACCCCGCGCACTTCGCGCGGGAGCTGACCGCGCTGGACGACATCGCCGACGGCCGCATCACCCTGGGCATCGGCGCCGGTGGCGTCGGCTTCGACGCGCACGTGCTCGGCCGCCCGGAGCTGACCGCCGGGCAGCGCGTCGACCGGTTCACCGAGTTCGTCGAGCTGCTCGACCAGATCCTCACCCGCGACTGCACCGACCACTCCGGCGAGTACTACACGGCCGTCCAGGCCCACCGGGCGCCCGGCTGCGTGCAGCTGCCCCGGATGCCGTTCGTGATCGCCGCCAACGGGCCGCGGTCGATGCGGCTGGCGGCCCGGTACGGCCAGGGCTGGGTGACCACCGGGCGGGAGGCCGACGACCCGGAGGCCTGGTGGCGGTCGGTCGGGGAGCTGTCGCTGCGGTTCGCCGAGGTGCTCGCCGAGCAGGGCCGGGACCCGGCGAAGGTCGACCGGTACCTGCAGGTGGACGCCGGTCCGGTGTACTCGATGTCCAGTGTGGACCACTTCCGGGACGTGGTCGGCCGGGCCGCCGAGCTCGGCTTCACCGACGTCATCACGCATTGGCCGCGGGCCGATGAGCCCTACGCGGGCAAGGAGTCCACCGTCGAGGAGATCGCCTCGGAGGTCCTCCCCGAGTTGTGACCTCCCCGTGACAACTCGAGCACGCTCCGGCGCATCTCACGGGGCATGCAAAGCACCACACGCTCCCGCCGGTTCGCCGTTCTGCCGTTCGCCGCGCTCGCGCTGACCGCGCTGGTCACCGCGGGCTGCGGGCAGACACCGGGCGGCACCACGGCAGCGGCACCGCAGCCGGCGGCGGGCACCGAGCAGAGCCAGCCGAGCACCGGATCGGACGAGAACACCGGATCCACCGAACCGACGCAGAAGAAGCGCTTCCCGAACACGACCTTCTACGCCGAGGTCGGCCACTACGACCGCGACAGCGGCATGCTGGAGTTCAAGGTCGCCAAGTACCAGGACCCGGGCCCGGACGCGGTGAAGGACAAGAAGTTCCTGGCGCCCGACCCGGCCGACTCGAAGACCCGCCAGCTGCACCTGTCCCAGGACGCGAAGGTCAACGCCGTGTACGGGCTCTGCTCCGACGAGCACGCCATGGCGGAACAGAGCTGCACCGGCAAGGAGATGGGCACGGCGCTGCGGTTCAACACGGACACCATCTACGCCGAGTTCAAGGTCGACGCGGACGACAACATCGTCGAGGTCAAGGAGATCTGGCAGGAGTGATCAAGCCTCGCCGCGGGGCGACGTCTGCAGCGTCGCCCCGACCGCGAGGAACTCCGCGGGCTTGCCGCCGAGCGCCGAGAGACGGTGCGGGACGCGGGAGCTGAAGCTGACGCTGTCGCCGGCCCGCAAGGTCGTCGTCCCCTGGTCGAACTCGACGTGCAGCTGCCCGCTGAGCACGTAGAGCCAGTCGTGGCCCTCGTGCCGGACCGGCCGCACTCCCTCGCTGGACGGCGAAATCCGGTAGCGGGCGGCGTAAAGCCCGGGGATCACCGCGCGCGGCGTCAGCACCTGCAAGGCCATGCCGTCGGTGTCGACCGTCGGCACCTCGTCGCCGCGCGACACCATCACGGCCGGCCCCGGCTTGTTGTCCGTGAACAGCTCGGACAGCCCGACGCCCAGCGCGGTCGCCAGCTGGGCCAGCACGTCCAGGGACGGTGTCGCGTCACCGCGCTCCACGTTCCCCAGCAGCGCCACGCCCAGGCCGGCCCGCTCCGCCAGGTGCGCCTGGTCCAGCCCGTGCGTCGCCCGCAGCCGGCGGATCCGGTCGCCGAGACCGGCCAGGGCGCGGGCCTGCGAAGGAGTGTCCGACACGCCCCCACCATAAGTCGGGTACCGCGGGCTCGCCGTGCTCGCAGGTGTGCCCCCGGCGGTCGCCGGGTAGGCCTTGCGCGGCAGGAGGTGGTGACGATGTCGGCGGAGAACGTCGTGCAACGCCTGCTGGACGAGGCGGGCACCACCTACGCCGCCCAGGCCGGGATCTCGCTGGCGAACAAGCCCGCCCCCCTGTACCGGCTGCTGGTGCTGGCGGTGCTGATGTCCACCCGGATCAAGGCCGAGCTGGCGGTGTCGGCCGCGCGGGAACTCGCGGAGTTCGGGACGCCGCAGAAGATGTGCGATGCGACCTGGCAGCAGCGCGTCGATGCGCTCGACCGCGGGCACTACGCGCGGTACGACGAGAGCACCGCGACGGCGCTCGGCAAGGGCGCGCAGCTGCTGATCGACCGGTACCACGGGGATCTCCGGCGGATCCAGGCGAAAGCGGACGGAGACATCGACGTGCTGCAGGAGAGGCTCACCGAGCTGCCCCGGCTCGGCCCGGTGGGCGCGGACATCTTCTGCCGCGAGGTGCAGCTGGTGTGGCCGGAACTCCGGCCGTTCTTCGACAAGAAGGCGCTGGCGGGCGCGGAGAAGCTGGGCCTGCCGACCGATCCGGACGAGCTCGCGGAGCTCGTCGAAGGGCACGAACTCGCCCGCCTGGCGGCGGCCCTGGTGCGGGCGACGCTGGACCGCGGTCTCGCCGCGGAGATCACCAAGGCGGCATGACGCCGCTGGTCACCGGGTTTCCGCAGTTTCAATTGAAACTGCGGGCCGGACACGGGCAGGGCCGCGGTTTCAATTGAAACTGCGGCCCTGCCCGTGGTCGATCACTTGGGTTCGAGGACCTCGCGGCCGCCGAGGAACGGGCGCAGCGCCTCGGGCACTCGCACCGAGCCGTCCGGCTGCTGGTGGTTCTCCAGGATCGCGACGATCCAGCGGGTCGTCGCCAGCGTGCCGTTGAGGGTGGCCGCGATCTGCGGGCGGCCGTCCTCGTCGCGGTAGCGGGTGTTCAGCCGCCGCGCCTGGAACGTGGTGCAGTTCGACGTCGAGGTCAGCTCGCGGTACGTCTGCTGGCTCGGCACCCACGCCTCGCAGTCGTACTTGCGGGCCGCGCTGGCACCGAGATCCCCCGCCGCCGTGTCGATCACCCGGTAGGGCACCTCGATCTTGGCGAGCATCTCCTCTTCCCACGCCAGCAGCCGCTCGTGCTCGTCGCGGGCCTCGTCCTCCCGGCAGTAGACGAACATCTCCAGCTTGTTGAACTGGTGCACGCGGATGATGCCGCGGGTGTCCCGGCCGTAGGACCCGGCCTCCCGGCGGAAGCACGTCGACCAGCCCGCGTAGCGCAGCGGCCCGGCGGAGAAGTCCACGATCTCGCCCGCGTGGTAGCCGGCCAGCGGGACCTCGGAGGTGCCGACCAGGTAGAGGTCGTCCTCCTCCAGCCGGTACACCTCGGTGGAGTGCGCGCCGAGGAACCCGGTGCCCTCCATGATCTCCGGGCGCACCAGCACCGGCGGCACGACCAGCGTGAAACCGGCGGCGGCGGCCTGCGCGGCGGCCATGTTCAGCAGCGCCAGCTCCAGCTGCGCGCCGATGCCGGTCAGGAAGTAGAACCGGGCGCCCGAGACCTTCGCGCCGCGCTCCATGTCGAAGGCGCCGATCGCGGTGCCCAGCTCGACGTGGTCCTTGATCTCGAAGTCGAACTCCCGCGGGACGCCGACGTGCTTGAGCACGGCGTAGTCGTCCTCGCCGCCCGGCGGCACGTCGGGCTCGACGATGTTGGAGACGGCCTTCTGGGCCCGCAGCAGCTCCTCGTCACCGGCCGACTGCTCCGCCTCGGCCTCCTTGACCTGGGCGGCGAGCTCCTTGGCGCGGGCCAGCAGGGCGTCGCGCTCCTCGCCCTTGGCCTTGCCGACCTGCTTGCCGAGCTGCTTCTGCTCCGCGCGCAGGTTGTCCGCCCGGGACACCGCGGACCTGCGACGCTCGTCGGCGGACAGCAGCGCATCCACCAGGGACGCGTCCTCTCCTCGCGCGCGCTGCGAAGCGCGCACCGCTTCCGGATCATCGCGTAGCGTCTTCAGGTCGATCACAGCTGGTCAGCGTAGTCCGCGCCGCCGACGTACCGACCCGCAGGGTGCGCTCAACGCCGTCGCCTGCGCGCACGGGTGCGAGGCACCCGGTTTCAGCGGGTCGCGAGGCTCGTAGGTGTCAGGCGGTGCGGGGGATGCGGTGCGGGACGAAGGCCGCGCCGTCGTCGGTGATCAGGCCCGCCGTCTCGCGGATGCCCAGGCCCGCCGAGGAGTCGCCGACCACCCAGGCGCCGAGCGCGGGGCGCATCCCGTCGAACTCCGGCAGCGGGTCGAACGCCTGGTAGACGTAGCCCTCCTCGCCGTACACGCCGCTCGTCTCGGTCTCCCAGCCCGGCGCGACGACCTGGATGTTGTTGCCCTCGCGGCCCAGGCGCGGCTTGCGCACGTACTCCGTGAGCAGCCCGGGCTGGTCGAGGAACGTCGGCAGCAGGTTCGGGTGCCCCGGGTGCATCTCCCACAGGATCGCCAGCAGCGCCTTGTTGGACAGCAGCATCTTCCACAGCGGTTCGATCCACTGCGTGGCCGGCAGCGTCTTGACGGCGTGCTTGCCGAAGTCGTCGTCGACCATCCACTCCCAGGGGTAGATCTTGACGACGGAGTTCATCGGCGCTTCTTCGAGGTCGACGAAGCGCTCCAGCAGGCTGTCCCAGCCGATCTCCTCGATGGGCAGGCCGACGGTGTCCAGCCCGGCCTCCGCGGCGGTCTCCTGCAGGTAGGCCGCGGTGATGTTGTCCTCACCGGTGACGTCGGCGGACGACCAGGTGAAGTGCGCCTCGCTGGTGGCCAGCTGATCCTTGATCTCGCCCCAGCGCTCGACGAGCTTCTCGTGGATGGAGTTCCACTGGTCGTCGCCCTCGTGGCACTCGGTCAGCCAGTGCCACTGCACGACCGCCGCCTCCAGCAGCGACGTCGGGGTGTCGGCGTTGTACTCCAGCAGCTTCGCCGGGCCGGTGCCGTCGTAGCGCAGGTCGAACCGGCCGTACAGGTGCGGGTCGTGGCGCTTCCAGGACTCGGCGATGTGCGGCCAGACCCACTCCGGGATGCCGAAGTCCTTGTAGCGCTCGGTGGTGACGACGTGGTCGACGGCGTCCAGGCACATCGAGTGCAGCAGCTCGACGTCGGCCTCCAGCGAGAGCACCTCGTCGAGGCTGAACTCGTAGTGCACGCCCTCGTCCCAGTAGGGCCGGGCCGAGCCGTCGGCCGCGCGCGCGGGCGTGCCGAAGACGAGCCCGAGCTCCTCGACCTTGGCCTGCCAGTCCGGTCGTCGTGCCGTGGTCCTGCGCTGCACTCGTCAGCTCCCGCTACTGCCGCTCTTGTTGTTGATGCCGAACCCACCGCGCTGGATGGTCTTGCCGCTGCTGTCCTTGATCGTCGAGCCGGACGGCTTGGTGAACGACGACCCGGACGCGGGCGAGCCGACCGGCGGCGCCGACACACCGGCGGGCGTGTAGGCGTACCGGTAGGAGTTGTAGCCGCCGATCCCACCACCAGGCAGGAAGATCGGCATGAAGAACATGCCGCCGCTGTGATAGCCCTGGTGGGTGTTCACGTAGTTCTCGTCGCAGAACTGGTCCTGGTCGCGGACTCCGGGCTGGCCGGACTGGTCCGTGGCGCAGTACTCCTGGGAGGCGTTGGCCTCGTTGCTGATCTCCGACGCGGAGTACATCGCGGCCACCAGCGCAACGACGCCGACCGTCGCACCGCCGCCGATCATGATGCGGCGCCGCCTCTTCGTCTTCGCCTCGGCAGCCGCCAGTTCGGCGTTGTGCTGCTCCTCACGGCGCTTCTCCGCGGCGATGCGGGCGCGCTGCTCGGCCAGCGTCGGCTCGCGCGGCGTCGTGTTCTCGTCCTGGTACCGGATCCGGCCGCGCCCCGCCGCGTCGGGCGACACCGGTTGCTCCGGTTGCTCCGGGTTGCCCGGCGGGTTCCCCCCGCCCCACTGCTGCCGGTCGTCGTCTGCCACTGGCTTGCCATCTTCCGTCATAGCCCCACTCCCGAACGCAACATTACCTACCGTGGCGACGTGTCCGGCAACGAATCGGTTCCGAACATCTGCGATGGCGCCGCGCACGCCGCCACGCGGCGAGGCATCATGTGATCGATGGCAGCGCCCGATTCCCCTCCCAGACCAGGCCGGAACAAGCCCAACACCCGGCTCGTGATGATCTCGGCTGCCATCGGCGCCCTCCTGATCCTGGTGGTCAGCGCGGCGCTGAACTGGCCGACCGGCGGCGGACCCGGCGTCGGCGGGTCCGGCAGGATCGGCTCGGCACCGGCGCCGGAGGTGGTCTTCGAGGCCGCCGCGGGCGACTGCCTGAACTGGACCGAGCCCGACGCCGCCGACATCCGCAAGGTCACCTGCAACGAGCCCCACCTCTTCCAGGTCACCGGCAGCGCGGAGCTGGGCCAGGAGTTCGGCCCCGCCGCCCCGTTCCCGGACACCGAGCAGTGGCAGCAGCTCAAGCAGCAGCACTGCACCGAGGTGTCGAAGCAGTTCCTGTCGAACCGGTTCGACCCGCACGGCAGGTTCAACGTGGGCGCGTTCACGCCGAGCGAGGAGGGCTGGGGCGACGCCGACCGGACGCTGCACTGCGGCATCCAGCAGCCTGGGCCGTCCGGCAAGCTCTACCCGATCACCGGCAGCGCGGCGAACACGGACCAGTCCAACGTCTACCCGGTCGGCCGCTGCCTGGGCATCAACGGCACCGCCGTGTGGGACCCGGTGGACTGCGCCCGGCCGCACGCGGTGGAGATCACCGGCCTGGTCGACCTGGGCGCGCAGTTCCCCGGCGGCTACCCGGAGGAGAAGCCGCAGGACGACTTCCTGGCGACCAGGTGCGAGGAGCTGACCGGCCAGTACGCGGGCGGCCCGACCGTCGCCAAGGACAAGGGCCTGATCGTCTACTGGGACACGCTGGCGCCCGAGAGCTGGGACGCCGGATCGCGGCAGGTCAACTGCAAGGTCAGCGCGCAGCTGCCGGACGGCAGCGGGCTCGCGCCGGTGACCGGCGGCGTCAAGGGGCAGGTGCAGGTCGGCAGGGAACCGGCGCAGAAGGACACCGCGCCGATCGAGCCGGGTGTGCCCGCGACCGAGCCCCGCTGACGCCCGGGTGCGGTAGAACGGGGTCATGCCGGTGGAGATGACCCGCGTTCGGTTCGAGGAGCTGGTGGGCGACGCCCTCGACCTGCTGCCCGCGGAGTTCGCGGCGGCGATGAACAACGTCGTGGTGCTGGTGGAGGACGCCAACCCCGAGGACCCGTCGCTGCTCGGGCTGTACGAGGGCATCGCGCTGACGGAGCGGGACAGCACCTACAGCGGCGTGCTGCCGGACCGGATCACGATCTACCGCGAACCGCTGCTGGACATGTGCGCGGACGAGGACGAAGTGGTCGACGAGGTGGCCGTGACGGTAGTTCATGAGATCGCGCACCACTTCGGCATCGACGACGAGAAGCTCCACGCCCTCGGCTGGGGCTGAGCCCACCACCGGTGGTGTCCAGTTTCAATTGAAACTGGACACCCGAGACCCCCGAAACCGCAGTTTCAAATCGAAACTGGTATCGGGTCCTCCGGGGTTCCGACCTGCAGTTTCAATTGAAACTGGGGTCAGGGCGCGTCGAGGCCGTCCCAGGAGAGGCAGCGCCAGCCCGTCCGGGCGTCGGGGTCGGCTTCGAGGACGATCACGCCCGTGTTCGGCAGGTACCTCGCGTTGGCGTGGGCGCCGTCGACGTTCGCCGCCAGGGCGCACGCCGCGAGCCGCAGCATCGCGCCGTGGCTGACCAGCGCCACCGCGCCGTCACCCGCTCCGTCGATGGCGTTGCGGGCCCCCTCGACGAACCGGGTCACCGCCTCGCGGCCGGTTTCCCCGCCGGGCATCGGCACGTCGAGCCGCCCGGCGTGCCAGCTCTCGTAGACGTCGTCGAAGATCTGCAGCGCCTCCTGGTCGCCGCGGCCTTCCAGCTCGCCGACGTAGACCTCGTGCGTTCCGTCGACGACCTCAAGCGGCAGCCGGTGCCGTTGCGCGAGCGGCTGCGCCGTCTGCTGCGCGCGCACCGCGCGGCTCGCGTGCACCGAGACGATCTTCTCGTCGGCCAGCCGCTCGGCGAGCCGGGCCGCCTGCTGCTGGCCGAGCTCGGTCAGGCCGGGGCCCGGCGGCAGCGTGTCGAGCAGGTGCGCCACGTTGGCCGGGGTTTGCCCGTGGCGGGCGAGGATCAGGCGCAATCCGGTCGGCGCTTCCAGCAGCAACTCGGTCATGCCAACCGCCCCGCCCGGACGTCGTCGAGCCACTTCGCCGCGACTTCGAACGCCTGCTCCGAGGCCGACGGGCGGACGCCGGCCGGCGAGCGGTCCGCCTTCGGGTAGGAGCCGAGAAACCAGACGGTGCTGCAGCGGCGGTGCAGCGCGGCCAGCGCGTCGCCGATCCGGGCGTCCGCGACGTGCCCGTCGAAGTCGAGGAAGAACCGGTACTCGCCGAACCGCTCGCGCAGGGGCCGGGACTCGATGCGGCTGAGGTTGATGCCGCGCAGCGACAGCTCGGCCAGCATGTCGGCCAGCGTGCCGACCTCGTCGCTGATCACCGCGCACACCGACGTGCGGTCCGCGCCGGTGGGCTCCGGCAGCGCGCCGGGGCGGCGGACCAGCAGGAACCGGGTGACCGCGTCGCGCACGTCGGCGACGCCGCCGGCGAGCCGCACCAGCGACGGGTAGTGCTCGATGGCCACCGGCGCGGAGATCGCCGCGTCGAACTCGCCGGCCGCCGCCGCGGCCGCCCCGGCGGCGGTGGAGCTGGCGGCGTGGACGCTGGCGCCCGGCAGGTTCTCGGCCAGCCAGCCGCGGACCTGCGCGAGCGCGTGCGGGTGGCTCGCGACGGTGGCGATCTCGGACAGCGCGATGCCGGGCCGGGCCAGCAGGTCGAACTGCACCGGCAGCACGGCCTCCTGCACCGCGACCAGCGGATCGTCGGTGGTCAGCGCGTCCAGCGTGGCCGGCACCGAGCCTTCGACCGAGTTCTCCACCGGCACCCCGGCGGCCAGCACGTCGCCGGCGCGCACCGCGGCCAGCGCCAGCGGCACGGTCTCGAAGGGCACGAGTTCGGCGTCGAAACCACCGGTCAACTGCCGGGTGGCCTGTTCGGTGAAGGTGCCCGGCGGGCCGAGATACGCGATTTGTGGCACCCGCCCAGACTAAGAGGAGACGCCCCCGGCACGCGTGCAGGTTCCGATGGCGCAATCGAGACCCCCGAAAGACGTACTCGACGATCGTCCGGATGCGCGGCTGGATTGCGTCGACCTTCCTCGTCCTGCGGCACCCGAGGGACCGGCGGCCGGAATCGGCGCCAGGTGTGACCTACCCGATGCCACCGCGCCGTGCATTCCTGCGATGCTGTGGGGCGTGACCGCAGATTCGGGGCGCTCAGCGGATGGAGCGAAGCCGGAGCTGCAGCTCGTCCTCTGCGCGCTGGACGAGCCGCTGGCCGCCGCCTGGCACGACATCGCCGACAGCCGAGCCGGCCTCTCCGTGCACCAGGGATCGGTCCTCGACCTGCAGGTCGACGCGGTGGTGAGCCCGGCGAACTCCTACGGCTGGATGCGCGGCGGCATCGACGCGGTGTACGCCCGCACCTTCCCCGAGGTGGAGGAGCAGGTCCGCAGCGCGGTGCTGGCCTACCACGGCGGCGAGCTGCCGGTCGGCGAGGCGTTGCTGGTGCCCACCGGCGCCCCGAACCCGATCTGGCTGATCAGCGCTCCCACCATGCGGGAACCCGGCGAGCGGCTGCCCGCCGACACGGTGCACCCGTACCTCGCGGCGCGGGCCGTGCTGCGGCTCTGGGCGAGCGCGGTCCTGGAGAACGGCACGCCGGTCCGGCACGTGGCCCGGTCCGTCGCGATGCCCGGCCTGGGCACCGGCGTCGGCGGGGTGTCGCCGGAGCTGTGCGCGCGGCAGGTCGCCGCGGCGTGGGACGAGGTCTTCGCCCGCGTCGAGCAGCTCTGACGAGCCGGTCCCCAGTGATTCGCCCGGCGGTGCGGACGATCAGGCGGAGCGCGATCCGAGTGAGTACCGTCGGGCGCACCGGCCGACCACCCAGGAGGTCCCAGATGCTCATTCGCCGTTTGGCCCGGCCGATGCTCGCCGCGATCTTCATCTACGGCGGGATCGGGGCGTTGCGCGATGCGCCGAGCCACGCGAAGGCCGCCGCGCCGCTGTTGGAGAAGACGACGGCACCGCTCAAGGACTCGCTTCCCGAGCACTTCCCGACCGATCCGGAAACGCTGGTGCGCATCGACGGGGCGGTGAAGATCGGCGCCGGGACCCTGCTGGCGATCGGCAGGTTCCCCCGGCTGGCCGCGATGCTGCTCGCCGGGAGCGTCGTGCCCACGACGCTGGCCGCGCACGCGTTCTGGGAGATCGATGACCCGCAGGAACGCGCCAACCAGCAGATCCACTTCCTCAAGAACGTCGGGCTGCTCGGCGGGCTGCTGATCACCGCGGTCGACACCGGCGGCAAGCCGTCCGTCGGCTACCGGGCCAAGCGCCGCGCGCGCAAGGTCTCCGCGCACACCCACCAGACCGTCGGCGCGATCAAGGGCGCGAAGAAGGTCAAGAAGTAGCCGCGAATTCCCGGTTTGTCAGGCAACCCTCAGCTCACCGCCCGCCGAGCACGTACGTAGCGTGGGGTGCGTGCCAGTGAGGGTCCTGCTAGTCGATGATCATGAGGTGGTCCGGCGCGGGCTCCGCGACCTGCTGGACACCGAGGACGACGTCGAGATCGTGGCGGAGGCCGGCGGCGTCGGCGAAGCCCTGGTGCGAGCGCAGGCGACCGGGCCCGACGTCGCGGTCATCGACATGCGGCTGCCCGACGGCGACGGCCTGGAGCTGTGCCGCAAGCTGCGCGCCCTGCCCGAGCCGCCGTACTGCCTCGTGCTCACCGCCTTCGACGACGAGAGCGCGCTGGTCGGCGCGATCAACGCCGGGGCGTCCGGCTACCTGCTGAAGCAGGTGCGCGGGCAGGACCTGGTCAACGCGGTGCGCGAGGTCGCGGCCGGGCGGTCGCTGCTGGACCCGGTCACCACCGGCCGGGTGCTGGACAGGCTGCGCAAGTCCACCAGCCCCGAACCCGACGAGCTCGCGGCGCTGACCGAGCGGGAGCGCAAGGTGCTGGAGCTGATCGGCGAGGGGCTGACGAACCGGCAGATCGCCGAGCGGCTGTTCCTGGCGGAGAAGACGGTGAAGAACTACGTGACCTCGGTGCTGGCGAAGCTCGGCATGGAACGCCGCACCCAGGCCGCGGCCTGGGTCGCCCGCCGCCAGGGCCAGAGCTGACCGCGGAAGGCGAGCACGCGCGGCTGTGGGCCGCGCCCGGCGGTTCGCAGGTGGAGCTGCTGGCCGCCCGCTTCCAGCGCTTCGCCTTCGACCGGCACAGCCACGAGCAACTCGCCCGTCGGCGTCATCGAGCAGGGCGCGGAGGGGCTGCACATGGCGGGCGGCAAGGTGGTGATCCCGGCCGGGCAGCTGGTCGTCTTGAACCCGGGTCAGGTGCACACCGGCTTCGCCGCCGACGAAACCGGCTGGCGGTACCGGATGTTCTACTTCGACACCGCGATGGTCGCCGAACTGGCCCGCGAGCACCTCGGCACCAGTGACGTCTGGTTCCCCGACACCGCCGTGCGGGACGCCGCGCTGTTCGACCGGCTGCGCCGCGTTCACCGGGAGCAGGAGCACGCCGGCGACCCGCTGACCGCGGAGTCCCTGCTGCTCGGCGGCCTGGGTGCGGTGCTGCACCGGCACGCCCGCACCGGGCGGGCGGCCTCCCCCGCGTCCGGCGGGCGCCGCGGCCCGGCGCTTGCCCGGCAACTGCTGCACGACAGGTGGACCGAGCCCGTCACCGTGGCGGAGCTCAGCGCCGCCGCCGGCATGCCGCGGGCCTCGCTCATCACCGCCTTCCGCCGGGAGTACGGGCTGCCGCCGCACGCCTACCTGCTGCGGCTGCGCGCCAACCGCGCCCGCCGGCTGCTGCTGGCCGGGCAGCGGCCTGCGGAGGTCGCCGCCGCCACGGGCTTCGCCGATCAGGCCCACCTGACCCGCGTCTGCAAGCGGTACTTCGGGGTCACGCCCGGCGCGATCCGCCCCTGAACTTTCGTTCAAGACCGCCGCCGGTCGCGCCGCGAGGCTGGGTCCGAGCCGGTGCGGAGCGAAAGGCGGAACGATGGTGTGGGCGATGGCGGTGTCCCCGCTCGTCATGGTGCTGGGAATGATCACGGTGCTGCGCCGGCCGGCGCACTGGGCGGCGGTCGCGGGCGCCGTGCTGGCCGTGCTGCTGACCTGGTGGCTGCCGGACTTCGCGCTGCCGGACGACGCGCTGACCGACGGAGCCGGCGGGGCCGGCCTGCTGGTGCTCAACGCCGCCGCGGTCATGCTGCCCGGCGTCTACCTCAGCCAGGTGCTCACCCGCCGGGGCGTGCACCGATCGCTGCAGGAATGGGTGCGCGGGCTGCCGCTGCCCGGCCCGGCGAAGATCGCCCTCGTGGTGGCGGGCATCGCCCCCACGGTGGAGGCGCTCACCGGCTTCGGGGTGTCCCTGCTGGTCACCGTGCCGGTGCTGCTCGCCCTCGCGCCGCCCGAGACCGCGCTGCGGCAGGCCATGCTCGGCATGAACATCATGCCGTGGGGCACTCTCGGGCTCGCGACCGTCATCGGCGCCGCGCTCGCAGGCACGGACGCGGCAGTCCTGGGCACCGCCACCGCGGTCACCAGCTGCCTGGTCTTCCCGCTGGTCACCGCGTGGGCGGCGCTGTTGGCCCGCCCGCAGCGCCGGCTCCGCGCCGCCATCGCGGCGGTGCTCGCGGGCGGGTCTCTCTCGCTCGGTTTGCTGGGGCTCAACCTGGCGGGCGTGGTCCAGCCGGCGGGCGTGCTTGCCGGGCTGCTGACCACGGCGATCGGGCTGGTGGTGTGCGCGGTTCGCCGCACCGGGCCGGGCGGTCGGCTGCTGCCGCCGCGGGCGGTCCTGCGGGCCTACGGCCTCGTCCTCGGCGGCATCGCCCTCACCCGCGCGGCGAAGGCGGCCGGAGTTCCTCCCCTGGAGCTGCACGCGGGCAACGCGAGCTTCGCGCTGCTGTCCTCGCCGTGCCTCCCGCTGCTGGCCGCCGCCCTGCTGTTGGACCGCGGCCGCCCGCACGCCCCGGATGCCCAGGCCGCGCTGGCTCGCGTCGGACGTCCGCTGCTGGCCCTTACCGGTTTCGTCGTGCTCGGCCGGCTGATGGCGGACAGCGGCATGATCGAGCAGCTGGGCGCGGCGGTCGCCACGGCGCCACCGCTGGTCATCGCGCTGGCCGCGCCCGCGCTCGGCATGCTCAGCGGCTTCCTCACCGGCTCCAACGTCGGCGGCAACGCGCTGATGATGCCGCTGCAGGAGCAGCTCGCCCCGAGCGGCCTGGACGTGTGGTTCGCGGCCCTGCAGAACAGCGCGGCGGGCCATGCCGTCTTCACCTCGTTGCCGATGATCATGCTGGTCCTGGCCGTGGCGGGCGACCGCGCGAAGGGCGCGGGCGTCGCGGAACACGCCCTGCTGCGCTTCGGCCTGCGGGTGGCGGTCGCGGTGTACGCGGCCCTGGCGGTGATGGCGGTGGCCCTGGTTGCGTGACTGCTGCTCCCCTGACCGACCCAAGAAGCGGAGGTTCGCGATGACCGATCGCGTCGGGATCATCGGCGTCGGCGAGATCGCCCGCGCCATCGTGGAAGGCCTGTGCGCGGGCGTGGACGACCCGCCGGAGATCTTCCTCTCCCCCAGGGGCGCGGACGCGGCCGCCGAGCTGGCCCAGCGCTTCTCGCGCGTTCGGGTGTGCGCCGGCAACCAGGACGTGGTCGACCGCGCCGCGGTGGTGATCGTCGCGGTCCGCTCCGCCGACCGCGGCGAGGCCCTCGGCGGGCTGGCGGTCGCCGCGGACAAGGTCGTGGTCAGCGCCATGGCCGGCGTGGACGTCGACGAGGTGCGCCGGATCCTCGGCACCGAAGCGCCGATCGTGCGCGCGATCCCGCTGCCCGCCGCGCGCGAGCGGAAGTCGGTCACCGTCATCTACCCGACCCACCCGGCCGCGGCGGCGCTCTTCGACCGGCTCGGCGGGGCGCTCCCGGCGACGGACGAGGATTCGTTCAACGTCTTCTCCGCGATGACGGCGACCATCACCTCGCACTACCGGTACCTGGTCACGATCGCGGAATGGGCTGCCCGGCAGGGGATTCCGGCGGATGACGCGGACCGGTACGTCCGCGGCCTGTTCCAGGCCGCCGGCCGGGCGCTGGGCGACGAGTCGCGGCCGCTGACCCGGATCGCGGCCGATCACGAGACGCCGAACGGGACCAACCAGCGAATCCGCACCACCTGGTTCGACGCGGCGAACGTCGGCGCGCTGAGCGCGGCGCTCGACGCGCTCCTCGCCGATTTCAAGTCGCCGCGGCGCTGACGCCTCAGGTGGCCGCCGTCAGCGGCACCTCCCAGGTGACCGTGGTGCCGCTGTCCGGCGAGGACGTGATCACGCAGCGGCCGCCCGCCGCGACCGCGCGCTCTTCGAGGTTGCGCAGGCCGCGCTTGCTCACGTCGCGGGGAATTCCGCAGCCGTCGTCCACCACCTGCAGCAACAGCCCCGATTCCGAGCGCCGCACCCGCACCAGCACGGTTTTCGCGCCGGCGTGCCGGACCACGTTGGACAGCGCCTCGCGGAGCGCGGCCCGGGCGTGGTCGGCCAAGGGAACCGGCACGTCGCTGAGGTCGCCTTCGATCTCCAGCCGCGGCGGCCAGCCCAGCAGTTCCCCGGCGATCTGCACCTCGGAACGCATCGAATCGTCGAGCGCGGGCGCGTGCGCCGGGTCCTCCGGGTCCGCCGAGCGCAGCGTGCGGGCGGTGGCGCGAACCTCGGCGATCGCCTGGTCGATCTGCTCCATCGTCTCGGACAGGCGGGCGGCGTCGGCGGTGTCGAGGCGGCCGGACAGCCGCCGCTCCAGGACCTCCAGCTGCACACCGGTGGCGTAGAGCCGCTGGACGATCACGTCGTGCAGGTCGCGCGCGATGCGCTCCCGCTCCTGGTAGACGGCGATGCGCTGGCGCGCAGTGGAGCCCTCCGCGAGCACCAGCGCGAGCCCGGCCTGCGCGGCGAACGAGGTCAGCACGTCCACCGCGACCCGGGTGAAGGTGCTGGCGCCGCGCCGCCGGTACACGGCGAGCGCGCCGAGCCGCCGCTCGCGGGTGCCGAACGGCGCGACCGCGAACGGGCCGTAAACCCGCAGCGCAGCGGGGACGTAAGGGGCGGTGAGCGGGTCGTCGATCAGGTCGTCGACGACGACCGGCACGCCGCTGCGGGCGACCCGCGCCGCGGCCGAACGCGACGAGAGGACGGTGCCGACCGGGTCGCCGAGCGGACCGGTCGCGGTGGGCGCGCCGTAGGCGGCCTCGACGGTCAGGCGGCCGTCGTCGGCTCGCACGGTGACGACGCCGAGGTCGGCCTCCGCGAGTTCGGCGGCGCGGCGGACGACCAACGGGAGGACGGCCTCCGGATCTTCGGCGGACAGCGCCAGCCGGGTGATCTCGGTGGACGCCGCCAGCATGCGCTTGGCGAGGGTGGAATCCATGTCATGCACGAGGCTATAGCTCCCGCGAGCGCGAAGGCCGGTCCGGACGACGCAGGTCACAGCCCATCCGGGACGTGGTCGGCGAGGTGAACGGACCGTTCGTCCCGATGGACGAGGTGAACAGGCCGTTCGCTTCCTCCACCCGACGCCGGTGCGCACTGCCGGTGCGGAGTGAACGGACTGTTCGCCTCACCAGCTCCGGTCGACAGGTCGCTGCACCGCTTCGAAGCCGAACGCGCTCTAGCACGACCCCACGCCACCACATCTCGAACAGCACCTGCAACGCCCCGCCGCACTCATGGCCCCGTGAACAGCGGCGGTCACGGGAGGGCGCCTTCGCGCTGGGCCTCGCGGACGACCGCGATCTCGCCGGCCTCGACGCGCAGGACGATGTCCGCGTGTTCGGTCTCCGACCAGCGGTGCGTCACGTGGATGACGGTGCGGTCGCGCAGCGCGTGGCGCAGGCGGGCGAGCAGCGCCTCCGCGGTCGGCACGTCCAGGTGCGCGGTCGGCTCGTCGAGCAGCACCAGCTCCGCGTCCGCGGCCAGCAGGGCCCGGGCCAGCGCGAGGCGCTGCGCCTCGCCGCCCGACATCGCCGTGCCGCCGCTGCCGACCATCGCGTCCAGCCGCTCCTCCCAGCCCGGCAGCCCCGCCACCCGCAGCGCCTCGCCGAGCTCGCGGTCGTCCGCCTCCGGCGCGGCGAGCCGCAGGTTCTCCCGGACCGTCGTCGACACCAGCTGCGGCTCCTGCGGACACCACGCGACCTTCCGCGGCACCTGCACGTCGCCCCGCTCCGCCTCCAGGAATCCCAGCAGCAGCGCCAAGATCGTCGACTTCCCGCCGCCGGACGGCCCGACCACCGCTACGTGCGCCCCGGCGGGCACCCGCAAGTCCGCGCCCCGCAAGGCGATCCCGCCCGAACCCGGCCACCGGACATCGACGCCGGTCAGCTCGACACCCGACCGCGCCGCCGGATCAGCTGCGCGGCGCTCCGGATCGGCAAGTTCGCCGCCCGAGCCCTGCTGCTGGGCATCACCACCGGACGGCGCCACCTGACGTCCCGAACCGGCAGGAACATCAACACCCGAGCCCTGTCGCTGGACATCACCACCGACCAGCTCGACAGACCACGCCACCCGATCAGCAGAAGCACCAACGGCTCCGCCGCCCGAGGCGACCGCCAGCAACGGCGCCAGACGTGCTTGCGCTGCGCGCAACGACTTCCACTGCTGCGCCGCGGGCGGCAGCAACGCGACGGCTTCCGCCGCGGCGAGCGGAACCAGCCCTAGCAGCGGAGCCAGCTCCGGCGCCAACCGGCCTTCGGCCACCGCCGCCGCCCCGAACCACGCTCCGCCGAGAACCGCGATCCCGACGAGGAGCGTGTTGACGGCCGTCGCGGCGCCCGCACCGAAGGCCGCTCGGCGGGCACGAGCGGCGAGGCGCTCGTCGGCGGCGGCCAGTTCGGCTCGACGCTCCTCGTGCGCGCCGAAGGCGAGCAGTTCCGCCGAGCCGTCGAGCAGCGCGAGGACACGAGCCGCGACGCGGCGGCGCCCTTCCGCCACGGCAGCGGTCGCACGGCGCTCCGCGGCGAGCGCAGCGAGCGGACTCGCGACGAAGGCAACGAGCAGCGCAGCTGCGAGCACCACGCCCGCTTCGGGGAGCACCAGCGCTTGGAGCACCACCGCAGCGACCACGACGACCGCCGCGACCAGCGGCGGGAGGATCACGCGCGGCTCCAGATCGCGGACGGAGTCGACATCGTCGACGAGGCGCGCGACGCCCTCGTCGCGGCGGAGCCCGGCGGTGCGCACCGGCCCGAGTCGCACGAGGGCATCCCACAGCTGCCGCCGGAGGCGGCCGGAGAGCCGGAAGGCGGCGTCATGCGTGACGAGCCGCTCCGCGTAGCGGAGCACCGCGCGCGACAGCGCGAAGGTGCGCACGCCCACGACCGCGACGGAGAGCGTGAGGATCGGCGGCTGCTGCGAAGCGCGGGCGATCAGCCAGGCCGACGTCGCGGTCAGCGCGAGGCCGGAGAGCAGCGAGAGCGCGCCGAGGCCGACGCCGAGGAGCGTTCGCGGCGTGATCAGGTCGCGGATGCGACCGGTCGCCGCCGGCAGGTCGGGCGGAGCGGCCGGAAGGGCCGCGGTGGCCGCTTCGGGTTCGGCTTCGGCCGTCTCCGGGCGGTGGCTCGCGAGCACGACCGTCGCGCCCGCTTCGGCGGCGCGGCGGATCGCCTCGCTGACCTGGTGGGCCGTCGCGGCGTCCAGGTGCGCGGTCGGCTCGTCGAGCAGCAGGATCTTCGCGTCACCGCGCAGCCTCAGCAGGGCGCGGGCCACCGCGACCCGTTGACGCTCCCCTGTGGACAGTTCGTCGATGCGGCGGTCGCGGAGGTGGGCGGCGGCAGCGTCGGCGAGCGCTTCGCCGACGTGCGCCGTCAGGTCGGGTTGGTCGGCGGCGGCGACGGTGAGCTCGTCGGCGACGGTGCCGCCGGTGAACGTCGGGCGCTGCGGCACCCACGCGATGCGGCGGCGCCACTCGGCCGGGTCCAGCTCGGCGACGTCCACGTCGTCGCAGGTGATCGTGCCGCTTTCCGGGGCGGCGAAGCCGAGCAGCACCGACATCGTCGTCGACTTGCCGCTACCGCTCGGCCCGATCCCGTCGAAGCCCTCCAGCCGCACGATCTCGCCGGGCCGCGCCACGAAGCTCAGGCCGTCCGGCGCGAACCCGTCCCGCCGCCGCACCCGCAACCCGGCCACCCGCACCGTCCCGCCCGAGCCCCCGGGCTCGCCGGTTCCCCGCACCGCAGGACCGTCCCGCCCGGGTTCGGGGTGCCGCAATTTCCATTGAAATCGAAGGTTCGATTTCAATGGAAATTGCGGACCACCCGCGCCGGCAGGGTGACCGTCCCGCACGATCTCGTCGACCCGGCGGACGGCTTCGACGCCGTCTTCGCTCGCGTGGTGCGCCGCGCCCGCCGCGCGCAGCGGCAGGTAGCACTCCGGCGCGAGGACCAGCACCAGCAGGCCCGTCGCCAGGTCGAGGTCGCCGGAGACCAGCCGCAGGCCGATGCCGACCGCCACCATCGCCACCGACAGCGACGACAGCAGCTCCAGGACCAGCGCGGAGAGGAAGGCGATGCGCAGCGTCGCGATCGTGGTGCGGCGATGCGAGTCGCTGACGCGGCGGACGACCTGGCCCTGCGCCCGCGCCCGTCCGAACGCCGTCAGCACCGGCAGCGCCCGGATCAGCTCCAGCAGTTGCCCGGACAGGCGCTGCACCGCGTCGGCGGCGCGCGAGGTGCGCTGCTCGGTGTACTTGCCGACGAGCCACGCGAACAGCGGGATCAGCGGCACGGTGATCACGATGACCAGCGCGGAGACCCAGTCGGAGAACAGGATCCAGGCCCCCACCAGCGGCGGCACCACCGCCGCGGTCACCAGCGCGGGCAGGTACTTGGTGAAGTACGCGTCGAGCGCGTCGAGGCCCTTGGTGGCGAGCGCGGTCAGCTCGGCCGGGCCGCGCCGGTGGATCCACTCCGGGCCCCGCCGCAGCGCGGAATCCAGCAGCAGGCCGCGCAGCTCCTCCTTCGCACCCGCCGCCGCCCGGGCGGACACCGACTCGGTCGCCCAGCCCAGCGCGGCCCGCGCCACCACCGCGCCGGCGAGCACCACGAGGTGGTCGCCGATCTCCTCCGGTGAGGCGGCGCCGGTCACCACGGCCGCGAGAGCGCTGCCCAACGCCCAGGCCTGCACGATCAGCGCGGCCGCGTTGCCGACGGAGAGCAGCCCGGCCACGACGAGCGCACGCCGGGCCGACCCCGAAAGCCGGGGCAGAGCTCCCAGCGGACCCATCACGAACTCCTAGTCGAATCGCCAGGTGCCGGGCCGTGAGCGCTTCGGGGCGCTATGACACCCCAAAGCGCTCACGGCCCCCTGACCAGCGGAAACCATCAGGCACTGGGTACGTGCACCGGCGGGATGTGCTTGGTGCCGATGCGCCTGCGGAACACCCAGTACGTCCAGCCCTGGTAGATCAGCACCGCCGGGGTGCCGAAGGCCGCCACCCAGGTGATCACCGTCAGCGTGTACGGGCTGGACGCGGTGTCCGCGATGGACAGCGACCACGCCGGGTCCAAAGTGGACGGAATCACGTTCGGCCACAGCGCGCCGAACAGGGTCACCACCACACCGGCCAGCGCCACGCCCTGCAGCGCGAACGCCTGGCCGTCCCGCCACCGGTACAGCCGGGCCAGCCCGGCCAGCGCCGCGACCAGCGCGATCACCAGCGGCACCCAGGTCCAGGCCTCGCCCTCCCGGAGCTGCGCGATGACCACCAGCGCGATCACCGGCAGCAGCAGCGGCAGCCCGGCCCGCAGCGCGAACCGCCGCGCCCGCTCCCGGATCCCGCCCTCGGTCTTGAGCGACAGGAACATCGCGCCGTGCAGCAGCGAGAACGCGCACACCGCGAGCGCGCCTATCACGTTCGGCAGCGTGAAGATCGTCCACCAGCCGCCGATCCGGTCGCCGTTGGCGTCCAGCGGCAGCCCGAAGACGCTCGCGGACAGCACCAGCCCCACGATCAGCGGCGAGATCCACGAGGCGAGCACGATCACCACGTCCCAGGTGCGCCGCCAGCGGGCGGTGTCCACCTTGCCGCGGTACTCGAACGCCACGCCCCGCCCGATCAGCGCCAGCAGCAGCACCAGGAGCGGCAGGTAGGCCGTGCTCAGCAGGGACGCGTACCAGCCGGGGAAGGCGGCGAAGGTCGCGCCGATCGCGACGATCAACCAGACCTCGTTGCCGTCCCAGACCGGGCCGATCGTGTTGATCAGCACCCGCCGCTCCTCGTTGCGGCGGCCCAGCACCGGCAGCAGCATGCCGACGCCGAAGTCGAAGCCCTCCAGGAACAGGTAGCCCAGCCACAGCAGGGCGATCACGCAGAACCAGAAGGTGGGCAGATCCATCGCAGGTGCAGCCTCTCAGTACGCGAAGGACAGGGCTTCGTCGTCGGACTTCTCCTCGCCCTCCGGCGGTTTCGCCGGCATCACCCCGGCGAAGCCACCGCGCACGTAGCGGATGATCAGGAAGATCTCCACGATCGCGAGCACCCCGTACAGCGCGGTCAGGGCGATCACCGAGGTCAGCAACTCGCCGGGGGACACCCCCGAGGACACGGCCGACGCGGTGAACATCCACACGCCGTCGATGCCGGACGCATCGGGGTTGGGCACCACCACGAACGGCTGGCGGCCCATCTCGGTGAACACCCAGCCGGCGATGTTGCCGAGGAACGGCAGCGCGATGCTCAGCACCGCCAGCGGCGCCCACCACTTGCCCGGCGGGAACTTCCGCTTGCGGGTCAACCAGAGCACGAACACCGCACCGAGCGCGGCCAGGCCGCCGAAGCCGATCATGAACCGGAAGCCCCAGTAGGTCACCGGCAGGTTCGGCGTGTAGTCGATCGGCTGCCCCGCGAACGAGCCCAGCCGCGGGTCGTCCGGGTAGTGCGTGCCGTACTTGGCCTGGTACTCCGGGATCAGCGCCTGCACGCCCTTGACCTCGCTGGAGAAGTCGCCTTCGGCGAGGTAGGACAGGATGTAGGGCACCGTGATGCTCTTGACGTTCTCGCAGTCGGGGCGGGCGACGTCGCCGATCGCGAAGATCGAGAAGCTGGCGGGCGCCTCGCTGTGGCACAGCGCCTCGGCGGACGCCATCTTCATGGGCTGCTGCTGGAACATCAGCTTGCCCTGGATGTCACCGGAGATCGCCAGCCCGGCGAAGGCGATCACCGCGACCCACGCGCCCAGCCGCAGCGAGCCGTGCCAGGCGCGGCGGTCCTCGTCGTCCGGGTCGGACTTGCGGTGGTGGCGGGCGATCTGCCAGGCGGCGATGCCGATCAGGAACGAGCCGGCGACCGCGAAGCAGCCGAACACGGTGTGCGGGAACGCGGCGAGCACGGTGTTGTTGCCCAGCACCGCCCAGATCGAGGTCAGCCGCGGCCGGCCGTCGACCACCTCGATGCCGACCGGGTGCTGCATCCACGAGTTGGCGGCCAGGATGAAGTACGCGGACAGCACGGTGGCCAGCGAGAACGCCCAGGCGCAGGCGAGGTGCACGCCCTTGGACAGCCGGTCCCAGCCGAAGATCCACAGGCCGAGGAAGGTCGACTCGACGAAGAACGCGAGCAGGCCCTCCATGGCCAGCGGCGCGCCGAAGACGTCGCCGACGAAGCGCGAGTAGGAGCTCCAGGCCATGCCGAACTGGAATTCCTGCACGATGCCGGTGACCACGCCCATGGCGAAGTTGATCAGCATCAACTTGCCCCAGAACTTGGTCATCTTCAGGTAGCGCTGCTTGCCGGTGCGGTACCAAGCGGTCTGCATGCCGGCGACCAGGATCGCCAGCCCGATGGTCAGCGGCACCATCAGGAAGTGGTAGACGGTAGTGATCCCGAACTGCCATCGGGCGATGTCGAGCAGATCCACGACTCCACACTGCCGCTCCGTAGTGCGAATGCGCAGAGGCAAGGGCCCTATCTCGCCCGGTCGAGAGTCCTGTCCCGGACGGGACCTTGGTCCCGGTCACGCAGGGCAGCCGAAATCACCGGATCGATTACTTGTACCAAGCGATCCGGCGACGCGGAAGACCTCTGCGTGAACACGCCGACCGAAAACCGTTCCGGCCGTCCGTGCGTCTAGAGGTGTGTGCGCGATCAAGAGCGGGAAGACGAGCGGTTGCTCAGGCGGATCGCACGCGGCGACCGGGCCGCCTTCGACGCGCTCTACGAGCGCAACGCGGGCTGGCTGGCGGTCCGGCTGCGCCGCCGCTGCGGCGATCCCGAACTGGCCGCCGAGGTGCTGCAGGACTGCTTCCTGACGGCGTGGCGCTCGGCGGGCGGATTCGACCCGTCGCGCAGCGCCGCCGGCTGGCTGTGGACCATCGCGACGAGCCGGCTGATCGACGCGCACCGCCGCCGCAACGTCCGCATCCAGCCCGTCGGAGAGCCGGTCGATTCGGCGATCACCGCGGAATCCGCGGAGGACGAGGTGCTGGCCCGGGCCTTCAGCCCCGAGCTGGCCGGCGCCCTGCACCGGCTCTCCCCCGAGCTCCGGGCGGTCCTGCAGGCCACCGTGCTCGACGGCCGGACCGTGCGGGAGACCTCCGAGCTGCTCGGAATTCCCGAAGGCACGGTCAAGACCCGCGCGCGCAAAGCCCGCCACATCCTGAAGGAGGCACTCGCATGACGCACGAGCACTTCCCCGCGTCCACCCTGCGTGCCTACGCAGCGGGTCTGCTGCCGGAGGCGGACGAGGTGGAGGACCACGCCCTCGACTGCGCCGCCTGCCGACGGCTGATCAACGACGCGGCGTCCGGCGATCCGGTGGTGCTGCAGGCGCAGGCCGGCCTCGCCACGCTCCCCCCGCAGTTCCCCCGGCCGAGCCGTGGGCGCCGGCTGCGGGTGCTGCTCAACGCCGCCCCCGCGGTGCGCGGCGCCTGGCTGTTCGCCGTACTCGTCGCGCTGGCCTGCGCCGTCGGGATGGACCTGCTCAGCATGGAAGAACCCGGCGGCTGGTGGTCGCAGCACGGCTCCGCGCTGCTGCTGATCGCGCCGATCCTGCCCGTCGCCGGGGTTGCGCTGTGCTTCGGCAGGCTGGGCGACCCGGCCTACGAGATCACCGCGGGCACCGCGTTGGGCGGGCTGCCGCTGGTCCTCTGGCGCACCCTGTCGATCCTGCTCACCACCGTGCCGGCGAGCGCGCTGATCGGCGCGATCACCGGCCGGACGTCGATCGTCGGCTGGCTGCTGCCGTGCCTGGCGCTGACCGGCCTGACCCTGGCGCTCGGTTCGCGGTTCCGGCTCGAACCGGTGGCCGCCGCGGTCGCCACCGGCTGGCTGGTGCTCGCCGGCGGCCCGCTGGTCGTCGCCCGGGTGCCGGTGCTGCTCGACCGGCCGCTGCCGCTGCTGTGGTCGTCGCTGATCGTCCTGTCCGCCGCGGTGCTCTACCTCCGCCGCACGAACTTCCAGCACACGTCGAGGAGCTGAACCATGCCCGCCATCGAGATCCAGGACCTGACCGTGCGATTCGGCCGCCGCCGCGCGCTCGACGCGATCACCGCGGACTTCGGCGCCGGCGTGCACGGCCTGCTCGGTCCCAACGGTGCCGGGAAGTCGACGCTGATCCGGGTGCTGGCCACGCTGACCGCGCCTTCCGGCGGCTCGGTCCGGCTGCTCGGCCACCCGCCGGCCGGCGCCGACCTGCGCCCGCTGCGGCGGGAAATCGGCTACCTGCCACAGGAATTCGGCTGGTACCCGAGGTTCACCGCGCGCGAGTTCGTGGAGCACTTCGGGTGGTTGAAGGAGGTCCCGGGCGCGGAGCTGATGCCGGCCGTGGACCGGGCGCTGCGGCGCGTCGGGCTCGGCGACCGCGCCGACGAGAAGCTGAAGCGCCTCTCCGGCGGGATGCGGCGCCGCGTCGGCATCGCGCAGGCCATCGTCAACGATCCCGGGCTCCTGCTGCTCGACGAGCCGACCGCCGGGCTCGATCCCGAGCAGCAGGACGAATTCCGCGAGCTGCTGCGCGAGCTCGGGCGGGATCGGTGCGTCGTGCTCGCCACGCACATCATGGGCGATGCGGAGGCGTGCGATCGGCTGCTGGTGCTGGACGCGGGTCGGCCGGTCTTCCGGGGGACGCCGGCGGAGCTGGCCGACGGCGGCGATCTGGCGGACGGCTACCGCGCGGTGCTGGGCAGCAGCAGGGCGGGCGCGGCATGAGCAGGAGGATCTTCGGGAACGAGTTCTACCGCGGCGCCGCGGGCCCGCTCGCGATGGCGATGCTGGTGTCGCTGGTCGCGGTGCTGTTCGTGCAACCGTGGTGGGCGGGCAGCTGGAACGCGCTCGCCGTGGTCGTGCGCAGCGGTCAGATCTTCACCTGGCCGTTGGTGGCGACTGCCGGCGCGTGGGCCGCGAACAGGGAGAACCGACGCGGCACCGAGGAACTCCTGGCGACCTTGCCCCGGCCGAGTTGGCAGCCGTTCCTCGTGTCGTGGGCGGCACTCGCGCTGGGCGCGGTGCTCGGCATCGCGACGGCGTGGGGGATCGCGGCGATGTTCGTCTTCCCGATCGCCACCGGTAGCGGCACCGACTGGATCGCGGCGCTGCTGGTCTGCGTCCCCGCACACGGCGCGGCAGCCGCATTCGGCATGGTGCTGGGGCGGCTCGTCCGGTGGCGGCTGATCGTCCTGCTGACCCCGGCGTTGGCACTTCTGGTGTACACGGTGGCCAGCTGGGCGAGTTGGATGTCGGGGTACGACGCGCTGTTCACGATCCTCCTCTCCGCACAGGTCTCCACCGGGTCGATGTACGCGGTGCCGTCGAGCGCGCTGCAGGCGATGTGGTTCGCGGCGATCGCGGCGAGCTTCCTCGTCCTGGCCGTGTCGCGTCGACGGTGGCTCGTGCTGGTGCCAGCGGCACTGGTCGCCGCGCTGACGCTGCTGATCGCGTCGGTCCCGCTGGACCGGCACGTGGTCGCTGATCCGGTGGCGATGCAGGAGGTGTGCACGACGCGCGGGCCGACGATCTGCGTCGCTCGCTACGAGGAGCACGTGCTCGGCGAGCTCGCCGAACTCGGCCAGCCGATGCTGGAGAAGCTCCACGGCATCCCGGGAGCTCCGGAAGAGTTGCGGTTCGGCAGCTCGGCGAACCCGGACCTGCCCGTGTACCTGCACAACACGACCGCCACCGGGCGGCTCGCGGATCCCGCGCAAGAGCGCGAATGGCTGGCGGGCATGTTGGTCGGCACGGTCCCGACCTGCGACGGCGAACCCTTCTACCGGGCTTCCTCGGTCGCCGGTTCCTGGCTGGTCGACGACGTGGAAGGCGCGACGCGGCTGCTCGGGAACGGCAGGGTCCCGGATCGCGAATGGATGACCGCCTATTTCGCGGCGCGCGTCGATTGCGACACCAAAGCGACGTTGGCACTGCTGGAATAGCGAACGTTTCGCCTGGTAGGCACCCGTGCGTGTTTTGGGGTGCAATAGCGCCCCAAAACACGCACGGAACCTGACCAGCGCAAACCGAATCCCATGGGGTTTCGTCCGGAACATCCCGGCGAAATCGCGAAAACCCTCTCGTCGGCCGGGAATCCGATTCCGGCCGGTGCCTCCGCGCGCCCGGAAAGGGGCTCATCCGTGACGTTGACCCATCCCGGAAAAGCCGTGCAGCCGAAGGGAATCGGCCGGGAACCGCTGTTCCCGCCGGCGGTGCGGCCGGCTCTGCTGATCGCCGCGGCCGTCGCGATCGCGTTGCTGCTGACCAGCCCGCGTTACGGCTACTTCGCCGACGAGCTCTACTTCATCGCGGCGGGGCACCACCTTGCCTGGGGCTACGCCGACCAGCCGCCGCTGATCCCGCTGATAGCGTCCACTTTAGACACCTTGTTCCCGGATTCGCTGGTGTCGCTGCGGATTCCGCCGATGCTGGTCACCGCCGCCGGAGTCGTCGTGACGGCGCTGATCGCGCGCGAACTGGGCGGCGACCGCCGCGCGCAGGTGCTCGCCGCCGGGGCCTGGGCGGTCACCGTGCAGTTCGCCAGCGCCGGGCACCTGCTCGCGACCTGGTCGTTCGATCCGTTCCTGTGGACGGTGATCGGCTGGCTGGTGGTGCGCTGGACGCGCTGCCGCCGGGATCACCTGCTGCTGTGGGCCGGCGTGATCACCGCGGTCGCGCTGCAGGTCAAGTTCCTGATCCCGGCGTGGTGGCTCTGCGTCGGTGTCGCCGCCCTCGCGGCTGGACCGCGCGAGCTGCTGCGCCGCCCGATGCTCTGGTGCGGGGCGGCTTTCGCCGCGCTCACCACGGTTCCCACGCTGCTCTGGCAGCACGCCCACGGCTGGCCGCAGCTGCGCATGCCCGCCGCGATCGCCGCCGAGAACTGGTACGGCTGGCTGTTCCTCCCGACGGCCGTCGCCTGCGCGGGCCTAGTCGGCGGGGCCGCGGCCTGCTACGGCTCGTGGCGGCTCCTGCGCTCGCCGAACCTGCGCCCGTACCGCTACCTGGGCTGGGCCGCCATCGGAACCACGGCGATCTTCCTGCTCGCGGACGGCCGCCCCTACTACGTCGCGGGCCTGTTCGGCCTGCTCTACGCCGTTGCCGCAGTGGAGGCCCCGAAGTTCCCGGGCCGGCTCACCGGCACGGCTTTCGCGGTCTCCGCTTGCCTGGCGCTGGCCGCGCTGCCGGTGCTCCCGGTGTCGTCGATCCAGCGGTTCGACACGTTCGGCCGGGGCAGCATCGGCTGGCCGCAGCTGACCTCGGCCGTGGCCGACGCCTACCACCGCGCTCCCCCGCGGACCGCCGTCATCACCCACGACTACTGGTCGGCCGGCGCCCTGCACCACTGCGGGAGCGCGGCCGGGATTCCCGAGGTGTACAGCGGAAGCCGGGGATTCTGGTACCTCGGCCGCCCGCCGGAGGACACCGAGCACGTGGTGTACCTGGGCGGCACCCGCGAAGACCTGCTCCGGTCCTTCCGCGACGTCCGCCCGCTGACCACAGTGGACACCCGGCTCGACACCTACTACGAGGGCACCACGATCTGGCTCGCCAGCGGGCCGCGGCGACCGTGGGCCGAGCTGTGGCCGCAGTTCCAGCGCATGGGCATCTTCGACGGCACCACCGGCAGCGGCACCGAACTCCCCGGCGCTCAGACGACCAGCGCGTTCACCGCGGCGACCGCGGCCGTGCCGTCGTAGGAACGCCACGCCTCCGCCATCCTGCGCACCGCCTCGGCGAGCTCGTCCGGCGGGTAGTGGAACGGGATGCGCAGGCAGCGTTCGCTGCGCCGCTGCGGATCCAGCGACTGACCTGGCAGCACCGCGACGCCGAACCGCAGCGCGTGCTGGGCGAAGGCGCTCGCGTCGCCGTGGGGCAGCGTGGCCCAGAGCGTCTGCCCGCCCGCAGGAACCCGGAACGTCCACGGCAGGTTCGCGTCGAGTTCGGTGCAGAGGCGGTCGCGCCGGGCGCGGAGTTCGCCGATCCGCCGCTCGCGCACCTCGTCCAGCCTCGGCAGCAGCGCGGCGGCCAGCCACTGGTCCAGCACCGGGCCGCCGAGATCGTGCACCGCCCGGAGCCGCGCCAGCCTCGTGATCAGCGGCTCGGAACCACGCACCCAGCCGACCCGCAGGCCGCCCCAGACCAGCTTGCTCAGCGATCCCACGTTGATGACCGCCGCGCCGTCCAGCGGCTCCGGGGCCGCGTCGTCGAGGTCGAGCTCGGCCAGCACCTCGTCGTCGACCAGCGGGACGCCGTGCCGCTCGCAGGTCTCCGCCAGCCTGCGGCGCTGCAACGACGGCAGCAGTTCGCCGGTCGGGTTGTGGAAGGCGGAGATCACGTACGCCAGCGCCGGACGATCCGCCACCGCGCGCAGGTAACCAGCCAAGTCCAGCCCGTCACCGGCGCGGACCGCGCGGATCCGGGCACCGGCCTCCTGCGACAGCTCGAACGATCCCGGGTAGGTCGGGGCGGCGAGCAGCACCTCGTCGCCGGGCGCCACGAGCAGCCTGATCAGCAGCGAAAGGGCCTGCTGCGCCCCGTTCACGACGAGGATCTGCTCGGCGCGGGTAGGCACGCCGCGCTGCGCGTAGCGGTCGGCGATCGCCTGCCGCAGCTCGGGAACGCCGGCCGGGTGGTAGCCCATGTCGGGGCCGATGGCGGCGAGCCGGGCGGTCACCGCGGGCAGCAGCTCGGCGAGTTCCGGTGGCGGCAGCAGCGGGCTCGCGCAGGTCAGCTGGATCGCGCCGTCGGCGGGTTCGAGCAGGTGCAGGTACATCGGGCCGACCGACTCGACGGCGGCGTTGCGGGCGGCGGTGAGCCATGCCGACGTGACCCGGGTTCCGCTGCCCTGGCGGCGTTCGAGCCGGCCCTCCTCGCGGAGCGTCCGGTAGGCGGCCACGACGGTGTTGCGGCCGACCGCGAGCGCGTCGGCGAGCGTGCGATCGGGCGGCAGCACGGTGTCCGGCGGCAGGCTGCCGTCTTCGATCAGCTGGCGCAGCCGTCCCGCGAGCAGCTCGTGCAGAGCGCCGCGCTGCGCGGACCAGCGGCCGAGCAATCCCACGACGCGATCCAGCGAAATTGGTTCCATCGGGGAGCCAATCTACCCGCATTGGCGCTTCCCGCGGACCGCCGCCGGGGGAAGCCTGGTTCCCATGACCCACTTGAACACCCGCTGCGTCCACGTCAAGACCCCGGAGCCCCCCGTGGGGCGGCCGCTGACCGCGCCGCTCTACCAGACCTCCGGCTTCGCCTTCGCCGATCCCGCGGTCCTCGCCGACGGCATGGCGAACCCCGACGGCGCGCCGGTCTACTCGCGGATGGGCAACCCGACCGTGCGGGCGCTGGAGGACACCGTCGCCGAGCTGGAGGGCGGGCAGGCCGGCTTCGCGACCGGCTCCGGGATGGGCGCGATCAACTCGGTGCTGCTGACGCTGCTGAGCAGCGGCGACCACGTGATCGCCCAGCGCAGCCTCTACGGCGGCACGTTCGCGTCCTTCGAGAACCTCGCGCACCGCTGGGGAATCGAGGTCAGCTACGTGTCGGGCCCGGCGGAGGCGCGGCAAGCGCTGCGACCGAACACCAAGCTGCTCTACGCCGAGACGATCTCGAACCCGATGGTGGAGGTCGCCGACCTGCCCGGGATGTTCGCGGTGGGCCGCGAGGCGGGCCTGATCAACGTCGTGGACAACACCTTCGCCACCCCGCTGCTGTGCCGCCCGATCGAGCAAGGCGCGGACGTCGTCGTGCACTCGACGACGAAGTACCTCGGCGGCCACTCCGACGTGCTGGGCGGGGTCGCGGTGTTCGCGGACGCCGACCTGCACCGCGAGCTGTGGCCGGAGCTGGTGGAGATCGGCGCGTCGGCGGATCCCTTCGCGGCGTGGCTGACGCTGCGCGGCGTGCAGACCCTCGCGCTGCGGATGCGCCAGCACTGCGCGAGCGCCCAGTTCATCGCCGAACGGCTCGCCGAGCACCCGGCGGTGCGCGCCGTGCACTACCCGGGCCTGCCGTCGCACCCCGGCCACGAACTGGCGCGGAAGCTGCTGACCGGCAACGGCGGCGTGCTGACCTTCGACCTGGGCAGCAGGGCGGCCGGGCTGGCCTTCGTGCAAGCGATCCGGCTGGCATCGCTCGGCCCGTCGCTGGGCGGCGTCGAGACGCTGGCGCTGCACCCGGCCAGCACCTCGCACCGCCAGCTCACCGACGAGCAGCTGCGCGCGGTCGGCATCGGCGAAGGCGTCATCCGCGTCTCGATCGGCATCGAAGACCCGGACGACATCTGGGCCGACCTCAACCAGGCCCTGCCCGCGTGAGCACATGGGTCGTGAGTAGTCGTTGCGGCAAGAACCGCCGTTCCCACTCACGACCCCCACCGGGCTACGGGCGGAAGTCGGCGGCGTGGTCCCGAGTCCATTCGGCGAAGCCCCGGGCCCGGCGGCTGACCGGCTCGGCCGTCGCGGCTGCGCATCATGATCATGGCGTTCCCGCCCAGATCAGTTCGGCGCGTCCCTGAGCAGCACGGGGGTGTGGGACCGAACAGCGAGCCAGTCGCCGACCGGCGCGGACACCCACCGAACCAGCGTCACGATGTCGTCGTGGATCTCAGCCGGGCTGCGTCGAATCGTCGTGCCGGGAATGCGGACCCCACCGACGATCGGCTCGCAGTGGGAGATCCTGTTGCGCAGGGCATAGACCCGATGCGCCACCGCATGCACCTCACTGCGGATTCCTGTCGAGTTCGGGAAGGCAAACCGCAAGGCCGGCCGCCACAGCGTCGCGTCGTAGTACCGACGCCGCCGGAACGGCTTCTTGCCGACGTAGCCGCCGGATTCAAGCAGGTGCACCCAGAACCCCATCGCCAGCTGCGCGACCAAGCGGCCGGACGGGCCGTCCTCGGTGCACCGCGCATCGGTCCATGCCTTGGCGATCGCGGCCTGGCCGCGATCGTCGAGCAGTTGCTCATCGGCCCACCAACGCGGGCCGTACCGCTCGGTGAGCTGGTCGTTCAGCGCGTTGCGCAGTACCACCTCGGCGACGCCGAGATCGCGGTGAAAGCTGGCGGCGAGCTCGCCCCCGAGCAGGTACAGGGAGATCGGCGGGACGCCCCACGCCGGGGCATGCCGGTGATAGGTGCCCAGCCGTTCGGCGCTCAGCAGCGGTTCGAGCTCATCCGGTGGTGGCGCAGCGTCATAGCCCACTGCGGTGTTCTACCACCATGATCACCGGCCACCGAACGTGACCTTGAGCCGCGAGGAACGCCAGCGCGAGCAATTCAGCACATCGCCAGGCGATGTCGATATGCCCGATTCCACATCACATCGCGATGTGATGTGGCTTCCTGTGGTATGGTCGATCGCGAAGTCCCCCGGTTAGCCAGTACTTCGGTACGCGCCGGGGGTTTTTATTTCCTGGCCAAGTTCGTCCGCCACCGGCGCTCGGCACGCGTCATCATGCATCTTCCCAGCACCGCCGTGCGGCGAGGGGCTCGTTCCTCCCGAACGTCAGTGGAACTGTGGAGGCGAATACGGGGGCTGAACCGGCTGAATCAGAGCCAGCGTTACGCGACGCGAAGTCAGCGCAGGGCTTCGGCGACCGCCTCGGCCGTCTCCAGCACCAGCGGCCCGATCTCCTCCGGCGCCAGCGGCTGCAGGGCCACCACGCCGACGCTGGCGCGCAGCCCCGGCACCCCGCGCACCGGCGCGGCCACCGCGAACGCGCCCGGCTGCAGGTCGCCGCTGGTGGCGATCCACGCCGGCCCGCCCGGCGGCAGGTCCACGGCCCGCCCGGCCGCGCCGCGCTGCACCGGATGACGACTGCCGACCCGGTACGACACGTGGTAGCTCGTCCACGACGGCTCGACGACCGCCACGGCCTGCGCCTCGCTGCCGTCGGCCACGGTCAGGTGCACCGTCGCGCCGACCTTCTCCGCCAGCGCCCGCAAGGCGGGCAGCGATGCGATGCGCAGCTGCGGCAGCACCCGCCCGGCCAGCCACAGCACGCCGAGCCCGAGCCGCACCTTCGAACCCTCGCGGCGCACCAGGCCACGGCTCTGCAGCGGCCCGAGCAGCCGGTACACCGCCGCGCGGCTGACGCCGACGGTCGCCGCCAGGTCGCTGATGGTGGGCGCTTCGCTCTCCGCGTCCGCCACGGCCTGCAGCAGGCTGAGCCCACGATCGAGCGTCAGCGAGCTCTCCTTGGTACCCGGCTGGGCGTCGCGCGGCAGGCGCATCGGGCCGCGAATCGACTCGGGGCTGGGTTGGGCCATCGCGTCACCTCCGAGCCGCGGCCAGCACCGTGCCGGTCACCTCGCCGAGCCCGATCACCGAACCGCCGGGCCCCGGCGCGCTGCCACTCAGTGTCACCCGATCCCCGTCCTGGAGGAAGGTCCGCTGCTCGCCGTCCTGCAGCGTGATCGGCTCCGCTCCGCCCCAGGTCAGCTCCAGCAGGCAGCCCCGCTGGTCGCGCTCGGGCCCGGACACGGTCCCGGACGCGAACAGGTCGCCGGGGCGCACCGGCGCGCCGTTCACGGTCATGTGCGCCAGCTGCTGCGCGGGCGACCAGCTCATGTGCTCGAACCGCGGCGAGGCCAGCAGCGTCTCGTTGCAGCGCACCTCCAGCCGCAGGTCCAGCCCCCACGGCTCCTTCTCGACGAGGTAGGGCTGCAGCGCGTGCGCCGGTTCCGGAATCGGCACCCTGGCCTGCTCGAAGGCCTCCAGCGGCGTGATCCACCCGGCGACGGAGGTGGCGAACGACTTGGCCAGGAACGGCCCCAGCGGCTTGGACTCCCAGGCCTGGATGTCCCGCGCCGACCAGTCGTTGACCAGCGCCAGCCCGAACACGTGCTCGGCGAAGTCCGAAGTGGACACCCGGGCGGCCGGTTCGCCACCGCAGACGAACCCGACCTCCGCCTCGAAGTCCAGCCGCCGCGTCGGGCCGAACGCGGGCTGCAGGTCGCCGGTGGCCTTGCGCTGCCCGCTCGGGCGGTGGATGTCGGTGCCGGAGACGTACACGGTGCCCGCGCGGCCGTGGTAGGCCACCGGCAGGTGCGACCAGTTCTCCGGCAGCGGCTCGACGGTGCGCCGGGAGATGCGGCTGACGTTCTCGGCATGGTGCCGCGATGAGAAGAAGTCGACGTAGTCGCCGACCGCGAACGGCAGCACCAGGGTGTGCCAGTCGGTGCGCACCAGGCTCGCGCCCGCCGGCGCCCGATCGGCCGCGACGAGCTCGCTGAGCCGCTCCCGCAGCTCGCGCCAGCGGTCGCGGCCCGCGGCCAGCAGCGGATCGAGCGAGTCGCCGGAGACCAGCTCGGCGAGTCGAGGACCGAGTTCCCCGGCGATGCCGCGCAACAGCAGCGCGTGCCGCCCGACCCGCACCGCGATGACCGGGCCGCTGCCGGTCACCAGCACCCCGTAGGGCAGCGTCTGCGGGCCGAACGGCTTGTCCGGGGCGAACTCGGGGTCCTCGATCCAGGTCAAAGCAGTCCCAATCCTTCGAGTTCGGCGACGGGGTCCTGCAACGAGCACGAGCCGTAGGAGGCGAAGACGTCGCGCACCGCGTTGGCGGCGTCGTCGGACAGGGCGCGCGCCTCCTCGGCCAGCGCGGCGCCGTCGGTGCTGGCCAGCGCCGCCCGGACGTCCTTGCCGGACAGCGAGCGCGCGGTGGCGACCAGGACGTTGAGGAAGCCGTGGTGGGTGAACCCGGTCTCCTGGTCGGTGCCGCGCACCGCGGTGTGCAGCCCGGTGGTGGCCTTGAACGGTACGTCGAGGGTGCCCGCCACCGCGAGGAAGTCGGTGACCACGTCGATGGACGGCACCGATTCGGCGGTCTGCCCGCCGCAGCGCAGCTTGGGCCAGCAGCCGTGCTCGGCGACCCGTCGGATGCCGTCCAGCCAGCCGTCGCCGCCGCGTCGCGGCTCGACCACCCGGATGATGTCCTCCGGCACGAACTCCGAGACGCGCTCCAGCCAGATGTCGTCGACGTCGGACGGCGCGGGCATCTCGACCATCCGCAGCGCCAGCAGCTCCTGCCGGCCCTCGATGATCGACAGGGCCTTGGGCACGCCGCCGAGCCCGGTGTCGCACACCAGCGAGAGCGGCACCGGCGACGCCGGCTTCACCTTCGCCAGTTCGGTGATCAGCTCGGCCAGCCGGGACGCCTTGCACAGCATCGGCCCGAGCAGACCCGTGAACGCGCCGCCGCGCGCCTCGAGGTGGTCGGCCACCGCCTCCGGCACTGCGGCGGTACCCGGCGGGAACAGCGCCGCGTCGTCAACCAATCGGGCGAACAGGGGCGGGATGCCGCGCGGACCGGGCGCGCGAAGCTCAACAGCGCTTGACACGGCTGACACGCTAATGCCGTACCGGCCAGTGAACAAAGGTGCCCGATAAACGGACGTCGGGCGGGGTCATGTAGGCCTCCCTCGCCTGGTTTGGACATCATCATCCTCCCTGGTCCGACGGCGCTCGCACCGCCCCTGGGGGCACTACTCCGGTTGCCGCCCCACGGAGCCGTTCCAGCTGGTACTAAGAGGATGCGCGGGCAGTGGGGCCGCTTCGGCGACCGCGTGGCGCCCGACGAGGTGACTTCCCCACCCGACACATTTAAATTAGGCTTGCCTAAGTTGGAGGTGAGCAGTGGGTGAGACGACCATTCGCCGGCCCGCGACGCCGAGCGCTGCCGAACGTGCCAGGAGCATCGCCAAACGCGGCGGCCGCGCAGCGCTCCTGCCGGCCGACGAGAACTCGGCGCGCATCGCGCCGTTGCTGCACCACGTGCACGCCGATGGCTCCGCAACCGTCCTGCTGGCGGACGAACACCCGCTGATCGCCGCCGCCTGGCAAGCGCCGCGCGCCGAACTGGCCGCGGTCCTGGAACTCACCGACCCGACGCCGGTCCGGCTGCGCGAACCGGTGCGCGGGCTGCTGTGGCTGACCGGCTGGGTGCGGCTGCTCGACGGCGCGGAGGCCCGCGACGCCGTGCTCTCGGTCGCCGACGAGCGCCCGGACCCGCGGCTGCTCGACGCCGGGCACGGCGCGAGCGTCCTGCGGCTGGAATCCGCGTCGCTGGTGCTGGCGGATTCGGAGGGCACCGGCTCGGTGGACCCCGCTGACTTCCAGGCCGCCACGCCGGATCCGTTCTGCATGCAGGAAGACGCGTGGCTGCGGCACCTGGAGCTGTCGCACCGCGACGTCGTCGGGCTGCTCGCCCGGCACCTGCCGGAGAAGCTGCGCGGCGGGCACATCCGCCCGCTCGGGCTGGACAAGTACGGCCTGCGGCTGCGGGTGGAATCGGCCGACGGCGACCACGACGTGCGACTGGCGTTCTCCCGCCCGGTCAGCACGACCGAGCACCTCGGCGTGGAGCTCCGCCGCCTCGTCGGCTGCCCCTTCCTCGCCCAGCAACGCCAGGGCTGACGCCGCCGGAACGGAGCGAACGGACCGTTCACCTCAGCAGCCAACGCGAACGGACCGTTCACCTCGGCAGGCGGCGCGAACGGACCGTTCACCTCGGCAGGCGGCGCGAACGGACCGTTCACCTCGGCAGGCGGCGCGAAGAGGCCGTTCGCGCCGATCCCCGACGTCAGTCGCGTTCGGAGTTCTCGGGGGTCAGGAGCTGGATGCGGCCGTCGCGGAAGCGCAGCGGATCGGCGCCCGGACCCACCAGCATCGCCTCCTCCACCGACGCGTCGCGGGTGATCACCCAGAGGAACGCGCGCGCCACGATCGCCGATCGGCCGGGCCATCGCCCGTCGGTGAACCGCACCAGCAGCCCGCCCGGATCGCTGTGCCGGATCTCGACCAGGACACCGTCCCGGATGCCGAACAGGTCGGCCGAGCCGAGCGGCCCGTCGAGCACGTCGAAGCGGCGCAGCGCCTGCAGCACGCGCACCGCGCGTTCGGTGTCCGCCGCGCCCCACACGAACACGTCCATGCCGATCCGACGCGGCGGGGGCGGTGACCAGTTCCGCACGCGGTTTTCCCGGTATTTCCAGACCTTCGAGCGCCCGGCCGGTGGCGTCACCGATCCGGGTACGGTTCGACGCGTGAGCACCCTGCGCGCATGGCTGACCCCGACCCGGCCCGGCGAGCCCGCGACGATCGCGGACCGGTCGGAGCGCAGGGCGATCGTCATCGAGCTGTTCGTGGTCTTCACCGTGACGCTCGGGCTCTCCGGCGTGCAGAGCCTGCTGTCGCTGCTGGACGCCCTGCTGCGCCCGGAACCGCTGGCGGACCAGCACGCCGCGATCAACGTGCCGCAGGCGGAGCTCGGGCTGCTCGACATGCTCGCGCAGCTGGCGAACGTGCTGCGGCTGTGCGCATGGGGTGGCTTGGGGCTGTACCTGCTGTGGCGCGGCGGGGTGGCGCTGCGGCAGGTGGGCCTGGACCGCTCCCGTCCCGGGCGGGACTTCGCGGGCGGGCTGGGTCTCGCGGCCCTGATCGGGATCCCCGGCCTGGGCCTGTACCTCGTCGCGCACTCCCTGGGCCTCGCCCTGACCGTCCAACCATCCACTTTGGATGCTGCGTGGTGGCGCGCGCCGGTGCTGACGCTGGCCGCGTTCGGCAACTCGTTCGCCGAAGAGGTGCTGGTGGTGGGCTACCTGCTGACCCGGCTGCGGCAGCTGGGCTGGTCGGAGAACCGGGCGCTGTGGGTGTCGGCGGTGCTGCGCGGCAGCTACCACCTGTACCAGGGCTTCGGCGGCTTCGTCGGCAACGTCGTGATGGGCCTGGTCTACGGCCGCGCCTGGCAGCGCACGAACCGGCTGTGGCCGCTGGTCGTCGGCCACGCGCTGATCGACGTGGTGGCCTTCGTCGGCTACGCCGCCCTGCGCGGCCGCGTCGGCTGGCTGCCCTGACCCGGGAGCTGCCGATTCCAGGCGAAATCCGCAAGCCGACCCGGCAACGAACCGATCGTCCATTCTGCGCAACGATCCGATGGTCAGTTGAGCTTTTTGGTTAATGATTGATCGAAATCGTCGTCGTTGACGGACGTTTCCGTTAGTCGCGGTTAGGCTGCTCATCGTGAGCGAACCACACGTCCAGAGCGAGGTCGGCCCGCTGCACGCGGTGCTGCTGCACCGGCCGGGCACGGAGCTGAAGCGGCTCACGCCGCGCAACAGCGACCAACTCCTGTTCGACGCGATCCCGTGGGTCGATCGCGCCCAGGAGGAGCACGACGCGTTCGCCGAGGTGCTCCGCAACCGGGGCGTCGAGGTGCTGCTGCTGCGCGACCTGCTCACCGAGGCGCTGCGCGACACCCGCGCTCGGGCCGCGGCCGTGCTCGCGGGCGTGGACGAGCTCAGGGTGGGCACGGAGATCGCCGACACGCTGCGCTCGCACCTGTCCAGCGTGGACGATTCCGCGCTGGCCGGGATCCTCATCGCGGGCATGACGTTCGAGGAGCTGCCCGCCGCGGAGGGCGAGTCCCTGGTGCGCCGGATGCACCACCCGCACGACTTCGCCATCGATCCGCTGCCGAACCTGCTGTTCACCCGGGACTCGTCGGTGTGGATCGGCGACCGGGTCGCGATCGCGGCCCTCGCGATGCCGGCGCGCCGCCGCGAATCCGCGCTCACCGACCTGATCTACGCCTACCACCCGCGGTTCTCGCACTCCACCCGCGCCTACGGCGCGCACTCCGCGCCCGTCGAGGGCGGCGACGTGCTGCTGCTCGCGCCGGGCGTGGTGGCCATCGGCGTCGGCGAGCGCACCACGCCCGCCGGCGCGGAGTCGCTCGCCCGCTCGCTGTTCGCCGACGACCTGGCGCACACCGTGCTGGCGGTGCCGATCGAGCAGGCCCGGGCCTCGATGCACCTGGACACGGTGTGCACGATGGTCGACCGCGACGCCGTGGTGATGTACCCGGCGATCCAGCACTCGCTGGAGGCCTTCGCGCTGCGCCCGCTGGACGGCGAGCTGAAGGTGTCCGGCCCGACCCCGTTCCTGACCGCCGCGGCGGAGGCGATGGGCATCGACCACCTGCGGGCGATCGACACCGGCCTGGACCCGGTGACCGCGGAACGCGAGCAGTGGGAGGACGGCAACAACACGCTCGCCGTGGCGCCCGGCGTGGTGGTGGCCTACGAGCGCAACGCCGAGACCAACGCGCGACTCGAGGACGCCGGGATCGAGGTGCTGCGGATCAGCGGTTCCGAACTCGGTTCCGGCCGGGGCGGCCCGCGATGCATGTCCTGCCCCATCACCCGCGCCCCGCTGAATCCGTGAACTCGTCCGATTCCCATTCCATCACTTGATCGAGTGACTAATGGAGGGCGTTCCAACCGGAAAAGCCGATCACGAGCGCCCTTAGCCGAACAATAGCCACTCGAATTGGTGACACGGCGCGAAACATTCACCACCAGCAGCGACGACAGCGTCGCCACCAGCCAAAACAGCACAGGTTTGGCTTGGCTTATTTATCTGAGGATTGCCTTGGCTAAAACGCGATCAGCCAAGGTTAACCATAGGATTATTAGGTTTACCTGAAATGTATCTGGACTCATTCCAGAGTATATTGGGGGCATGGCTGTCACCGCGAAGAAGATTCAGCACAAGGAATCCCGTTTCGAGCACCTGCTGCAGGAACAGGTGCGCAATGAATTCACCGCCTCGCAGCAGTACATCGCCGTCGCGGTCTGGTTCGACAACGAGGACCTGCCGCGGCTGGCCGCGCACTTCTACCGGCAGGCGCTGGAAGAGCGCAACCACGCGATGATGATCGTCCAGTACCTGATGGACAACAACATCAAGCCGGCCATCCCGGCCATCGAGCAGGTGCGCAACGACTTCACCGAGACCCGCGAGCTCGTCGCGCTCGCCCTGGAGCAGGAGCGCGAGGTCACCCGCGAGATCGAAACGCTGGCCAAGACCGCTCGCGAGGAGGGCGACTACCTCGGCGAGCAGTTCATGCAGTGGTTCCTGAAGGAGCAGGTCGAGGAGGTCGCCGCGATGTCGACGCTGCTGAACGTGGTCGACCGCTCCAAGGGCAACCTCTTCGACGTGGAGAACTACCTGGCCCGCGAAACGGTCGGCGACGAAGGGGCCGACGCGATGGCACCCCGGACCGCCGGCGGCGCCCTCTGAGCCCTCGCGCTACCCGCCGGGCGAATTCGGTTCGGTGGCGGCGGGGTTCTGCGACGAGGTCGGGTTCGGCTTGGAGGTCTGCGACGCCGAGGTCGTCGGGTCCGGCTCGGAGGTCGTCGTCAGCAGGATCTCCGGCGGCAGCGGCTTCCTGGTCGGCGGGGTCGTGAGGCTCGGCAGCTGCGGCGGCTGGCCCGGCTGCTGGTGCACCGGCGGCGGGGCCGGAGGCTGCTGCGTCGGTTGCAGCGGCGCGGTCGAGCCCGGGTTCGGCTCCGGTTGCACGACGGGCGGCACCGCCGGCTGCACCGGCTCGCCCGCTTGGTGGCCGACCAGCGCGATCCCGCCGCCGACCAGCAGCGTCGCGGCGAGCGCGCTGCCCGTCGCGGCCAGCACACCGTTGCGCTGCCTGCGGCGACGCGCCCCGGCCACCAGCGACCACTCGGCGCCGGTTCGCACCGGGATGTCCAGCCGGTCGTCCCGGAGGACCCGCTGCAGCTCGTCCTCCAGATCCATCACGCGTCACCTCCTCCCACCAGCGGCCCGAGCCGCTTGCGCAACGTCGCCATCGCCTTGCTGGCCTGGCTCTTCACCGTTCCGCAGCTGATGCCGAGCGTGTCGGCTATCTCCAGCTCGGAAAGTCCCTCGTAGTAACGAAGCACGACCACCGCGCGTTGCCTCGGTGGCAGAGATCGCAGCGCGACCCACAGCGGCTCGTGCTCCAGGCGATCCTGCTGGATGGCGGCGGGGATGTCCGGGAAATCCGCGAGCAGCGTTTCCCGGCGCGTCCGGCGCCACCGGCTGACGTGCGTGTTCGCCATCGCCTTGCGCACGTAGGCGGTGGGGTCCGCGCAGTTCCGGCTGATCTTCGACCAGCGGGCGCCGACCTTCTCCAGCACGGTCTGCACCAGGTCCGCGGCATCGTGCGGGTTGCCGGTCAGGGCGTGGCCATAGCGCATCAGCCCGGGCAGTGCTACCCGGACGAACTCCGCGAAATCATCCTCTGCCGCCGCCATGTCCCCCCGACGTGCCCGCCCGCGATAGACACCGGACGCCTCGGTGGCGGTCGGCACTGCAGGCAGGTGCGTGGTCAACCCTCCACCCCCTAAACGTCGGGTATCGCCGGGGATGACACGCGGCAACGCGCCGATCGGTTGCCCGACCGGCGCGTTGATCACCCGTTCGGCCCAACGACAACGGTGGACCAGTTTCAATTGAAACTGCGAGCAGCACCGGGGTCGGGCTTCCGGAGCAGCTCGACCAGCGCCGAGATGCTGTGCTCGCCGTGACCCTCGGCGACCGCCCGGCGCAGCAGGTCGTTCATCGGCTCGCGCCAGCTGACGTCGATGTTCGCCGCCGCCAGCTCGTCGTCGTGGGCGATGCCCGCGTAGAACAGGCCGACCGTCGAGGACGGGTCGCTGTAGTCGCCTGCGTCGATCTCCGCCGCGAACTTCGGCAGCACCGAGCCGATCATCTCCAGCCACTTGACGGTGTAGGGCACCAGCTCGCTCGCGGGCGTCCCGCGCTTCGCGACCAGGGCCGCGCCCTCGAAGAAGCCGAGGAGGGCGGGCAACAGCGTGGCGCCGACGGCCATCTCGTACAGCGCCGCGAGATCCACGTCGGCACCGAGGTACCGGGTGTCGCCGCCGAGCTCCCGCAGGGTCTGCTCGTACTCGTCGAAGACGGCCTCGTCGCCGCTGTAGTACAGCAGCGTGTCCGGCTTCGCGACCGCCTCGGGGACGTTCTTCACCGCGCCGTCCAGGAAGCGGGCGCCGTTGCCGGTCGCCCACTCCGCCATTTCCCGGGCGCCGCTGGGAGTTCCGCTGTTCAGCGTGATCAGGGTGCGGCCGGCCAGCTCTCCGGCGGCGGGCGCCAGGGCCTTCAGCGTGGCGTCGTAAGTGGTCAGGCAGGCGATGATCAGCGGGCCGGCGGTGACCGCGTCCGCAATCGATCCGGCGTGCGCTGCGCCCTCGGCGACCAGTGGCGCGGCCTTCTCCGGGCTGCGGTTCCACACCGTCGTCGGGTGCCCGGCAGACAGGAACGCCTTGGCCAGCGCCGCGCCCATGTTCCCCAGCCCGAGGACGGTCACCGCCGTGCGCATGCCACCGGCCATGTTCGTGCTCCAGTTCAAAGTCGGCTCTTTCGAGATCGATCGCGTTGACGCGTTCGATCCTCGCGACTTGGCTGAACTTTGATCAAGTACCGACTATTTTGTCGGGTACTGAACTTTTTGTCAGTGGGAGCCCGGGATGAAGCGGAACAAGTACACCTGCGGACTGGATGCCGCGATCGACGTGATGGGCGGCAAGTGGAAGTGCCTGATCCTGTGGGAGCTGGCCTTCGCGACGCGGCGCTTGGGCGAGCTGCGGCGCGCGATCCCGGACATCAGCGAGCGGGTGCTGATCCTGCAGCTCAAGGAGATGGTGGCGAGCGGCCTGGTGCACCGCGAGATGTACCACCAGGTGCCGCCGAAGGTGGAGTACTCGCTGACGGAATTCGGCCGGTCGCTCATCACGGCGCTGATGCCGCTCGGGGAATGGGGCGAGCAGAACATGGCTCGCATCGAGGCGATTCCCCGCGACTAGGGGATTCCAGCGGCCGACGAATCGATCCACTGTGGAGCCACGTCGGGCGGTTCCGGCCGGAACCGCCCGACACCGGGCTCAGCGGATGGTGACCTGGCGGCCGCGGAGGCCATCGCGGGCGCGCCGCTCCGCCGCGTTCAGCGGCTCCGAGTCGAGCGAGCCGAGGGCATCGGCCAGCCGGCGCCCGAGCTCCGCGGCGGGCTCGTCCCACTCGCGCGCGTGCTTCTCGCGGTCGAGGTCCCACACCGGCACCAGCAGGCCGTGCGCGCGGAACGATCCCGCGTACTTGCTGTCCTCGCCGAGCGCCAGCTCGCCCCGGGCGGACAACCGCGCGAGCGCCGCCAGCAGCTGTTCCTCGGGCTCCGGGCGCACCCAGCGCAGGTGGGCCTTCTCGCCAGCGTCGACCCAGTACGCGGATTCCACACCTTCGGCGGTCAGCCGATCGGTGGGCATGATCGCCGCGTTCGCCCGCTCCAGGGACAGCGCGACCTCGCCGGTCGGCTCCACGTCGCCGGGCAGCCACCAGGCGAAGTCCTCGTGCAGCTCGACCTCCAGCGGTGCGGCCGGGTCGAGCAGGTCCTGCAGGCGGGCCGGAATGGTGCCGGGCTCGGCCGTCTCCGGGCCCACCACCGACAGCGACTCGCCGATCTCGGCGGTCTGCACCCACTCGACGGCCCGCGCGAGATCCCGGCTGATGTCACCGGAGTGGGTCTGCACCTGCAGCCCGATGAAGGACTTGTCGTCGTTGCGCCGCAGCGCGGCGGCGGCCATCGGCAGCACGGTCGCGAGCGTGACCGCGCCCTCCCCGCGCAGCGGCAGCTTCGCGGTCGCCGACGGGACGAACTCGCGCAGCGCGACCAGCTCGCATTCCGCGGCCAAGCCCTCGAACGGCCTGGTCACGATCACGTCGGCGGCACCGCCCGCGGCGCCGTGGCAAGCCTTGTAGCGCTTCCCCGAACCGCACGGGCAGGGCTGGCGCGGCTTGATCCCGGTGTCCGCCTGGGGCTTGGGTGCGGTTCGCTTCGACACTGCAGATCCCCTCGCTCATGGTCACTTCGCCGTGACGCTACCGAACTGCGCGAGGCCCGATTCAGCCAGGTGGAAGCGGGTGGACGCGGGCGCATTGGTGGCCACGAAGCGCACTCCGGAACGGGCGCACAGCTCGATGTCCGCGGGGTCGTCGACGGTCCAGCAGTACGTGTCGCGGCCGAGCGCGGCCGCGCGCGCGACGAATCCCGGGTCCTCGCGCAGCAGGCCGATGCCCGGCCCGGCGAGGTCCGCCCACGGCGGGAGCACGCCGGAGCGCAGCGGGCCGCGGAACCGGTCGAACAGCAGGACCGTCGGCACGCCCGGCGCGGCCTCGTGGAACCGGCGCACCGCGGACTGCGCGAACGACATCATCAGCACCGGCGAGTTCTCCCGGTCCACCGGCGTCGCCAAGCCGTGCCGGGCCAGCAGCGCGACCAGCTTGCGCTCCACCAGCCCGCCGTAGCGCACCGGGTGCTTGGTCTCGATGAACAGCCGGACCGGGCGCGAGTTGTCCCGCAGCAGGCCGAGGAGTTCGTCGAGCAGCAGCACGCCGTGCTCGGGCTCCGCGGCCGGGCCGCGCACCAGGTCGTCCGCCGACTGGGGCGGTTCCTGGTGCCAGCCGCCGAAGTCCACTTCGGACATCGCGGCGACGGTGAGCTCGCTGACCACGCCGCGGCCGCTGGAGGTCCGGTCGATGCGCCGGTCGTGCACGCACACCAGGTGGCCGTCCCGGCTGACCCGGATATCGCATTCGAGCGCGTCGGCGCCCTGTTCGAGGGCCAGTTCGTAGGCACCGCGGGTGTGCTCGGCGCGGTGCGCGGAGGCTCCTCGGTGCGCGACGACGTCGGGGGTCGGTTGCCGCACGGCGCCCATTATGCGGGCGATCCAGATCCACTTCCGGCATCTGTGACGCACCGCAACAACAGCGTCACCGAGGACCCGCACCACCACGTGACGAAGCGAACGCCCCACCCACGTCCTCGTGACGCCGCAATTTCCATTGAAATTGAAGGTCCAATTTCAATGGAAATTGCGGAACCTCGGGAGTGCGGTCAGCGCGGAGCGCTGGTGGGGCGGGTGGCCCGGGGCGCGGGCGGCGCGGCGCGGACCGCGCGGACCCGGAGTTGCGCGAGCTCCGTCGGGTCCAGCGGGGCGAGCAGCCGCATCAGGTACTTGATCAGCAGTGCCGTCATGATCGCCAGGGTCGTGACCAGGGCGTTGTTGAGCGCGTGCAGCACGACGCCGTCCGCCTGGGCCTGCACGCTGCCGAAGAATCCCCAACCGAACGAGAGCCAGCCGAGCAGCAGGGTTCCCACCCACGCCGCCCACCAGAACCGGACGCGCAGCGTCGGGAACGGCCGCTCGCCCCGGCGACGCGCGCCCTCCGCGACGAGCACTGAATGCTCCAGCTCGGCCAGCGTCGAGCCCGGCACGGACAGGTTCAGCCCCGGCACCAGGACGCCGACGACCACCTGCCAGTCGGGCCGGGCGCTCTGCACCTCGGTGCGTTCCGCGGCCGCAGCGCGCGCCCGCAGGCCCCACAGGACGGCGAAAACACCGGAGAGCACGCCGAGCACCCAGAGGATCGAACCGGTCGTGCCGACCAGCACGTCGGAGATCGCCAGCGGCGTGCGCGGAAGCGCCTGGCTGCGGCTGATCAGCAGCAGCACGTACCGCCAGCACTCCGCGAAGGTGGCCAGCGCCGCCACGCCCGCGGTGATCCACAGCGTCACCACCGCCGTCCCGGCGGCGGACACCGCCCGCAGCATCGGATCGACGTGCGGCCGCAGCGGCAGTGCCAGCGGCCACCGCCACGCGAGCAGCGGGAAGCCCCAGCGCGGCACGGCCGGGTAGGCCGGCGGGCCGGTGTAGCGGTGCGGTCGGCGCGGCGGCCGGATCCGCCGCGGGCCGCCGGGCGGGGTGGCGACCCACTCCACGCTCGGCCGTCCGGGGCCGGGAGGTCGGGCCGTCACAGCACGTACGGCTCGCCGTCGGCGTCGTCGGAGACCAGCGGCCGTCCGATGGCGGACCAGCCGTTCATGCCGCGCTCGACGTTGATCGCGTCCCAGCCGTTGGCGTTGAGGTACGCGGCGACCTTCGCCGACCGGCCGCCGGAGCGGCAGATCACGAAGACCTGGTCGGCCTCCGGGATCTCGTCGAGCCGTTGCACGAGCTCGCTCATCGGGAGGTGCACGGCCTCGGGCGCGTGCCCGGCCTGCCACTCGTTCGCCTCGCGCACGTCGAGCAGCACGCTGCCCTCCGGCAGCTGCGCGGGCAGCTCCTCCGGCTGCACGCCGGGCACCTGATGACCGGGAACTGGAGTAGTCACACCCCGATGCTGCCACGAGACGCGTGGTGCCCGCGTAAGAGACTCGCCTTTCGCGTCGGCGGACGCCTCACACCCCGGGAAAACCCGTCTTCACCTGCGATAACACGAGACCATTTCGTAGTTGATCACGCTTTCGGTCGGAGATCCCGAAGATATCGCCGTTTTCGTGAGGCCTCGTGCCACAGTGTGCTTGTTCGATTCAGATCCGTTCGCGGGATCCGCCCGGCAGGAAGGAAAGCCATGTCTCGTCGAGCCATTCTCCGCTGGCCGAACGGCAGCGACTGGGGACATCTGGCGACGGTTCCGGAGGGCGGCGGATCACCGCGGTTCGCCGGGTTCGTGCGGATGACCGACCCGCGCGTGCAGGCCCTGCTGGTTCGCGTCCCGCCCCGCCGGGCCGACGGCGACATGTGGGAAGCGCACTTCACGGCCGCCGAATCCGAGCTGAGCGCCGCTTGACGCGAACGACCGACGAAAGCGCCCCGCCCGGCTCTCGGCCGGACGGGGCGCTCGTTCGAGGTGGAGCGGTTCAGCGCGTCAGTGCGAGACGGCCTTCTCCGCGCCGGCGCCGGTCAGCGACCGGACCTCCATCTCCGCCTGCTTGGCCTCGTCGGCCGAGTCCTTGCTCAGCACCGTGCCGATGTAGCCGAGCAGGAAGGACACCGGGATCGACACCAGGCCCGGGTTCTTCAGCGGGAACAGCGCGAAGTCCAGCGACGGGAACATCGAGTCCTCGGCACCGGAGACGGCGGGCGAGAAGACGATCAGCAGGATGGTGACCGCCAGACCGCCGTAGATGCTCCACAGCGCGCCGCCCGTGTTGAACCGCTTCCAGAACAGCGAGTACAGCAGCGTCGGCAGGTTCGCCGAAGCGGCGACCGCGAACGCCAGCGCCACCAGGAACGCGATGTTCTGGCCGTTGGCCGCGATGCCGCCCAGGATCGACACGATGCCGATGACCACCGCGGTGATCCGGGCGACCTTGACCTCCTGGCCCTTGTCGTCGACCTTGCCCTTCTTGATCACGTTCGCGTAGATGTCGTGCGCGAACGAGGCGGACGCGGTGATCGTCAGGCCGGCGACGACCGCGAGGATCGTCGCGAACGCGACCGCGGAGATGAAGCCCAGCAGCAGCGGGCCGCCGATCTCCAGCGCCAGCAGCGGCGCCGCCGAGTTCACGCCGCCCGGCGCCTTCTTGATGACGTCGGAGCCGACCAGCGCCCCGGCGCCGTAGCCCAGGACCAGCGTGAACAGGTAGAACAGGCCGATCAGCCAGATCGCCCAGACCACCGAGCGGCGGGCTTCCTTCGCGGTGGGCACGGTGTAGAAGCGCATCAGCACGTGCGGCAGACCCGCGGTGCCCAGCACCAGCGCGATGCCCAGCGAGACGAAGTCCAGCTTGCTGATCTCGGTCTTGCCGTACTGAGCACCCGGGTTGAGCACCTTGTCGCCTGCGACGTCGGCGGCCGCGCCGAGCAGGCCCGAGAAGTTGAAGCCGTACATGGCGAGCACCCAGATGGTCATCACGAAGGCGCCCGCGATCAGCAGCACCGCCTTGATGATCTGCACCCAGGTGGTGCCCTTCATGCCGCCGACCAGCACGTAGACGATCATCAGCGCGCCGACGACGAAGATCACCGCGGCCTGGCCGGTCTTGTTCGTGATGCCCAGCAGCAGCGCGACCAGGCCGCCAGCACCGGCCATCTGCGCGAGCAGGTAGAAGAACGTCACGGCCAGGGTGGACAGCGACGCGGCGGTGCGCACCGGACGTTCCTTCATCCGGAAGCTGAGCACGTCGCCCATCGTGTACTTGCCGGTGTTCCGCAGCAGCTCCGCGACCAGCAGCAACGCCACCAGCCAAGCCACCAGGAAGCCGATCGAGTACAGGAAGCCGTCGTAGCCGTAGACCGCGATCGCCCCGGCGATGCCGAGGAACGACGCCGCCGACAGGTAGTCACCGGCGATGGCGATGCCGTTCTGCGGGCCGGTGAACGCGCGGCCGCCGGCGTAGTAGTCGGAGGCGGTCTTGGTGTTCCGGCTGGCGCGGAACACGATGACCATGGTGACCACGACGAACAGCGCGAAGATGCCGATGTTGAGCGCGCTGTTGTTCGCGGTTTCGCCCTGGGCCAGCGGGGAAAGTGCGGCGATCACTTCTGGCCTCCTTCGGAGTCGTCCTTCTTCGCGCCGTCGTCCTTCGCGCCGTCGTCGCCGTCGTCATCGGCGGCGGCTTCCTTCTCGGCGCTGTCGTCTGCGGACTTCTCCGGGGCGTCGTCGGTCGAGTCCTCCGCCGTGTCCTCCGCCTCGTCGCTCGCGGTGTCCTCCGCCGTGTCCTTCGCGGTGTCCTCCGCCTTGTCCTTCGCGGTGTCCTCCGCCTTGTCGCTCGCGGTGTCCTCCGCCTCGTCGCTCGCGGTGTCCTCCGCCTTGTCCTTCGCGGTGTCCTCCGCCCCGTCGCCCGCGGCGTCCTCCGCCTCGTCGCTCGCGCCGCCCTCGAGGGATTCGCGGATCCCCTCGGCGATCGGGTCGAGCTCCCGGTTGGCGAATCGCACGTACCAGGTGGTGATGGCGAACGTGGACACGAACTGCAGCAGGCCCAGCACGAGGCCGACGTTGATGTTGCCGACCAGCTTGATGCTCATGAAGCCGTGCGCGTAGTCGGCGAGCAGCACGTAGACCAGATACCAGGCCAGGAACAGTGCCGAGACCGGGAAGACGAAGTTGCGCAGTCTGCGTCGCAGGGTGGTGAATTCGGGGCTGCTATGGGCAGCGGCCCAGGTTTCGGCGTCGATACCGGACCCGGACCCGATTTGGTCCGTGGTGCTCACGGTGTCCTCCCACAAGAAAAGGCTCCGTCCCGGGTGCCGCCGGTACGGGAGCCTGCTGAATCAGTTCAACGCGGGAACGCTACGTAGTTCGACCACCGCTGTGAAGCCCCGTTGGGAGTACGCAAGCTAACGATCGAGTGAAGTTATTCGAGGCCAAGCGGACGCGCTGAATTGCGTCTCACCAGATCGATTTCACCCGTTCAGCCTATTGATTTTCTATTGGTTTATACCAGCAAACACGAAAGGTGATTGCATTCGTCTCGGAATCCACCCAAAAAGTTCAAAGAACGCGACGGATGATCACGTTCAGCGTTGGTGGCGACCCTCGGTCGGCGCCTGCTCCGCGGGCTCCGCGCTGAGCCGGCCGTCGAAGAAGCCGAGCCGATCCGGCGCGTGCAGCCGCAGCATCACCCGGCCCACCCCGGCCGGCACCCGCGCCCGGGTAGCCAAGCTGACCAGTCCGGTCACCGCGAACGCGATCGGCACGGTGACCAGCGCGGGCTGCCTGACCAGCGTCACGAGCCAGCCCGCCCCGTCCCCGACGAAGTGCGAGCACGCCACCGCGATCAGCACCAGGCAGCATCCGACCACCATGCCGGTGGCGGCGCCCACCGCGGTGAGCCCGCGCCACCAGATCCCGAGCACCAGCACCGGGCAGAACGTGGAAGCGGCCATCGCGAACGCCAACCCCACGCTGCGCGCGATGTCGTGGTTGTCCGCGGGCAGCGCCAGGAGCGTCGGCACCAGGCAGCCCAGCGCGGCCGCCAGCCGGAAGTCGAGCGTCCGGCCGCGGAGCGCGTCGCGCGAGGACAGCACCCCGGCCACGCTCACCACCAGGCCGGAAGAGGTCGACAGGAACGCGGCGAACGCCCCGGCCGCGGTGATCGCCGCGAGCAGCCCGCCCACCCAGTTGTCCAGCATCGCCTGCGGCAGCAGCAGAACCGCCGCATCGGTCTCGCCGGTGACCAGCAAGTGCGGCACGTACAGCCGGGAGAGCATCCCGAAGATCGTCGGGAACAGGTAGAACGCGCCGAGCAGCGCCAGCACGAACAGCGTGGTGCGGCGCGCGCCGGACCCGCTCGGGTTGGTGTAGAAGCGGGCGAGCACGTGCGGCAGGCCCATGGTGCCGAGGAACGTCGCGATCAGCACCGAATACGTTTCGAGCAGACCGGAAGCGCCGTCGCCGTGCGGCCGCAGCCAGGTCGCGTTGTCGGCTTCGGCCGCCGCGACGACCGGGACCGCCGCGCCTGCCGGGAACCGCAGCTCGGTGCCCGCCGACATCGAGTACTCGCCGGGCTGCAGGTAGATCGAGCCGGTGCCTTCGGCCGCCCACACCGGCTCGCTGACCCGCAGCTGCACGTCGGTGTCGATGTGCACCGTCGTGTCGCGCGGGAAGACCGGCGGCAGCGGCTCGTCGAGCGCCTGGTGCGGCGGCGCGTTGACGAAGACCACGAACAACGCGAACGCGGGCACCGTGATCGCGAACAGCTTCACCCAGTACTGGAAGCCCTGCACCAACGTGACGGCGCGCAGCGCGCCGGTCGCCACGGTCAGCAGCACGATCACCGCGACCGCGAAAACCCCCACCCAGTAGTGCAAGCCGACGATCGCCGCCAGCGTCATCCCGGCGGCCTGCAGCTGCGGCACCAGGTAGAGCCAGCCGATCAGCACCACCAGCGCGGTGCACAGCGTCCGCAACCGCAGCGAACCCAGCCGGGCCTCGGCGAAATCGGGCAGCGTGTACGCGCCGGAGTGACGCATCGGCGCGGCGACGAACAGCGTCAGCGCCAGGTACCCGGCCGCGAAGCCGATCGGGTACCACAGCGCGTCCACCCCGTCCTTGATCACCAGACCCGCGACGCCCAGGAACGACGCCGCCGACAGGTACTCACCGGAGATCGCCACCGCGTTGCGCTCTTCGCGCACCAGCTGCCGCGCCGCGAAGAAGTCGGAGGTGGTGCGCGCCGACCGGGAAGCCCAGATCCCGATGCCCAGGGTCGCCGCGACGATCAGCACGATCCCTAGCAGGGACCAGGAATTCGAAACCATCGCACCGCGCCGCCCCTGGTGTGTCGAAACCCGTCGTCGATCATGCGGTCACTGCTCCACCATGTGGATGAAGTCCCGCTCGTGCCGCTCCGCGCTGCGGGTGCACAGGTACCCGATCAGCAGCAGGAACGGGTAGACCAGCACGCCGAGCAGCAGCCACGGCAGCCGGATGCCGAGCACCTCGAAGTCGCCGATCGACGGGACCGCCCAGAACAGCACCGGCAGCCCGAGCAGCACGACGGCGACCACGCCGGTCAGCACCAGCGCGCTGCGCAGCTGCACCTTCACCAGGTGCCGGACCAGCACCTCGCCGACGCTGGTCTGCTCCTCCAGCTCCATGATGGTGCGCGCGACCTGCCGGGTCCGGCGGTCGGCGAGCACGACGCGCTTGCGGCGCGGGCGGGGCGTCGAATCGCCCAGCCGCGCGCGGATGTCGAAGCCGTGGTCCGGGCTCATCCCGCCGAACCGCGGTTCATTGCTGGCCCCAGCCCTGCCGCGGCGCCCGGACCAGCCGGTCCTTCAGCTCGCGGGTGTGCCGCCTGCTGACCGGCAGCTCCTTCGACGGCCCGCCGCCGAGCACCACCGAGTACCCGGACGACGACATGCGCAGCTCGGTGACCAGCGGCAGCGACACCAGGAACGACCGGTGGATGCGCAGGAAACCGGCCTCCGCCCAGCGTTCTTCCAGCTGCGCCAACGGGATCCGCACCAGGTGCGAGTCCTCGGCGGTGTGCAGCCGGGCGTAGTCGCCCTGCGCCTCGACCCAGCGCACGTCCTTGCGCGGGATCATCCGGGTGGTGCCGGCGAGTTCGACCGGGATGACCTCGTCGTCGTCGGCCGCGGGCGCCTCCAGCGCGCGGGAGCCCTTGGCCGCCTGGGCCTTGTTCTTCTCGATGGTGCGCAGCGCGCGATCGACGCGCTCGGCGTTGGCCGGCTTCATGATGTAGTCCAGCGCGCCGACCTCGAACGCCTCCAGCGCGTTCTCCTCGTGCCCGGTGATGAACACCAGGGCAGGCGGATTGCGGAACGCGGTGAGCACCCTGGCCAGCTCCATCCCGCTGAGCCCGGGCATCGACACGTCCGCGAAGACCGCGTCCACAATGGACTCGTCGCCGTCGCGCCTGCCGAGCAGCTCGGGATCGTCGCTGCGCAGCAGCCGCAGCGCTTCGGCGGCGTCGAACGCCGTCAACACCCGTCCGACCCGCCCGTTGTTGCCGAGCAGGTACTTCATCTCGTCCAACCCGGCCATCTCGTCATCGACGGCCAGAACGACGAGACCCGCTGGATTCTCTCGTGTACTCACTGCAACGCCATATCCTGCCGCGCCCACGGCGCACTGTCCATGATCGAGTGTCGGCCCCACCCACTGGCGCAGCCTCGTGCCACCCGAGCCGACGAGTGAGGTCAGTCACGCCTGCCAACCAAACTAGTTGCTAACAGAGCGCGCTGGACACCAGGGGGTATGCAGTGCGGAAATCCGCTCAGCGGCAATGTTTTTAGCCTGATCGGCCTATTGCATGAGGCTGAACGAGTGATCCATCGGCAACAAGATCTACTCAGTGCAACTGCGCCGATTACCCTGTGTTCGCAAGGGAATCGCCAGTCCCGGAAACGGGTCCGCCTGGGCCCGTGAGCGTTTTGGGGCGCTATGGCACCCCAAAACGCTCACGGGCACTGATCCGGCTTCAAATCATGGGAAGCTCGATCGAGCCGCTCGAAAACGGCTTTGATCCTCAGAGCCCGAAGCGGTTCCACATCGCGCGGTGCTCCAGCGCCTCCACCGCGGCGAGCACGGTGTCCGCTCCGCCGCTGCCGCCGAGCCGGACCGAGGACGACATGCCGAGCCGGGCCAGCAGCGGCTTCCGCGGCTCCACCGTCAGCAGGTGCGCGTCCGGGAACTTGTCCTTCACGATGCCCCGCAGGGTGCCCAAGCCGTCGACCAGCCCGAGCTCTTCGGCCTTCACGCCGGTCCAGATCTCGCCGGAGAACAGGTCGTCGTCGGCGCCGTCGAGCTTCTCGCCCCGGCGCTTGCGCACCCAGGCGCGGAACTGCTCGTGCAGCTCGTCTTGCAGGCCGCGCAGCCACTGCACGTCCTCGTCCTTCTCCGGGCTGAACGGGTCGAGCCGCACCTTGTGCGTTCCCGCGGTGTGCACCCGGCGCTCCACGCCGAGCTTCTCCAGCAGGCCGGTGAGCCCGAAGCCCGAGCTGACCACGCCGACCGAACCGACCAGCGACGTCGAGTGCGCGTAGATCTCGTCGGCCGCGCAGGCCAGCCAGTAGCCACCCGAGGCCGCGACGTCCTCGCAGAACGCCAGCACCGGCACCCGCTTCTCCTCGGCCAGGCCCCGGATCCGGTCCGCCACCAGCGCCGACTGGGTCGGCGATCCGCCCGGCGAGTTGATCGACAGCACCACGGCGCTGAGCCGGTCGTGCCCGAACGCGCGCGTCAGCGCGGATTCCACGTTCTGCAGCGAGATCGTCGGCCGGCTCATCGGCGATGCCGTCGGCGTGATGACGCCGTGCAGCTTCACCACGGCGACCACCGGGCCGCGCTCGGCGCGCTCGGCGAGCTTGCCCGGCAGCTTCGCGGACAGCTTCCCGGTCAACATGTCGGTGAACTTCTGCGGCGCCTTCTCGTTCATACCTCGACGTTACCGGCTGAGCTGCGGCCCGGCCGCCAACCCGACGCTCGGCTCGTCGATCGACTGCGGCGGCACCGGCCGCACGCCCGGCGCGAACTTCGGCACCCGCATGATGACCTTCATGCCCGCGCCCTTCTCCGTCTCCACGACCAGCCCGTAGTCGTTGCCGAAGGTGGCCCGCATCCGGTTGTTGATGTTGCCGAGGCCGACGTGCGCGCCGGTCAGGTGCGCGTTGGCCAGCTCCGCGTCGAGCAGCTCCGGATCCATCCCGATGCCGTCGTCGTCCACGCTGATCAGCGCCTCGGTGCCGTTGTCCTCGGCGATCACCGACACCGTGCCGCCGCCGGGCTTGGTCGCCAGGCCGTGCCGGACGGCGTTCTCCACCAGCGGTTGCAGCGCCAGGAACGGCACCACCACCGGCAGCACCTCCGGGGCGATCTTGAGCTGCACGTTCAGCCGGTCCGGGCCGAAGCGGGCGCTCTCCAGCGTGAGGTAGCGGTCGATGTTGCGGATCTCGTCGGCCAGCGTGGTGTAGAGCCCGCTGGTGCGGAACGAGTAGCGGGTGAAGTCGGCGAACTCCTGCAGCAGGTCGCGCGCGTGCTCCGGGTCGGTGCGGATCAGCGAGCCGATGGTGTTCAGCGCGTTGTAGATGAAGTGCGGCGAGATCTGCGCCCGCAGCGCCCGCACCTCGGCCTTGGCCAGCCGCTCCTTGGACTCCTGCAGCTCGGCCAGTTCCAGCTGGGTCGACACGTGGTTGGCGACCTCGGCGGCCGCGCGCAGCAGCCGCTTGCGGTCGCCGCCGGCGATGACGGTCAGCGCGCCGCGGTTCTCGCCCTCGACCTCCAGCGGCACCACCACGGCGTGCCGCATCGGGCAGGGCCGGTGGTCGCAGGTCACGTCGCCGTGGTCGAGGAACTCGCGCTTGCCGGTGCGCAGGACCTGCTCGATCTTGGTCCGCAGGTCGGCGTAGTGGTAGTTCGCCTCGCCGTCCCAGCTCAGCAGCGTGCCGTCGGCGTCGACGATGCCGACGGCGACGCACGCCAGCAGCTCGCGCAGGTGCGGCGCGGTCTTGTCGGCGGATTCCTGGGTGAGCCCGGCCCGCAGGTGCGGGGCCGCACTGGTCACCCGGTGCAGCGCCGCCAGCGTGGCGTCCTCCACCGACGTGCTCACCCGGCGCGCCCGGCACAGCAGTACGAACATGCCGAGCACGGCGAGTGCGGCGAGCGTGGTCAGGACCGACCGCTCAGTCAACATCTCGGGCACAACATCAATCTTCACGCCCGCCACGCTTGGAATCAAGACGGCTACGCTCAGTGCACCGTTTCCATCGGTAAGCGGTACCTTACTATTCCGTTCAGCGGGAATGATGCGTCCAACCAGCGGCAACGGCCTGTGCACAACCGGCCGATCTGTCCACAGGCTGTGGACAACTACTTCAGCAGACGGGACAACCGGCGGTCCGCGAGCGGCTTGCCACCGGTCTGGCAGGTCGGGCAGTACTGCATCGACCGGTCCGCGAAGGACACCTCCCGGACCGCGTCACCGCACACCGGGCACGGCAATCCGGTGCGCGCGTGCACCCGCATCCCCGACCGCTTCTCCGCCTTCAGCCGCGCCGCGTCCTGCTTCAGCGAACGCGCCACGGCGTCCTGCAGGATCTCCTGCATGCTGCCGTGCAGCCGCTCGACCGCGGCGGCGTCGAGCTTGCCCGCCGTCGCGAACGGCGACAGCTTCGCGGCGTGCAGGATCTCGTCGGAGTAGGCGTTGCCGATCCCGGCCAGCGCCGACTGGTCGGTGAGCAGCGTCTTGATCCGCTCGGTGCGCCCCGCCAAGACCTCGGTCAGCCCGGCCAGATCCAGACCCAGCGCATCCGGACCCAGCTTCGCGATCCCCGGCACCTCCGCCGGCGACGCGACGACCCACGCCGCCAGCTTCTTCTGGGTGCCGGCCTCGGTCAGGTCGAAACCCGCGCCGCCCAGGTGCACCCGCAGCGCGATCGGCCCCCTGCCGGGCTTCGGCGGCGCCGGGGACAGGTTGTCCGACCAGCGCAGCCAGCCGGCCCGCGCCAGGTGGCAGACCAGGTGCAGCCCGCCGCAGTCGAGATCCAGGTACTTGCCGTGCCGCACCGCGTCGGTGACGGCACGACCGTGCAGCTCGGTCCACGGCGGGCTCGCCGTCTTCAGCACGCTCATCGACGCGACGTCGACGCGCTCGACGGTCCGGCCCACGGCGTTGTCACGGAGGTGCTGGGCCAACGCCTCCACCTCGGGAAGTTCCGGCACCGGTCCAGTGTGCAGACAGAACCCGCGAAAAGCAGTTCGTTCGAGAACTCATCTCGCGTGGCGGTGCGGGTGGCGGGACTACTCGACGGGCTGCAGGCTGCCGTTCATGTCCGGCTCGGCGTACAGCTCGATGTGCCGGGACACCGACGAAACCTCCTGGCGCACGTCGACGAAGCCGCGCACCACGCCCACCCAGGTCTCCGGCGGGTTCTCGTCGTGGTCACCCGGGGTGGCGGCGGTGACCGTCCACGGGCGCCGCAGCACCCAGCGGACCGGGAAGAACAGCACGGCCGCGATCAGCAGCAAGATCAACCAGCTCGGCACGTACACCTCGTCCGGCGTCCACACCACGAACATCACGACCAGGAACAGGAACACCGCGCCCATCAGGATCGCCGGCGCCGAGCCCCCGTTCACGTCGTGCTCGAACTCGTCCGCCGCGATCGGGTTGGACCACTCCAGGTTCGCCTTGATGGTCCACTCACGGCCGTCGGAACCCCGCACCACCCGGTTCATCGTCGCCTCCCCGCCCACCCGGGCTGGTCGCTTCGGAACATCGTCTCGCCACTCGAATCCCGTCGGTCACCGAGCGTGAAGCAACGGTACCGCGTACGTCATGGGCCCGACGGGTGATAGTCGTCCCCGAACCAGGCCCATTGTCGATCATGAGCGGCGTCCGGCCAACCCCGGACGCGACCGATCAACCGCGGCGCGAACACCCCGCAGCCCGGCGGCCGGACACCGCGGCCGCCTCCTCGTAGGCCTCCCGCAACCCGCGCCGCGCCCGGTGCGCCAGCACCGCCGTCGCATTCGGCGTCAGCCCCAGCTGATCGGCCAGGCTGGCGGGCCGATGCCCCTCCACCTCGGTCCGCCACAGGACCTCGCGCCAGCGCGCCGGCAACCGGTGGAACGCGCGGGCCAGCAACTCGCCCTCGGCTTGCACGAACTGGTGATCGCGCTGCCGCGGCGCGTGCTCGCCCAGCTCGTCGGCATTCATCGGCTCGTCCCGGCGAGCGGCCGCCCACTCCCCCAGCACCCGGCGCACCACCGTGAACAGGTAGGTGCGGATCGCATCCCGCGGCCCGCAGCCGCCCCGAACCGCGCGCAATGTGCGCAAGAACACCTCGGCGACAACGTCGTCGACGTCGATCCCGGGCCGCGGCATGCTCAACGCGAACCGCCGCACCGCAGGCGCATACCGCCGGTACAGATCGCCGTAGGCGAGATCATCGCCCGCCCGCAACCGCGCCAGCAGCACCCGGTCATCCGGCTGCGGACCCCCGGCGACATCCTCACGCATCCCCATGAACTCCCCCCAACGAACAGCCGCGGCGAATACCGCGCGACCAGCGCGATCGCTACCGTGGACCCCCAAGGCCACGGCTGTCACCAGGCACCGCACGGGAGGTCGGAGTGGATCTCGACGAAGCCCGCGAAGTGATCGGCAACCAGCACCGCGCCGTGCTCAGCACGCTCCGCGCCGACGGCACACCCCAGATGACACCGGTGCTGACCACCACGGACAGCGCCGGACACGTCACCGTCAGCACTGTCGCTGGCGCCGCCAAAGTGCGCAACCTGCGCCGCGACCCGCGCGCCTGGCTGTGCGTCCTGCCCGACCAGTTCTTCGGCCGCTGGATCCAGGTCGAAGGCACCGTCGAGATCGTCGGGCTTCCGGCCGCCCTCCCCCTCCTGGAGGAGTACTACCGCAGCATCTCCGGCGAACACCAGGACTGGGCCGCCTACCGCCGGACCATGCAGGAGGAACACCGCGTCCTCCTGCGCATCACCCCGACCCGCGCGATCAGCTCTCCGAGCGGTTGAGGGACCCCCGGTGAACGGGCTTGAAACGATGGGCTAAAGTAGTCGTCAACAGCCCAACAGGGCGCTGAATACGCGGATGTAGCGCAGCTGGTAGCGCATCACCTTGCCAAGGTGAGGGTCGCGGGTTCGAGTCCCGTCATCCGCTCGGAGCTGGGAGCCGTGTGTCGACTTCGTTCGACCTCGGCTCCTCGTCATTTCATTGGGGGGATCGAATCCCCCCAAAACCCCCTGCGGTGCGGTGATCCGGGTTCGCTTGCTCCTTGCGTGGGGTGGTGTTCCCGGCCTGGTCAGAGACCAGCTTCTCTTGCCTCGCTTCGCTGCGGCCGCCTTCATCTCAGCCTTCGCATCAGGATCGCCTTGGCACCGGGGGTGCCTCTTGGGGTCTTCGCAGGCTCGGGGAAATCGGGCGGATATGTCCTGATCAGCAAGAAGGACTCGCCGTTCGCGCGGCGCGCAGCACCGTGTGGAGCATTTCGTCGTTGGCTGGGACTGGGGTTCTGGGTGGCTTCGATGAAAGCGGGCCTCAGCCCTTGCTGGCGACCGGCCCTAGACCGGCGTCGAGCGCGTCGAGGACCGCTTCGCCGTTCGTCTTCGCCCACTCGGTCAGCACGTGGATCGGCTCGATCAGTGTCACCCCGAGTGGGGTGAGCTCGTACTCGACGCGGGGCGGCGCCTCGGCGTAGGCGTGGCGGCGGACGAGTCCGTGCGACTCGAGCCGACGCAGCGTCTGGGTGAGCACCTTGCGAGAGATGCCGCCGCCGATCAGCTCGACCAACTCGCCATGGCGTACCGGGCCTTTGCTGAGGCCGGAGAGCGCGACCACCGTCCACTTGTCGGCGATCAGTTCGACCGCCAGACGCGCCGGGCAGTCGGCGAGGAAGGAACCACCGGGACCGAACTCGCTCATGGCGCCGAAGGGTACCTGCTGGTTCCTATCGGAAACCTAATCTTGGGTTCTCCCACCCAGAGCCAGGAGAGTCATGCGAGTCATCACCCAGCAGACGTTCGGAGGTCCCGAGGTGCTCACCATCGTGGACGCACCCGATCCCCGACCACTTCCGACCGAGGTCCTGGTCCGCGTCAAAGCGATCGGGCTGAACCCGCTGGAGGCGCGTCTGCGCGCCGGCGAATTCCCGCTGCTCGGCCAGCCGCCGTTCATTCTCGGCTGGGACATCAGCGGTGTGGTCGAGGCGGCGCAGACGTGGCGGTTGCGGCCCGGCGACGAGGTGTTCGGGATGCCGCTGTTCCCGCGGGCGGCCAACGCGTACGCCGAGTTCGTGTCGGCGCCGGCGTTGCACCTGGCTCGCAAGCCGGCGTCGCTCTCGCACGTCGAGGCTTCGGCGTTGCCGGTCGTCGGGCTGACGGCGTGGCAGGGCCTCGTCGACCTCGGCGGTGTGACCGAGGGCGACCGCGTCCTGGTCCACGGCGGTGGTGGCGGGGTCGGCCACGTCGCGATTCAGATCGCGAAATCTCTCGGCGCGCACGTGATCGCGACCGCCAGCGGGAGCAAGCGGGAGTTCGTCGAGGGGTTCGGCGCCGACGAGGTGATCGACTACACGGCGGTCGACTTCACGGAGGCGGTCAGCGACATCGATGTGGTGCTCGACACGCTCGGCGGCGACACCGTCGAGCGCTCGCTCGACGTGCTCCGCCCCGGAGGTCACCTGGTAACAGCGGTCGCCGAGGAGGATTCGGAGCTCGCCGCCAAGTACGAGGCGGCCGGCATGCGCTTCAGCGGCATCGCGGTCGACCCCGATCCGGTCGCCCTGCGCCGTCTCGTCGAACTCGTCGAGCAGGGCAGCCTCCGGGTCCACGTGCACGAGACGTTCCCGTTCGAGCGCGTCGCCGACGCGCACCGGCTGCTTGAAGGCGGACACCTCCGGGGCAAGCTCGTCCTCACCGTCTGATCCCCAGTGCGTTCGGCCCGTGCTGCGGAGACCCGTCTTGCTTTGCTTTGGGGCTTCTTTCAGGTTTCGAGGCGGAACCCTATTTTCAGGGTTACCTGGTAATGGGCCAGTTCGTTGTTCTCCACGTGGCCTCTCACGTTCGTCACCTCGAACCAGTCCACGTTTCTCAGCGTTTGTGATGCTCTTTTCACCGCTTTTCTTATTGCGTCGTCCACTCCCTCTTTCGAGGAGCCCACTACTTCGGTTACTCGGTACACGTGGTCCGTCATGGGTCGATGGTTGGGGTCGGCGCTGTCGTTCGCAAGCCGATGTTGTCCTGGTCAGTCGGCCTCCGGCCGTGTCGGTGGTGACGTGCTGGTTCGCCTGCCTTCGGCCGTGGGGTGGGTTTCCCGGTCTTCTCCTCGGGGTTCGTTCTGGGTTTTGGTTGTCCGGGTCGGGTTTTTCGTTCGGCAAGCAGCTGAATGGACCTTTTTGGGGTGAGGGGTGGGGGTCATCATGGTTTCGTCGGTTTCGGTGGGAGGAAGGTCGTTGCGATGGCGGAGGAACCACCTGCGCCTTTCACCCCTGCTGGCGAAGAGGCCGCCGCTCGGGCGGTGCTCAGCTCGCCCACCTGGGCTTTCGTCTTCGGGGCAGCCGGGGCTGAGGAGACCTCGAAGGTCGCCAACCGGCGGGCTTGGGACCGCGTCTTCCTCGAACACCGGTTGCCCGCCGACGTTTCTCGCCGGTCCAGCGGTTCCGTCGTGTTCGGGGTTGCTTCGGAGGCTCCGATCGCCGTTGCTCCGATGGGGATCCCCGCTCAGGTTTGGCCGCACGGGGATCTGGAGATCGCCGCCGCTTGCGCCGAGGCCGGGATTCCCGTCGCCGTGTCGACCATGGCTTCTGCCCGGATCGAGGACATCGCCAAGTCCGGGGCGCGCTGCGCTTTTCAGCTCTACTGGTTGCGGGACGCCGCTCTGCGGCGGCAGTTGGTCGCGCGCGCCGAGGACGCCGGGTGCGTCGCGCTGCTGATCACCGTGGACGCTCCTGTTCGGCGGGGCTCAGAGCGGGAGCGGCTCGTCGGCTACCGGCCCGGGGCCGACGTCGAACCCGTCATGGCCGGTAGCGCCGAGATCGATCCCTCGCTGAGCTGGCCGGACATCGAAGAGCTCATCGCTTCGACGCGGTTGCCGGTGTACGTCAAGGGAATCCTGTCGGCCGAGGGCGCGCAGCGGGCCCAGGCCGCCGGCGCGGCCGGGGTGGTCGTGTCCAACCACGGCGGGCGGCAACTGGAGTGCGCGCTGCCGACCGCGTTGGCCCTGCCGCGCGTGAACCGCGCGCTGCACGCGACCGACCGCGGCTTCGACGTGGTGGTCGACAGCGGCATCACGACCGGCACCGATGTGGTCCGGGCGCTGGCGCTGGGCGCGTCGTCGGTGCTGATCGGGCGCCAGGTCCTCTACGGCCTGGCCCGCGGCGGAATGCAAGGGGTCCTGAGCGTCCTGCGCCGGATAACGGCGGAGTTCGCCCAAACCCTGATGATGACGGGCTGCGCGACCCCGGCCGAGGCCACCAACCTCCACCCGCACGTCCTCGACGCCTGATCCGAGTTCGTGACGGCGTTCCGGACCTGCGCGGGTTCTCGCCGGTCCGGAACTCGTCGGCCTTGATCAGCTCTCGGTCGGGACGTTGAGGCCGATCGGGCAGGAGACTCCCGTGCCCCCCAGGCCGCAGTAGCCGTTGGGGTTCTTCGCGTCGCTCAGGTACTGCTGGTGGTAGGTCTCCGCGTAGTAGAAGTCCTTGAGCGGGGCGATTTCCGTGGTGATCTCGCCGAGGCCCGCCGCCGTCAGGGCCTCCTGGAACGCCGCCGCGCTGGCTTCTGCTTCCGCCTTCTGGGCCTCGTCCGCGTAGTAGATCGCCGAGCGGTACTGGGTGCCGATGTCGTTGCCCTGGCGCATGCCCTGCGTCGGGTCGTGGTTCTCCCAGAAGACCTTCAGGACCTGCTGGTAGCTGATCGCCGCCGGGTCGAACACCACCAGGACCGCCTCGGTGTGGCCGGTCAGGCCCGAGCACACCTCTTCGTACGTCGGGTTGGGCGTGAAGCCGCCGGCGTAGCCGACCGCCGTCGACCACACGCCGTCGGTCCGCCAGAAGGTTCGCTCCGCGCCCCAGAAGCAGCCCATGCCGACCACCGCGGTGGCGTAGCCCTCCGGGAACGGCGGCACGATCCGGCGGTCCGGGAACACCGCGTGCTCCGCCGCCACCGGGAGCGGGGTGGACCGGCCCGGCAGGGCCTCGGCCGGGTCGATCAGCCTGGTCTTGTCACCGAAAAGCGCCATGCATCCGAGGGTACGCGGTGCTCACTGACCGTCCTGCCGCTTGGGATACGGCCGGACCGGCCGGGTTTCCTCCGCCGGGGCGGGCGGCGGCTCGGGGCGGGCATGCCGGCCGCCGGCGCGGCGGACCGGCGGCCGGGCCGGCGGAGGCCCGGAGTCCAGATCCCCGGACAACCGCTTGGCCAGCACCGATTCGTCCGGCGGCGGCGCGGGCAGGCGGGCCGGCCGTTGCTCCGCCGAGCGGCGGGTGCGCGCGGGCGGCAGCGGGGTGCCGTTCATCGGCAGGCCGTTGAGCCGGGCGCGCGGCGGGCCGTCCGGTCGGGGTTGGCCGTCCGGTCTGGGCGCGCCGTCGATCCGCGTACCGCTCGGCGGAGTGCCGGGGCGCGGCCTGTCGACGCCGTTCGGAGCGCCTCCCGGGCGCGGGGCGTCGCTCGGCGGTCCGGCTGGGCGCGGGGTGCCGCTGCCCGGACGTGCGGCATCGCCCGGGGATCCGGCGGGGCGCGGAGTGCCGCCGGGTGGGGTGCTCGGCCGCGAGGCACCGCTCGCGGGCCGGCCTCCCGGGCGGCCGGGGCGGGCGCGGGGCGGCTCCGGGCCGGGCGCCGGTGGGCGCGGCAGCGGGCGGCGCTTCGTCGTCGCCTCGTGCGCGGGCGTGACCGCCTCCGGCTCCTCCGGTTCCAGGTCGTCCAGGTCTTCCGGGTCCTCCTCGTCGAGGTCTTCGAGATCGTCCTCGACCGGCTCGGGTTCCTCCTTCTTCGGCGCCGGTGTGAAGTAGTGGCGCAGCTTCAACGTCGGCTCTTCGACGAACTTCCAGGACAGCGTGCCGATGAAGTAGGCCAGCGGGGCGGCGCAGATCAGCATCAGCCACTGGTTGTGGATCCCGGCCATCGCCAGCAGCTGCTGGATCGGGAATCCCCACACGTACACGCCGTAGCTGCCGTTGACCCACACCCCCGGCACCGTCAGCCGCGACGGCCAGAAGTGCCCGGCCACGACCACCGCGTAGCTGACCGCGAAGGTCATCCAGAACGAGCCGGTGATGCTGTTGGGCATCAGCACCAGCACCGCCAGCCCGGCGCCGGCCGCCAAGGGCGACAGCGGGATCCGGTACAGGTTGAGCAGCACGCCGAAGGCGAACGCGACCAGGAACGCCACCAGCGACTCGACCGGCACGCTGAAGAACGAGCCCGCCGACTCCGAACCCGGCAGCTGCTCCAGGTGCCGGTCCCACGCGATCAGCCCGATCAGCGCCACCGCCATCACCCAGCGGTAGCGGTGCTTCGCGGCGCCGACCAGAAGCAGCGCGTAGAGGCCCGCGTAGGCGATCAGCTCCATCGGCAGCGTCCACAGCGACCCGTTGACCGCGTTCGGCCACGGGTTGTCCACGAACACGCCCGGCAGCTCGTGCTTCAGCGTGAGCAGGCCGGCGTTGTTGACGACGTAACCCCAGGTGCCGTTGGCCGCGAAGTACTCGCCGACGGACAGGGTCGTGATCATCGGGCCGACGATCAGCGCCATGGCGAACGAGACCGTGAGCATGGGCGGCCACAGGCGCAGGACCCGCTTCGCGGCGAACCTGCCCGGATGGGGGTCCCGGACCCAACTCTCCGTGATCTGGAAGCCGCTCATCGCGAAGAAGCCCATGAGGACGCCCTCGTCGGGCTGCAACGGCCAGTCCGACGGGAACAGGTCGCCCGTTCCGGCCAGTGGTGAACTGTGCCCGTAGATCACCACGAGCGCGCCGATCATGCGGATCCAGGCGAACCCGTGGTGCGGCTCGGCGAACCACTCGGGGCGAGCGTGGACGACCCGCGCGTCATCCACCCAGATCACCCCATCAAGTCATGTCCCCGGCCGCCGAAGTCAACGCTGCGTAGCCTAGCCCGCGACCTGAGGGTTGTGGACCCATTACCTCTTCGCGACCCGGTCGGGCCAGACCACGCCTCGGATCGTTATCCGGCCGGTGCCCCGCGTTCCCCCTTGCGGGTGCCAGAATGGCGGTCGATCGCAATGGGGGCGTTCGAGCGAATTCTGGGAAAGGGCGCATCGGTGACCTGGCAAGACGAGCTGCAAAATCTCGACGCCGAACTCGCGGCGGGGCGGATCTCCGCCGAGGAGTACCGCCAGCGGCGCGACGCCGTGCTAGGTCGGGCCCAGAACGGGCAGGGCGGACCCTCGTCCGGCGGGTTCCCGCAGCAGGACCCGTCCTCCGGCGGATTCCCCCAGCAGCAGCCGCAGGCCGGACCGCAGTCCGGGGGCTTCCCCCAGCAGCAGCCGCAGACGGGACCGTCCTCCGGCGGATTCCCCCAGCAGGACCCGCAGGCCGGACCGCAGTCCGGCGGATTCCCCCAGCAGACGGGGCCGTCCTCGGGTGGGTTCCCGCAGCAGCAGCCGCAACAGCAGCAGTCCAGCCCGTTCCCCCCGGCGTTCAGCTGGGGAGACGCCGCCCAGTCCGCTTCTCAGCAGCAGCAACAGCCGCCGCAGCAGCAGGGCGGGGCGCCGAGCGAGGCCACGCAGGTCGTGCCCAACCCGCTCGCGCAGCAGCAGGCCCAGCAACAGCAGGCCCAGCCGCAGCAGGCTCAGCCGCAGCAGCCTCAGCAGCAGCAGCCTCAGCAGCAGGCGCCGCCGCAGTCTGACTCCGAGAGCACCCAGGTGGTCAGCCTCAGCCAGCAGCCGCAGTGGGGTCCGCCGCAGCCGCAGTGGGGCCCGCAGCAGGGCTGGGGTCCCGTCGAGAGCACCGGTACGCCATGGGGCGACGACCTGCCGGGGACGCCGGAGCACGGCGACGCGTCGTGGATGCGGCAGGGCCCCGAGGTGTTCGAGACGGCGAGCAAGCCCGGCAAGGGCAAGCTGATCGCCGGGCTGTCCATCGGCGGTGTGCTGCTGGTCGGCTTGATCGTCGCCGGGATCTTCTACTTCACCTCCGGCGGCGGGACCACGCCGACCGAGACGACCGCCGCTCCGCCGCCACCGCCCCCGGTGCAGACCCAGGAGCTGCCCGCGCCGCCGCCGGCGCACCCGAATCCCCCGGCCAGCCCGCAGGAGGTGCTGGTCGCCGCGCCCGGCCCGGCGCACCCGTGGTCCGGGCCGCTCGACCTGCCGAGCCTGCAGGGCGCCAAGGCCGGTCTGCTGCAGCCGAAGGCGGTGCTCGACTCCGCGATCCAGCGCGGGCTGATCGACGGCTGGTTCAACGGCGCCGAGGGCACCCCGAGGACGACGATGCTCGCGCTGCAGCTGCCCGACGCGAACGCCGCCAAGCAGGTGGTGGACCAGTACCTGAGCGCCCAGCAGGGTCTGTCCGAAGTGGACGACCTATCGTACCAGGGCGTCAAGGTGGTGAACGCCGGCGGCGTCTACCGCACCGCCTACGTCGCGCACAACTGGGCGATCATCATGGACGTCACCGGCCCGTCGGACCAGAAGTCGGCGGTCCAGCAGTCCTTCAAGTCGACCCTCGACCAGCAGGTCAACCACCTGCCCCCGACGGTCCGCGACTGACCTCACCCGCCGTCCCCCGCAATTTCAATGGAAATCGAACCTCTGATTTCCATTGAAATTGCGGGGGTTCGGCGTGTCTGGGCCCGACACACCGGGGTGTGTCGGGCCCAGCCCTGTCGGGTCAGGCCTCGTAGTCGGTGGTGTCGAGGAGGCCTTCGAGGGCCGCGCGGGAGACGTCCGGGCCGAACTGGGCCGCGATGCCCTTCTTGCCAGCCTCCGACATCCGCCGCCAGGCGTCGTCGTCGGTGAGCAGCCGGACCGCCGCCTCCGCGAGCCCCGCCGCGTCGTCGGCGACCAGCACGTCCTCGCCGTTCGTCAGGTGCATGCCCTCGGTCGCCACCGACGTGCCGACCACCGGCACCCCGAGGCTGAGGCTCTCGCCGACCTTGCCCTTGACGCCGGCGCCGAACCGCAGCGGTGCGAGGGTCACGCGGCTCGCCGCGTACTGCGGCTCCAGCTCCGCGACCCAGCCGTGCACCTGCACGCCGCGCCCGGCCAGCTCGCGGACCTCGTCGGTCGGGTTGCTGCCGACGACGTGCAGCACCGCGTCCGGGCACTTCTCCCGCACCAGCGGCATGATCTCGGACGCCGCCCAGCGCACCGCGTCGATGTTCGGCGGGTGGTCGAAGCTGCCGACGAACAGCAGGTCCTTGCGCCCCTCCGGCTTCGCCGGGCTCCAGTCGACCTCGTGCACGTTGGACAGCACCCGCACGTCGGCATCCGGCACCAGCTCGCGCAGCAGCACCTGCTCCGCCTCGGACACCACCAGCGTGACGTCGCAGGATCGGGTCAGCCCGAGCTCCATCTGCCGCGATGCGAAGGCCTTGCGCCGCAACGCTTCCGCCCGCGCCGCATCGCCCTGCTGCTCGGCGACCTCGGCCTGCCGCTCCAACCGGAGGAAGTGCACGTCGACGGTGTCGTAGGCGATCACGGCCTGCGGCGCGCAGGTGCGCAGCTCCTCGACGAGGCTCCACGCGACCTGCGGGCGGGACAGCAGGGCCAGCGAGATCTCCGAGCCCGCCTCGTGCAGGAACGCCTGCTGCAGCTCGGGTTCCGGCAGCACCGTGACGCCGAGCTGCTGCAGCTGCGTGGTGTAGGGCTCCAGGCGCGCGTGGTTGCCGGGGAAGAACACCACCCGGCAGCCGAGCTGGACGAACTGCTCCAGCACCCGGCGGATCCGCACCGAGCCGGAGTCGAAGTCCGGGCGCGGCACCTGGTGGTCCTTGACCAGCACGATCGGCCCGTGGTGGCCGCGGGTGCCGCGCTGCCGGGCGAGCCAGAGGTTGCGCGGCGAGGCTTCCGGCAGGTGTTCGGCGGCGAGCGTGTCGGCCCACTTCTCCACGAACACCTTGCGGTTGAGCTCCTGGTGCTTCTTCACGCCGGTGCTGAGGTCGGTGCCGTTGGACACGCCCTCGTGGTGCACGACGACGGCCTTCGGCTGCACCACGGTGCGGTAGCCGGCCGCGCGCACCGCGAACGCCAGGTCGGTGTCCTCGTAGTAGGCGGGCGCGTACCGGGTGTCGAAGCCGCCGACCTGCCGGAACACCTCGGTGCGAACCAGGATCGCCGCACCGGAGCAGTAGTCGACGTCGCGCACGACGTCGAACTCGGCGCCGCCGTTGGTGGTGTTGCGGCCGTAGTTCCAGCCGTTGCCGTCGGCCCACACGATGCCGCCGCACTCCTGCAGCCGGCCGTCCGGGTAGACCAGCTTGGCGCCGACCAGCCCGATGCGTTCGTCGCCGCGGATGGTGTCCATCAGGATGTCCAGCCAGGACTCGGTGACCTCGGCGTCGTTGTTCAGGAAGAACAGGTACTCGCCGCGCGCGTGCTCGGCGCCGAGGTTGCAGGCGCCGATGAACCCGAGGTTCCGCTCGGCGCGCACCAGCCGGACGCCCTCGCAGGCGGCGAGCTTCTCGGCGCTGTCGTCCGGCGAGGCGTCGTCGACGACGATCACCTCGAACGGCACGGACACCAGGTGCCCGCCGAGGAACCGCAGGCACTGCCGGGTGTAGGGCCACTTTCCGTGCACCGGCACGATCACGCTGACCAGCGGTTTGTCGCTGTGCGGCACCGGCAGCGGCCCAGTCTCGACGACGTCGCCGGCCTGCGGCACGCCGGGCTTGCGCCCGAGCGCGATCTCGTACGCGTCGCGCCGCGCGGTGCCGCGCGGCGCTACGCGCTCGATGACCTTCCGGTACTTCGTCACCGCGCGCTGCACCAGCGCGGAGTTCTGCGCCGCGAGCTCCGCGTTCGCGGCTCCGAGCTCCGCCGCTTGCCGCTCGGCGTCCGCTACGCGTCCTTCGAGCCGCGCGACGGTGTCGCGCAGCCACTCGATGCGCGCCGCGTCGCGCTCCGCGCTCTGCTGGCTCTCCTGCAGCTCGCCGCCGATGCGATCCAGCTCGGCTCGCAGCCGCGCCTGCTCGCGGACGCCCTGGTCGGCGCGCCGCTCTTCCTTCTTGCGCAGCTCTTCGAGCCGCGTTATCGAGTTCTTGAGCTCTTCGGCCTCGGCGCGGTTGCGCTGGTAGAGCTCGTTGAGCTTGGCGACGTCCGCGACCGCCACGTCGCGTTGTTCGATGATCGGCGCGACGTCGCCGCCGCGGCGGATCAGGGTGAGGTCGGCGTCGGTCAGCAGCGCCGCGGCGGGCAGTTTCGGCAGGTGCTTGTCGGAGGCGATGCCGAGCAGGTAGGTGTGCGGCACGCCCTGCCGGACCGACCACTCGCCGTCGCGGCCCTGGATGGTCTGCAGCCGGACGCCCTCGATCGCGGTGTCCGGGTCGCCGTGGTCGGCGGGGGTGAGCAGCGATCCGACGGTGACGTTCTGCTTCAGCACCGCCACGTGCCGGAACGCGTCCTCCAGCAGCTTCTCGTACTGGTCCGCGGTGAGTTCCTTGACGTGGTACGGGTTTTCGTTGCCGTGCTCGTGCGAGTAGACCGCCGTGTCCGGGGTGCTGCTCAGGAACAGTCCACCTTGGACGAGCCGGGACCTGACCAGGGCCAGCACCGCGTCGTGGTCTTCGACGTGCTCGATCGCCTCGAAGCAGACGATCACGTCGAAGGGCTTGGCGTCGGCGAGCAGCTCGGGGTCGGTGATCGAGCCGACCTCGAAGCTGACGTCGCGGCCGCCGTAGTTGTGCCGGGCGTGCTCGACCGTCGCCGGGTCGACGTCCACGCCGACCACCTCGGCGCCTTCGGCGGCCAGCAGCGCCGCGCCGTAGCCCTCGCCGCAGGCGAGGTCGAGCACCCGCTTGCCGCGCACGAAGCGGGCCGCGAGCGCGTAGCGGTGGTAGTGCTCGTAGATGACTTGGACGTCATCGGTCCACGGCACGCAGCGCTCGCCGGTCCAGTCGATCAGCCGCTTGTCCATCCGGTCCCTTACGACGTGATTGAGTCCCACAGCAGGCTAGCGCCCCGATCGGGTAACTCGTCGCCGGTTCGGCCATCGCGACGCATCCGGCAGTTTCAATTGAAACTGGGCACCTGCGTGTGAAACTGGGCACCCGCGTGCGGTTTCAATTGAAACTGCGGGCCGGGAGATGAAAAACCTCTCATCTTGTTTTCATGCCCGGCTCCCGGCGGGCGGCGAGAGTGGTGCCATGAGGTCGGTTCCCAAGGCGGTTCTGCTGATCGCGGCGTTAGCGCTGCCGATCGCCGCCGTGCTGGTGAGCTTCGCGCTCACCGACGGGCCGCGCACCCCGCAGGTGCCGGCCACCGTGCAGGTCGGCAGCTCACCGGGCCCCGAACCCAGTCGGCCGGCGCCACCGGCCTCGACGGTCGTGCCTACCGAGCTCCCGCCGCCGGCCCCCGACGACGATGACGACGATGACGACCACGACGACGACTGAGCCCACCCCGACCAGGTCGTTCGCCAAGCTCCCCGGCCGCCGCGGCACCCGCGTCCCGGCGCGCGCGCAGATCATGGGCTGGCTGCTGCTGGTGCTGGTCGTGGTGCTGCTGGCGGTGATCCTGATCGTCCGCTCGTTCCTGCACAACGACGTGAACGACCAGGTGACCGCGTCGATGGAGCAGGAGGCGCACGAGTTCGTCACGTTCGCCGAGCGGGGCCGCGACCCTGCCACCGGGCAGCTGTTCACCGCGCCGGAACAGCTGTTCAACTCCTACCTGTCGCGCCAGTACCCGGACCGCGACGAGGCCCTGATCGGGGTGTGGGAGACGCCGACCGGCCTGCGGCCGCTGTCCCAGGAGCAGGACGACGAGATCGACCGGTTCGCCAAGGACCAGGCGTTGCTGCATCAGATCGTGGCCGCCCCGAACAGCTACGGCTGGCTCGACACGCCCGCCGGGCGGATGCAGTGGCTCAAGGTGCGGACCGAGTCCGAGCAGGGCGGCCCGGCCTGGTTCGTGGTCGAGCGCTACACCGCGTCCGCGATGGCCGACGCCGACCGGACCGTGCAGGTGCTGCTGCTGGTCAGCGGCCTCGGCGTGGTGATCGCGGCGCTGTCGTCGTGGGTGGTGGCCGGGCTGATCCTGGCGCCGGTGCGGGCCGTGCGGCAGGCCGCGGCCGAGATCAGCGAGCACGACCTGACCAGGCGCATCCCGGTCGAAGGCCGGGACGACATCGCCGCGCTGGCCGACCAGTTCAACGCGATGCTCGACCGGCTGGAGGACGCCTTCCGCATCCAGCGCCAGTTCGTCGACGACGCCGGGCACGAGCTGCGGACGCCGATCACGATCGTGCGCGGCAACCTTGAGCTGCTCGGCGACGACCCGGCGGAGCGGGAAGAAGTGGTGCGGCTGTGCACCGACGAGCTGGACCGGATGACCCGCATCGTCAACGACCTGCTGATGCTGGCCAAGGCCGACCGGCCCGACTTCGTCACCGCGGCGCCGGTCTCGCTGGCCGAGCTGACCAGCGACATCGAGGCGAAGGTGCGGTCGCTGGCGGACCGCCGCTGGGTGCTCGACGACATCGGCGAGGGCGAGGTGCTGGTCGACGAGCAGCGGATCACCCAGGCGATGGTGCAGCTGGCGCAGAACGCCGTGCAGCACACCGAGCCGGGTTCGGAGATCCGCATCGGTTCCTCCCTCGCCGACGGCGCGGTGCGGCTGTGGGTGACCGACCACGGCCCGGGCATCGATCCGGCCGAGGTGTCGAAGATCTTCGACCGCTTCACCCACGGCAGCAGCCACGGCAAGGGCGGCGCCGGGCTCGGGCTGGCGATCGTCAAGGCCATCGCGGACGCGCACCACGGGCGGGTGCGGGTCGTGTCGCGGCCCGGCGAAGGCGCCACCTTCGCCCTGGAACTGCCCGCCGCCCCACCCCACAACGCGACCGAGGAGACCACTGCATGAGCAAGATCCTGATCGCCGAGGACGAGGCGCGGATCGCGGCGTTCATCGAGAAGGGACTGCGGGCCAACGGCTTCACCACCACCGTCGTCGGCGACGGCGACGCCGCCCAGGACTACCTGCTGACCGGCGACTTCGACCTGGTGGTGCTCGATCTGGGGCTGCCCGGCAAGGACGGCTTCTCGGTGCTGCGGGCGGTGCGGGCCCAGCACGTGACCGTGCCGGTGATCATCCTGACCGCGCGGGACGGCGTGCACGACACGGTCGCCGGGCTGGAGGGCGGCGCGGACGACTACATGACCAAGCCGTTCCGGTTCGAGGAGCTGCTGGCGCGGGTGCGGCTGCGGCTGGGGCCGGTCGACCGGGTCCCGGAGATCACGGTGCTGCGCGACGGCGAGCTCTCGCTGGACCTGCGCACACGGCGCGCGCAGGTGCCGGAGGGCACGGTCGACCTGACGGCGCGCGAGTTCGCGATGCTGGAGCTGTTCCTGCGGCACTCCGGGCAGGTGCTCTCCCGCGAGCAGATCCTGTCGCACGTGTGGGGCTACGACTTCGACCCGGGTTCCAACGTCGTGGACGTCTACGTGCGGGCGCTGCGCCGCAAGATCGGCACCGAACGGATCAGCACCGTCCGCGGCATGGGCTACCGGCTGGGCGCCTGAAGCCCGGCGGCGGCGTTTTCGCGCGAAACCGCCGTTCCGCGTGAGGGGCGGTGCCGGTTTCGCGCGAAAGCGGCGCGCACCGAAGCCGGGGCGAGGCTCAGGTCAGGGGGCGTAGCGGAGGATCGCCGCGGTCGCGCCGCCTCCCGGGATGTCCTCGCTGCGCAGCGCCATGACCCGGCCGCCGGTGAGCCAGACGCGGCGGGCTATCTCGTCCACCACGCCGTAGGACACCGCGTCGTCGGCCTGCTCGAACGTCACCGCACCCGCCTCGTCGATGAAGCCCGGGACCACGTCGTCGATGTCCACGAACACCGTGTCGACCGCGCCCATCGTCGCGTGCCGGGCCACGTCCGCGATGTCCGTGACCGCCCGGCCCTGGCCGGTGCGCTGCTCGAACAGCTCGCGCAGCTCGCGCAGCCGGTCGGCGTGCAGGTCGTCGAGGACCTCGCGCGTCGCCGACGCCAGCTCGCGGTCGCTGCTCTCCTCCGGGTTTCCGGTCAGGCCGACCGAGGCGAGCTCCGAGGCGGTGCTGACCGACCGGAAGATGCTCGCCAGCGGCTCGGTCGCCGCCAGGACCAGCGGCACGTCGCCGCGCAGCACCGGCCGCAGCGCCCGGTCGACCTGGCGGGAGAACTGGCCCATCCGGACCTTCGGGCCCTCACCGCCCTGGAACCGGCGGCGCGGCAGGCGGTCGGTGACCGACTCCTTGCCCACCGAACTCGCCAGGTCCGCGGGCATCCCCGGCACGTCGACGACGACCGGATCCATCTCGGGCACGACCTCCAGCAGCCGCACCGAGTTCTGCGCGAGCGCCAGCAGCAGCGCGGTCTGCGGGAAGGTGATCGAGCGCAGCAGCGGCTTGAGGTGGAACCGGTCGGACACCTCGACCACCGCGTTCAGCCGGTTGGGCAGCCGGAAGGTGGTCAGCGAGGTCGGCGTGGCGAACAGCGCGAGGCTGCGGGCCTGGAAGCGCCAGAACTCCTCGTCCTCGGCCAGGTCGGCCAGCTGGCCGCTGATGCCGGCCACGTCCTCCTTGGCGGCGCCCGCCCGGCGGAGCTGGTCGGTCGCCTGCCCGGCGAGGTTCTTCAGCTCGATGCGCTCGGCATCGCCACCGGAGGCCGGACTGGTCGGCAGGTACAGCGAGACGCTGATCGGTTCGCGCGCGGTCAGCAGCGCATCGACCTGCGCCCGCGTCGGGATGTCGGTGTGCAAGATCGCCATCGGTGCCCTCCCCAGGCGGAACGTCCGGCACCGGCGACGCTACCGAGGTCCCGGCGAACCGGCAGGGCGACGGAGCTCACCCCGCTTCGCCCGTTCCGACGGGCCCCTACCTGCGGTTAAGGTGATCGGCGTGAACTCGCACTGGCACCGCGTTCTGCCGCCCCCGTCCCGCTGACGGGCGGCGAACCTCCAACACCCCGAAGGCGCAGTTTCAATTGAAACTGCCAGGTCCGGGTCCTCCCACGCAGTTTCAATTGAAACTGCACGCAACCACCGGGGTTGACGCGCGCCCGTTCGACGAGTCCTGACGGTTCGCGAACGGAAGAGTTCACCTTGACTGATCAACTGCTCATCGCACCCGCTCCTGCCCGCAGCTTCGTCGCCGGCCCGCTGCCGGTGCTGCTCGCGGCGTTCCTGTGGGGCACCACGGGAACGGCCGCCAGCTTCGCCCCGGCCGCCGCGAGCCCGCTGTCGATCGGCGCCGCCACCATGGGCGTCGGCGGCGTGCTGCTGCTCGTGATCGCGGGGCGGTCCGCGTTCGACGTGCTGCGGTCCGGCAGGACCGGGCTGCTGCTCGTGGGCGCCCTGGCCGTGGCGGTCTACCCGCTGGCGTTCTACTCGTCGATGGCACTCGCCGGGGTCGCCATCGGCACCGTCATCACGCTCGGCTCGGCGCCCGTGTTCGCCGCGATCCTGGAACGCGTCGTCGACGGCGTCCGGCTGGATCGCCGGTGGGCGCTGGCCGCCGCGGTTTCGGTGCTGGGCCTGCTGCTGATCACCGTCGGCGGCGAGAGCGGCGTCGGCGCGGACGTCATCGTGGGTGCCCTGCTCGGCCTGCTCGGCGGCGCCGCATACGTCGCTTACTCGTGGGCGGCCGCGCGGATGATGCGCGGCGGCCACGGCTCGCGCGCGGTGATGGGCGCGATGTTCGGTGCGGGCGCCGTCGTGCTGCTGCCCGTGCTGGCGTTCACCGGCGGTCCGCTGCTGAGCTCCCCGTCCGGGCTGCTGGTGGCGGGCTACCTCGCGGTGATCCCGATGGGCCTGGCGTACCTGCTGTTCGGGGCCGGGCTGCGCCGCACGTCGGCCAGCGTCGCGACGACGCTGAGCCTGCTGGAGCCGGTGGTGGCGGCGCTGTTGAGCGTGCTCGTCGTCGGGGAACGGCTGGGCATCGCGGCGTGGTTCGGCGTCGCGCTGATCGGCGTCGGGTTGGTGCTGGTCAGCACGCGCCGCTGAGAACCTGTGCACAGCTGTGGATAACTTTCTCCACAGCTGTGCACAAACCGGTCGCTCAACCAGGTGTTTTCGCAGCTGAGCGACCTGTTGACAAAGTTGTCCACAGGGCTGTGGACAACTGCGCGGCAAAGATGAAGTGCTCCTCATGGGCGGTTCACGCGCGGTTCAGCCGCAGGACAGATCGTTTGTGGCGTGAACAGCCACGAGGACACCACGCGGGTGGTGCGCACCGAGTTCGCCACGAGCCCGGTGCGCACCACCCGCGTGGCGTCCGACCCGAGCGCCGGGCGCGGCTGGGCCGTCGGGATCACCCTCGGCGCGCTCGGCCTGCTCGGGCTGATGGCGGTGCTGACCGCGCCGGAGGACGCCGGGGCCGACCAGCTCGGCCGGTCCGGGCTGATCACCATCCTGGTGTTCGCCGCCGCCGTGGCCGGCTGGATGAGCAACCGGCTCGACGACACCTTCGTCGCGCTGTCCGCGGCGGCCGTGCTGGTGGTGCTGGGCGCGCTGGACGCCGAGGAGCTGTTCGAGTCGCTCGGCGCGGACCAGATCTGGCTGCTGGTGGCGGCGTTCGTGCTGGCCGCCGGGATCAACCGGACCGGCCTGCCCGCCAGGCTGGCGATCGCGCTGGTCGGCCGCGCCCGAGCGGCGCGCGGCCTGGTGCACCTGATCACCGCGGGCCTGGTGATCACCGCGCTGCTGGTGCCGAGTACGAGCGGGCGCGCGGCGCTGGTGCTGCCCATCTTCCTCGCGCTGGCGGACGCGTTCGCGCACCAGCCGCGCCTGGTCCGGGCCCTCGTCGTGCTGTTCCCGACCGTCGTGCTGCTATCGGCGATCGCGACGCTGGTCGGCGCCGGGGCGCACCTGATCACCAGCCAGGTCCTGGACAGCACGATCGGCACGGGCATCGGCTTCGGCCAGTGGCTGCTGTGGGGACTGCCGTTCGCCGTGGTCAGCTCGCACCTGGCCGCTGAGCTGGTGCTGCTGCTGTTCACCGGCCGCGCGGAGCGCCGGGCGCGGCTGCGGGTCGACGCCGCCGCGCTGCGCGAGCAGCTCGACGTGCCGCCGCAGATGCGACGCACCGAGATCCGCGCCATCGGCCTGCTCGGCACCGTCGTGCTGCTCTGGAGCACCGAGCCGCTGCACGGCCTGTCGCCCGCGCTGATCGCGCTGGCCGGGGCGCTGCTGATCGCCTCGCCGCGGTTCGGGACGGTGCGCATCGGTGCCGCGATCTCCGAAATTCCCTGGTCGCTGCTGCTCTTCATGGCCGCCACCACGGCGCTCGGCGCGGCGCTGACCGAGTCCGGGGCCGCCGGTTGGGTCGCCGCGAACGCGCTCGTCGGCGACAGCACCGGCGCCGTGCTGATCGCCGTCGTCGCGTTGAGCGTCGCCGCGCACCTGCTGGTGCAGTCGCGGTCGGCGCGGTCGGCGGTGCTGATCCCGCTGATCGTGCCCGCCGCCTTCGCGGTCGGCATGAACCCGGTCGCGCTGGCCTTCGCCTCGACCGCGGCGGCGGGTTTCTGCCACACGCTGCCGTCCTCGGCCAAGCCGGTCGCGATGTTCGCCCGGCTCGACCACGCCTGCACCCCGCGCGACCTGCTCAAGCTGTCCGCCCTGCTCGGCCCCGTGCTGGGCGCGCTCGTCGTGCTGTTCGCCCTGTTCGTCTGGCCGGCTCTCGGCCTGCCGCTCACCTGACAAGTCCACAGTGGAGGAGAACATCATGCTGCGCTTCGCCGTCGCCCCGAGCGGGTTCAAGGAGTGCCTGGACGCCGAGGCCGTCGCCGACGGGATCCGCGCCGGCATCCGCCGGGTGGTGCCCGCCGCGGCCATCGACACCATCCCGCTGATCGACGGCGGCGAGGGATCGGCGCGGCTGCTGGCCCGGTCGACCGACGGCGAGCTGGTGCCGGTCACCGCCACCGGCCCGGTCGGCGAACCGGTGGAGTCGCACTTCGCGCTGGTCGGCGACACCGGATTCGTGGAAATGGCCGCCGCCGCCGGGCTTTCCCTGGTGCCGCCGGGCCGGCGCGATCCCGGCGCGACGACCAGCCGCGGCGTCGGCGAGCTGATCGCCGCCGCGCTCGACGCGGGCGTGAAGAAGATCGTCATCGGCTGCGGCGACTCCGGGACCTGCGATGGCGGCTCCGGTGCGCTGCGGGCGCTCGGCGTTCGCGTGCTGGACACCGACGGGGCGGAGATCGGCGACGGCGGCGCGGAACTGGTCCGCGCCCGGCGGCTCGACGCGACCGGGCTGGACCCGAGACTGTCCGAAGTGGAGCTCGTGGTCGCGGTGAACCCGACGAACGTGCTGTGCGGGCCGGACAGCGTCGCGCGCCGCTACGGGCCGCAGAAGGGCGCCGCGCCGGAACGCGTCGAGCAGCTCGCCGCCGCGATGCAGATCTGGGCGGAAGTTCTGCGCCGGCACAGCGGAACCCGGTTCACCGACCTGCCCGGCGGCGGCGCCTCGGGCGGGCTCGGCGCCGGGCTGGCGGGAGTGCTCGGGGCGCGGCTGGCCTCGCGGTTCGACGTGTTCCTCGAGAGCAGCGACCTGGACCAGCGGCTGCGGGCCGCCGACCTGGTGATCACGGCCGAGGGCGCGATCGACGCGTCCACCGCGCTCGGCAAGATCCCGACCGAGGTGGCGCGGCGGGCGAAGCGGCACGGCAAGCCGGTGATCGCCCTGTGCGGCACCATCGGCCCCGGCGCGGACGCCAGCTACGACCACGGGATCGACGCGATCACCGGCATCCTGACGGAACCGGTGGACCTGGCGGACGCGATCACCCGCGCCCCGGAGCTCATCGCGGACGCCACCGCCCGAACCCTCCGCATGCTCCTCGTCGGCCGCACCTTACGAGCGGCCTGACGCGGGGTCGATCGGCACGTCACCTTCCCCGGCCCGCAATTTCCATTGAAATTGAACCTTCGATTTCAATGGAAATTGCGGATCCCTGGTGCCGCGACCCGGCGTCAGCGGCCCGGCGTCAGCGGCCGGCGGCGTAGCCCTGGGCCCCGCGGGCGTTCGCCGCCGCGCGCAGCAGGCCGGAGTCCGGGTCCCGCGAGACCGCCGACAGGCGGCCGAGCGCCCACGGCCCGGCGTCGAGCACGTCGTGGCCGCGGCGGCGGAGCTCGGCGAGGGTTTCCGCGCCGAGCCGCGACTCCGCGACGACCCGGCCGGGCTCCCAGGCGCGCGGGTAGAACGAGCCGGGGAACGCGCCGGTGTGCCAGGCCGGCGCGTCGATCGCCGCCTGCAGGTTCAGTCCACCGTGGACGTGCGCCAGCCAGAAGCACAGCTGCCACTGGTCCTGCTGGTCGCCGCCGGGGGTGCCGAAGGCCATGGTCGGCACGCCGCCGCGCAGCGCCAGCGACGGGCTCAGCGTGATCCGGGGCCGCTTGCCCGGCGCCAGCGAGTTCGGCAGGCCCTCGTCCAGCCAGAACATCTGCGCCCGGCTGCCGAGGCAGAAGCCCAGCTCGGGGATGGTCGGCGAGGACTGCAGCCAACCGCCGGACGGCGTCGCCGAGATCAGGTTGCCCCACCGGTCGACCACGTCGATGTGCACCGTGTCGCCGCGGCTTTCACCGGTCGCCGACACCGTGGGCTCGCCGATGCCGACGCCGCTCGGGTCCTTCTCGCCGTCCACGCCGCGCCCCTCGGCGACGTGCGCGGCCAGGATCGCGTCGCGACCGCCCGGCGAGCCGGGGCGCAGCTCCAGCGAGGCGCGGTCGCCGATCAGCGCTCGGCGGGCGGCGGCGTAGTCGCGGGACACCAGGTCGGCGAGGACGCCGGGGTCGGCGGAGTCGCCGTACCAGGCCTCGCGGTCGGCGAAGGCGAGCTTGGCGGCCTCGACCGCGACGTGCACGGTGTCCGCGTCGGCGACGCCGTCGACGTAGTTGATCCGGTCGCCCTCCAGGAGGCGCAGCTGCTGCGCCAGCGCGGGGCCCTGGGACCAGATGCCGAACTTCGCCAGGGTCCAGTCGCCGGGGAGGTCGACGGTGAGCGGGGTTTCGTAGCCCGCCTCGAACTCGGCCATGTCCTGCGCGGTGATGACGCCCGCGTGGTCCCGCCCGGAGTTGTCGCGGTGCGGCGTGCGCACGAACTTCTCGACGGCCTCCGCGACGAAGCCGTGCGACCAGGCGCGGCGGGCCGCGTCGATCTGTGCCTCGCGGCCGGGCCCGGCCGCCTCGCCCTCGGCCAGCAGCCGCTCCCACGTGTCGGCCAGCACCGGGTTCTTGAGCACGCTGCCGGGCTTCGGCGCGGCGCCGTCGGTCAGCCAGAGCTGGGCCGAGCTGGGCCAGTGCTCGGTGAACATCGCGCGGACGGTGTCGATGGTCGTGCTGATCCGCTCCACGATCGGGAACCCGTCGCGGGCGTATCCGATGGCGTACTTCAGCACGTCGCGCAGCGGCTTGGTGCCGTGATCGCGCAGCAACAGCAGCCAGCCGTCCCAGGCGCCCGGCACGGTGGTGGCCAGGAATCCGGTGCCGGGCACCAGTTCTAGGCCGAGCTCGTCGCGGTAGTGGCCGATGGTCGCCGCGGCGGGCGCCGGGCCCTGGCCGCAGAGCGCGCGGGGGCGCGGGTCGTCGGCGGTGGTGAACAGCGCGGGGACCTCACCGCCCGGGCCGTTGAGGTGGGGTTCCACGACCTGCAGGACGAACCCGGCGGCGACCGCGGCGTCGAAGGCGTTCCCGTCGTCCTCCAGCACCGCCATGCCCGCCGCGGAGGCGAGCCAGTGCGTGGAAGCGACCATCCCGTGCGTGCCGGCGAGTTCCGGGCGAGTCGTAAACACGTCAACCACCTTAAGCGGACGCCACCCGTCCGAGCGATAGTCGAAGCGAGGGCATCCCCCGCGCCCAGCACCAGCCGCCCGAGGCCCGAGCCGGGCAGGAGGGCTCCCGATGGTCGTTCCAGAATGGCTCCGCCCGGCTCGCCCGGTTCCCGGCACCGCTGGCGGTTTCGCGCGAAACCGGCGCCCTACGCCTCAGCCAGCCACGCCCCGCGCACCATCCTGGATCGACGCCTGAAACCGGGAAGCTCTCAGGCGGGCGCGCCCGCGACCGGGGTTCGGCCGACGCCTCGCCAGGACAGGCCCGCTCGGCGCAGGACGTCCGGGTCGAGGTGGTTCCGGGTGTCGACCACCACCGGGCCGCGCAATGCCTCGGCCACTCGGTTCCAGTCCAGCGTCCGGAACTCCTGCCACTCCGTCAGCAGCACCAGCGCCGCGGCCTCCTTCGCCGCCTGGTACGGGTCGTCCACCAGCTCCACCTCCGGCGGCAGCGCCGGCTCGTCGCCGCGCAGCCCCGGGTCGTAGGCGACCAGCTCCGCGCCGCGCTCCGCCAGCAGCCGCGCCACTTCCAGCGCCGGCGAATCGCGCAGGTCGTCGGTGCCGGCCTTGAACGTCAGGCCCAGCAGCCCGAGCCGCACCCCGTCGAGGGAGCCGCCGCAGGCGTCGGCGACCTTCGCCACCATCCGCTCGCGCTGCCGGGTGTTGGACGAGATCGTCGCCTGCAGCAGCGGGAATTCGAAGTCGACGGCCTCCGCCACCTGCAGCAGCGCCGCGGTGTCCTTCGGCAGGCACGAACCGCCCCAGCCCGGCCCCGGCTGCAGGAACGACTGCCCGATCCGGCGGTCGTAGCCCATTCCCTCGGTGACGTCCGAGATGTCCGCGCCCAGCCGCTCGCAGAGCTCCGCGATCGCGTTCACGTACGAGAGCTTGGTCGCCAGGAAGCAGTTCGCCGCGTACTTCACCATCTCCGCGCTCGCCGCGTCCGTGAGCACCGTCGGGGCGCCGAGCCGCGCGTACAGGGCGGCCACCCGCTCGGCCGCGTCCTGGGTGTCCGAGCCGACCACGATGCGGTCGGGGTTCAGGAAGTCGTGCACCGCCGAGCCCTCGCGCAGGAACTCCGGGTTGCTGACCACCGCGACGTCCTCGCGGCCGACCAGCTCGCGCAGCCGCGCCGACGTGCCCACCGGCACCGTCGACTTCGTGACCAGCACGCATCCCGCGGGCAGCAGCTCGCGCACCTCGTGCGCCACCGCCTCCACGACGGCCAGGTCCGCCTTGCCGCCGGCCCCCATCGGCGTCGGCACGCACAGGAAGACCACCTCGGCCTCGGCGACGGCGGCCGCCGAACCCACCACGAACTCCAGCCGCCCGGCCGCGATGCCCTCCTGCACCAGCTCGGCCAGCCCGGGCTCGTGGATCCGCACCTCGCCGCGGGAGAGCTGCTCGACCTTCGCGGCGTTCACATCGCTGCACACCACCCGGTGCCCCAGCGACGCCAGGCACGCGCCGGTCGTCAAGCCGACGTACCCGGTGCCAACAACGACGATTCGACGGGCGAACACAGTCCCCACACCCCTTCACCTCGCACGACCGTTCGGTCGCGGGCCCCTTCGGCATCGTGGCACATCGCCCGCACAGCGGAACCTGGATCGCCAAACGTTCACGCGCCGTACGTCCTGCGTGACGTGCCGGTGAACCGGCGTTTAGGCTCACCGGCCGTGGAGCAGCGACGTTTGGGCGAATCCGGCCTGGTGGTCAGCGCGGTCGGTCTGGGTTGCAACAACCTCGGCCGCCCCGGCACGGCCACCGAATCCCTGTCCGGTGTTCGAGCCGTGGTGGACACCGCGCTCGACGCCGGGATCACCTTCTTCGACGTGGCCGACGTGTACGGCTCGCCCCGCGGGCGCAGCGAGGAGCTGCTCGGGCAGGCGCTGTCCGGCCGCCGCGAGCACGCGATCATCGCCACCAAGTTCGGCATGGACATGCAGGGCGGCAACGGGCCCGACTTCGCGGCGCGCGGTTCCCGCCGCTACGTGCGGCGCGCCGTCGAGTCGTCGCTGCGGCGGCTGGGCACCGACTGGATCGACCTGTACCAGCTGCACCGGCCGGACCGGCTGACGCCGATCGACGAAACCCTCTCGGTGCTGGACGACCTGGTGCGCGAGGGCAAGATCCGCTACGTCGGGCACTGCAACCTCGCGGGCTGGGAGCTCGCCGACACGTCGTGGACGGCGTCCTCGGCCGGGCTGGCCGCACCGGTGTCGGCGCAGAACCACTACTCGCTGCTGGCGCGGGAGGCCGAACGCGAGGTCGTGCCGGCCTGCAAGCGGTTCGGCGTCGGGATCATCCCGTACTTCCCGCTGGCCAACGGGCTGCTCACCGGCAAGTACCGGCAGGACCAGGAGCCGCCGGAGGGCAGCCGGCTGGCGAACCGGAACCAGATGCTCGCCGACGCCCCGTGGGAGCGCATCGAGCAGCTGCGCGCCTTCGCGGAGGAGCGCGGCATCCCGATGACCGCGGTGGCGGTCGGCTGGCTGGCGGCGCAGGAGGTGGTGGGCTCGGTGATCACCGGCGCCACGACGCCGGAGCAGGTGCAGGCGAACGCGGTGGCGGGCGCCTGGCGCCCCACCCAGTCCGATCTGGACGCCATCGACGCGATCTGCCCGCCCACCGAGCGCTAGGTCCTGACGACGGTGGTGGCGCTCCGTCACCACCGCCTTCGTTTCCGCAGGTGGTGGACGGTTTCGCGAGAAGCCGGCCGCCATCGGGTGAACGTCGATTTCTCGCGGAATCGCGCTCCAGCCACGACTTCGCGGGGCTTCCGACACCGTCGGTGACCGGCTTTTCGCTCGGACGGACCCGAGAATCGCACCGGTGGCAGACGCGGCGGGCCCGGCCAGCGGACCAGGCTCTGAACATGGAGCTGATCGGGATCGCCACACTGTTCGCCGGCCTCGCGTTGCTGGCCGCGCTGCCGCTGGTCGCGCTGCTGGCGTTCGTCGAGATGAGTTCGCAACGACGGGTGCGCCGCCATCACTGAGCGCGGGTTCGCCGCCTGTCCGTTCCGCGTCAGGTGCTGGGCACGACCGTTCCCAGGTGTTAGACATGCCGGGACACCAGCAACGAACGCAAAGGAACGAGCAGATGCTGATCACCGACACCGCGGCGATCGTCACCGGCGGGGCTTCCGGCCTTGGCGCGGCCACCGCACGAGCGCTCGCCTCGCGCGGCGCGCAGGTCTTCGCGGTGGACTTGCCGGACTCGGTGGCCAACGCGCCGGTCGTTGACGGGGTCACCTACACGGCCGCCGACGTCACCGACGCGGACCAGGTGCAGACCGCCGTCGACCAGGCCGCCGGTGCCGGGGTTCCGCTGCGGATCGTGGTGAACTGCGCGGGCATCGGGCCGTCGGCGCGGATCGTCGGCCGCAAGGGCCCGCACGACTTCGACCTGTTCCGCAAGGTCATCGAGATCAACCTGATCGGCACCTTCAACGTGCTGCGGCTGGCCGCCGCGGCGATCGGCCAGACCGACCCCGGCGAGCACGGCCAGCGCGGCGTGGTGATCAACACCGCCTCCGTCGCCGCCTTCGACGGGCAGATCGGCCAGGCCGCGTACTCGGCGTCCAAGGGCGGCGTGGCGAGCCTGACGCTGCCGGCCGCGCGCGACCTGGCGTCGTCGGGCATCCGGGTCATGACCATCGCGCCGGGCATCGTGGACACGCCGATGCTGGCGACCATCAGCGAGGAGTTCCGCACCGGGCTGGCCGAGAGCGTGCCGTTCCCGAAGCGCCTGGCCACGCCGGAGGACTTCGCGAAGCTCGCGCTGGACATCGTCGAGCACGACTACCTCAACGGCGAGGTCATCCGGATGGACGGTGCCCTGCGGATGGCGCCGCGGTAACGACCAGGGGGTCGTGAGTGCTTTTGGTTGCCATGGCGGCCAAAAGCACTCACGACCCGTTGCGCACCGAGAGGTGCGCCGGGAGCCGATCCGCCGGAGGATGAGCACCGTTCAGGTGAACGCCGAAGGGAGCTCGGTCATGGGCGGGGTCATGAAAGCCGTGCAGTACCAGCAGGTCGGGGAGGCGCCGGTGGTCGTCGAGGTCCCGAAACCCGAGCCGGGCCCCGGGCAGGTGCTGCTGAAGGTGGCCGCCGCCGGGATGTGCCACTCCGACATCGGGGTGATGAGCTGGCCCGCCGACAAGCTGCCGTTCGACCTGCCGCTCACCCTCGGGCACGAAGGCGTCGGCACCGTCGCCGAGCTCGGGGCGGGCGTGCGGGGCGTCGCCGAGGGCGACTCCGTCGCGGTGTACGGGCCGTGGGGCTGCGGGGTGTGCTGGAAGTGCGCGCAGGGCAAGGAGAACTACTGCACCCGCGCCGCCGAGCTGGGCATCCGCCCGCCCGGCCTCGGCAGTCCCGGCGCGATGGCCGAGTACCTGCTGGTGGACGACGTCCGGCACCTGGTCCCGCTGGACGGGCTGGACCCGGTGCAGGCCGCGCCGCTGACCGACGCCGGGCTCACCCCGTACCACGCGATCAAGCGATCGCTGCCGAAGCTGGTCGGCGGCAGCACCGCGGTGGTCATCGGCGCCGGCGGCCTCGGGCACCTCGCGGTGCAGATCCTGCGCGCCACCACCGGGGCGCGGGTGATCGCGCTGGACGTGGCCGACGACAAGCTGGCGCTGGCCCGCGAGGTCGGCGCGCACGACGTGGCCCGCTCGGACGAGAACGCGGCGCAGCGCGTGCGCGAGCTGACCGGCAGGTCGGGCGCGGACGTGGTGCTGGACTTCGTCGGCATCGCGCCGACGGTGCAGATCGCGGCGCAGTCGGTCGCGGTGGAAGGCGACATCACCATCGTCGGGATCGCCGGAGCGCCGCTGCCGGTCGGTTTCGGCCTGCTGCCGCACGAGGTTTCGGTGGCGTCGCCGTACTGGGGCTCCCGCGCGGAGCTGATCGAGGTCTTCGACCTGGCGCGGCAGGGCGCGCTGCGGGCGCACGTGGAGACCTTCGGCCTCGACGAGACGCCGGAGGTCTACGAGCGCTTCCACCACGGCCAGATCAAGGGCCGGGCGGTCATCGTCCCGTAGCCCTGGGACCGTGTGTGTTTTGTGCTGCTATGGCAACACAAAGCACACACGGTCACTGACCAGCGTCAATACGGCCGAGGCGCCCCCACATCAACCGATCCGATCGTTGGCGAGCGCGAGTAGGAAGGCACGCCACTGAGCGGGCGAGACGGTCAACCGACCGCCGTCGCGGTCCTTCGAATCCCGAACGCCGATCGAACCGGGCACAAAACCGACCTCGACGCAGTTGCCACCGTTTCCCCCGCTTCGGCTGCTCTTCCGCCAAACGACGCGGTCTAACTCGTCCATACCGCGCCCCTTTCCGCTAGTCGCTCTGCAACTCCCTGACCGCCTGCTCGATGAGGGCCGAGCTGTCGGCTGGGCTCAGGGCTGCGGCCCGCAAGCGGTCAAAGGTGAGGGTATAAGTGTCAACGTCCGATTGGCGATCGTGATAAGCGGCGGATGTGAGGCTCTCCGTGTAGGCGAGCGTCGGTGCTGCGTCGTTCGGGAACCTGAGTAGGACGAACGGGAAGCCGGTCGCCGGGTGAGCACCTGCTTCGTGCGGGACGACTTGGACCTCAAGCTGCGCGGGCCGCCTGACTTTGAGCAGGAAGCGAAGCTGTTCGCCCATGATCTCGGGGCCGCCGACGACACGTCGGATCGCTCCTTCGCTGATCACCGCCAAGAGCCGGGTCTGCCCGTCGGCCAGCAACCGTTCTTGCCGCTCCGCGCGCACTTTGACCTGGCGATCGCGTTCGTCGTCGGAGAGTTCCGGGTTCAAGGCCTCGATGATGGCCGTTGCGTAGGCCTCGGTTTGCAGCAGCCCCGGAATCAACTCGGTTTCGAAAGTCCGGATCTCGACGGCTGCTGATTCAAGTCCGACGTAGCGGCGGAACCATCGCGGCACGGCACCCCGGTAGGCCTGCCACCAACCGCGCTGATTCGCGCCCTTCGCAAGTGTTTTGACCTCGTCGACGTCTTCCTGCGATGCCTCGTAGAACCGGAGCAGCGCATCGAGTTCGGCCCGCTTGGTAGGCACGTCTCCGAGCTCGATCTTCCTGATCTTCGACTCGGAGCACTCCAGCTCGTCGGCAGCGTCCTTTGCGGACTTTCCGGCGGCCTCTCGAAGTTCGCGCAGGGCTTGGCCCTGGGCTCGGCGACGTGCAGTCGGGCTCTCAGACATGGATCGAATCTTGCCGCACCGGTCTCGATCAATGGATCACACAATGTGACGAACAGTATCGGTTACCGGTAACCATGACCGTTCCTCAATGCCATGATCAGATCTCGAGAAGCGGTTGTCGGTCCTTTGACTCGGAGGATGCGATGTCGGAATTTGCCCTGGTGGATTGGTTTTGGCGGCCGGTGGGGGTTGGGCGGCATGCGTTCGGCGTGACCGCGAAGCGGGCCGGGCCGCATGCGGCGGTGACTTCCTTCTGCGGCGTGGAGGTCGAAGCGTGGCAGGTGCAGCGGCTGCCACGGGAGCTGGAGTGGATCAACGAGGACACCTGCATGGACTGCTGGCGGCGCATCAGCGCCCGGTGGGCCCCGGGTCCGTGAGTGTTTTGGGGCGCTATGGCACCCCAAAACACTCACGGGCATTGAGCAGCGGAAACGTCAACTTCAAGGCAAGGAGAACCCATGTTCTGGCTTCAGGTGAGCACTCTGGTCCTGGTCAACGTGCTGATCGCGAGCATGCTGCTGGTCCGCGCTCCGCGCGCGCAGCACGCCGGTGCGGGCGATGGCGCGTTGAACGTCTGGCAGCTGATCGAAGCCGTCGAGGCGGAACGACAACGCGAAGTCGCGACCACCGGCCGACACCACCTGCGGCCGCATCCCTGAACCCGGTCTGACGCCCCCTCCCCGACCTCAGGCGCCAGACCGTCGAGGTGGGCCGGGCAACCCCTCCCCCTGTCCGGCCCACCGCCCCGATCCAGGTTCCGCCGCAATTTCCATTGAAATCGAAGGTTCGATTTCAATGGAAATTGCGGACTACCGCACCGAAGCCGTCAGAGGTCGGCTGCGTAGGGGATCTCGTTGGATGCTTCGGAGGTCATCCAGCGGCGGATCGTCCAGGTCGCCCGGACGTCGTCCTCGTTGTAGTCGAGGATCCGGTCGCGCTGGGACAGCACCTGCACACCGCCGCCGAGGCCCACCGCGTCGCGGTACCAGCGCATCGAGTTCTCGCCGCTGGCCTCCGCGTCCCGCCAGCCGAACCCCGCGCTCGGCGCGATCACCTTCAGGCCCTTGCCGTTCGGGCACAGGAACTGCTCCCGCACCGACGCGAACAGGTCGACCCACTCGGCCGAGCCGATGAACTCGCGCACCTCGGCCACCGAGGGCACGCCCGGCTTGCCGGCGAACCGCTCGGCCGAGGCGAGCATCCAGCGGTTCTCCGCGAGCTCGTTGTAGCAGTAGGCGCGGAAGCTCAGGCCCCGCTCGTACGCGCGGCGGCGCACCGAGCCGAACCACGTCCAGAACTCCGCGAAGGACCGCGCCTCGTCGTCGGACGGCAGCGGTTCCCAGCTGACGAACGCCCGGTAGCCGGGCTCCTCGCCGATGTCCGCGCCGGACAGCCAGCAGCCCCACAGGTAGGCCCCGGCGTCGGCGTAGCTCTCCATGTCCACGTCGACTTCCACGTCCGCGCGCGGCACCGACAGGTCGCGGACGCGCCGCACCAGCGGCAGGTTCCGCAGCCACGCCTTGGCGAGCAGGATCGCGTCGGTGTTGCGGACCCCGGTCAGCGGCAGCGATTCCGCCTCCGAAAGCGGCATCGCGGCCAGCTCATCCACTGTGGACACGCCGACCTCGCGCAGCGCAACCGCGTCCTCGCCGCGCACGACCAGGCTGACGTCCCGGCCCTCGCGCAGCTGGGCCTCGCAGGTCGGCCACCACGGGCAGCCCTTGCACTCGTTGATCCGCGAAGGCAGCGCGAGCGGCTCCGCCTCCGCGGCGGCCGCCGAGGCCACCGCCAGGCGATCGGCGAACCGCGCCTCGTACTCGGCGATCGCGGTGCGGCCGCCAGGCCAGTTCGGCACGTCCAGGTAGTGCCAGACCACCACGTCGGCCTCGACGCCGATCACGCCGCCGAGGTTCGGCGCCGCGCTCATCCCGCACGCCTCCAGCAGCCGCAGGGCGTGCGCCAGGCGCAACTGGTCGCGGGGCTGCGCCCGCACCTTGCGGGCCTGGTCGATGCGGGCGGCCGCCGGCACCGGCCGGTCGATCGGCGACACCCGGGCACCGCTGCCCGGATCGGTGATCTTGTGGCGCACCACCAGCACCGGAACGTAACCGTCGCCGCTGCGCACCAGCAGGTCGACCGAGCCGCGACGGCCGCCGGTGGGGTCGGCGGGCAGCTGGGCGGCGGAGATGTAGGGCGTGCCTGCGCGCATCGCGGCGAGCGTCAGCTCCTCGCGACCGGCTGCGGCCCCGCGCGGGATCTCCACCCAGTCCTCGCCGAACGCGTTGCCCAGCAGTTTCGCGACGTACCGGCGGTGTTCCTGGGCATCGGCGATGCGCTGCTCGATGCCCAGATCCATCTGCGCTGGCGGTTCGTCCTGCGCCGGATCGTTCTCGAGGTGCACGCGTCGACGGCACCGTGTTACGACGCCCGCGTCGAGCAGCACCTTCTCCTTCACGTGTGAAGCGTATGCCGTCGCTCCGACAGACGCGCCCATCACCCCGGTGACACGTCCCTGAGGCGACTACCCACCGTGCCCGAACGGGCGCAGCTCGATGTCGTGCCGCCCGAGGTCCGGTCTTAAGGTGATCGCAACGCCAGCGCAGGACGGGGAGGTGTCGGCCGCGGTGAGGAAGCGCACGACCGGACGCGGGGTCCGGAAGACGGGCACGAAGGGCTCCCGCAAGGCCGTCAAGGCGGCGAAGAAGGCGGACAAGAAGGCCGCCAAGGCGATCGAGAAGGGCGAGCACGGGCGCATCACCCCGGGCAACGCCAAGAAGATCATCGGGGTGGCCAAGGTGGTCGGCCCGGTGATCGCGCCGTTCGCGATCCACGCGGTGTCGGTGGCGCGCGAGCGCTACGAGCGGATGCGTGCGCATCGGCTCGGCGTGCCGGTGGACCAGCTGGGCAGCTTCACCGGCCGGGGCGCGGCGCTGCACGCGCGGATCGCCGGCGACGGCGAAGCGCTGCGCGAGCTCCGCGAGCAGTCGGCGAGCGGCGAGGAGGCTGCCGTCGCGGAGCAGTACGCGGAGCGGACGGCGACGCGGCTGGCGCAGCTGACGAGCGCCGTGCGGGCCGCGGAGCGGATGCCCGCGCAGCGGCGGAAGTCCGCGCACCGCGCGGTCGACGCGGAGCTCGGGCGGATCGAGGACGACCTGCTCAGCCGCTTCGGCGTCGCCAGGCCCCGGCGCTGAACCCCCTGCCGCATCGCGCAAGCCTGTTCCGGCTCCCGGCATGCGCGGGGCTTGGGCGTGGATGCGGGTGACCCCCGCTCGGGTCACCTTCCGCAATTTCAATGGAAATCGAACCTCTGATTTCCATTGAGCCTTTTTCATCCTGATCTTTGCAGGTGAGGTGGGCGGGAAGGCGTGTCGCTGCGGGGGAAATGGTGAAGCTCCTGGTAGATGGATCGTCGACCAAGATCAACCCAGGAGCCACCAGGAGCCTCGCGTGTTGTTGTATCCCTCGGCGATCGATCTGTCCAGCACGACCCTGCGGTATGTCGCCGAGGCGCTGCGGGCGCATCACCAGAAGATCGGTTCCCGCTGGCGCAAACTTCCCGCACACCAGCAGGCGCTGCTGACACTGGCCCACCTGCGCAA